>WOVA01000054.1 GCA_009773155.1 Elusimicrobiota bacterium
GCAGGGCGCGGCCCCGCCGGCCGCGTGGGCCGCGGCCGCCCTGGCCTTCATCTTCCTGCCCGGACTCCTCCTGGCCGCCGCCGGCGCGCCGCTCTGGCGCTGGCTGTCCGCCCATCCCTCCGCGCAGGGCGCCCTGGCCGGCATAAACGCCGCCGTGGTGGGCATACTGGGCGCCGCGCTCTACGACCCGGTCTGGGTCACCGCCGTCCGCGCCGGGCCGGACCTGGTCGTCGCCGCCGTCGCCTTCTTCCTGCTGGAAAAATGGAAGGCCCCGCCGCTGCTCATCGTGGGATTCTGCGTGGCGGCCGCGGTGTCGGGAACATATCTGCGGGCCATATGACACACGCCTCCTGCTCCTCCTGCACGCTGTACCTGGCGCGCCTCTGCTACCGGCGCTCCTTCTGGTTCCCGCTGCTCAGGGAACCGCTGGTCGCGGGCATGCGGCTGCTTGGCCGTCTGCACGGCATAGACTATTCCCCGGCCGAAGGCCCGAACCCGGACTGCCGCGGCTGCCTGCGCCATCTCAAGAACAGGCTCAAGGAGGTCTCGCCGTTTTTCGTCCTGCTGAACGGCCTGATGAATCCGCTCTTCAACTCGCTGCGCGATTCCCTGGTCTCCAAAGAGGAGAAACTCACGGCGAAGGATTTCGCCGCGGGGCGCCTGAATACCCCGTTCCAGGAACTCGCCGCGGCGCCGCCGCCTGGCGCGGCAACTAGACGCGGCCACTAGGGACGCGGCCGCCGGGTTGACAGGGCGGGGGGGCACGGATATACTAGTCGAAGCGCCGACTTACCGGGCCTCACGCAAGCACGTCAGGAGTGGCTATGCCGAAAACCAACCCTTCCGCCGCCGCCAGGATGATACCCCTTAACACCTGGGAAAAGATAAAGGCCCAGCTCTCCGCGTCCCGGGAAGAACCCGACCAGGAAAAAAAGATAGACCTGCTGGTGGAGCTGCTGGTCAACCTCCGCCTCCTGGACAAGGAAGAGCGGGTGCCCGACGCGCGCGAGGCCAAGGGCGACATAGACGCCATCCAAAAGGACCTCCTCGATGAGATTACGCGCACACTGGACGCCGTGCGCGATCCCTCTGACGAGTACCTCTATTACGCCCGCGAACTGCTTAAAAAACTGCCGGTGCGCGGCGGCGACGGCGCGCTGATAGACGATATCCGCGGCGCGGCGGAGTACTTCGAGGAGGGGCGCGACGGCGACGACCCGCTGCTCTCTTTCGCCGGCGACCTGCGCAAGGAGGTGCACCGCAAGCTCTCGCCCCGCATACTGACCCGCTACGTCGGGCCCTACCTGGCGCTGATACGCGGCCGCGACCCCGACCCGCTCTTCAAGGCCGGCTACATGGCCCTGGCCACCACCTTCGACCCCGGCTCCGAGGACCCGCGCTTCATAGAGCTGGCCGAAGAGATGGAGGAGAAGCTCTCCTACCTCTGGGATTACCGGTCGGGCGACATCTCCGCGGTCAAGGAGAACCTGCGCCGGAACCTGGACCTCTTCGAGAAGTGCTTCCTGCGCAAGGAGATGGAGACCTTCCTCTCCATCTGCGAGCACGGGCACATCGCCGACACCAACAACCTCATAGACTGCCTGCGGCGGCTGCGCAGCTTCAAGACGCTGATCAAAAAGTCCTACTTCGAGGGGCGCATAAGCCTCTACCATTTCCTCGACCTGGACCTCTACCTGGGCCGGCTGGTATTTATTTTCACCAACGACCTGACCAACAGCCGCTACGAGACGGTCGGCTACGGCAACCTCAAGGACTGCGTGGCGCTGGTCAGGGAGCTGGTCTCGCTGATGGCGCTCAAGGGCATGCTGCCGGGCAAAGCCGACGAGTTCTGCGGGGAGCTCACCGCCCTCTGCGAGATGGAGACCGTCGACATAATAAAGACCAAGCGGGTGCTGCAGGCCGTCTCCATGGAGCTGCAGCAGTTCATGCGCGGCAACATCTTCAAGCGGCTCAGCCGGATGCTCAACAACGTGCTGGAGGTCTACAAGATCCCCACCGCCAGCGCGGCGCCGGTCAAGGACCGCTTCTTCAACAACTTCTTCCGCACCACCGAGTTCCACGCCGTCGACGAGTTCATCGAGAAGACCATCGGCTTCCTAAACCGGGAGCTGGCGGCCCGCGGCGCCGAGAACAGCCTCTACGGCCGCTACAGGGTGGCCACCCTGCCGCCGGTGGAGGGGAATTACGACGCCTTCATCGCCTCCACCTGGACCCATACCGACGACCGCCTGCGCCCCTTCCTCGGCGGGAAGGGCAACGGCATCATAGACATGGCCGCCCTCGGCGTGAAAGTGCCGCCCGCTTTCATACTGGGGCTCCCGATCTGCTCTGAACTCTTCAGGGAAAACGCCGACCGGCAGAGCTTCAGGGAAGCCGTAGGCCGCCACCTGGGCCAGCTGGAGGAGAAGACGGGCCGGCGGCTGGGCTCGCCGGAGAACCCGCTGCTGGTCTCGGTGCGCTCGGGCACCACCATCTCCCTGCCCGGCTCCATGTGCACCATACTCAACGCCGGCCTGACGCCGGCGATACGCAAGGAGTTGGCCCGGGAACACGGCGAGGCATTCGCCTCCGCCGTCTACCTGCGCTTCCTGCGCAATGTCCTGGCCGCCCTGGAGGCGGAAGAGCCGGCGAGGAAAGGGGAACCCGAGGCCGGCGCGGCCCTGGCGGAGCGGCTGGTGGCCGCCAGGCTGGGCGCCGCTTTCCTGGAAGACCCCTTCGAGCAGCTCATCAAGTGCATAGACCTTGTTTTCGCCTCCAGCCGCTCCCACAATGTCCGGGAGTACCTGAAGGAACTCTCCATAGAGGTTAACTTCGGCACGGCCGTGACCGTGCAGCAGATGGTCTTCGGCAACAAGAACGCCAGCTCCATGAGCGGCGTCATCTTCACCCGCAACCCCATCAACGGCAGCGACGAGCTGTTCGGCGAATACAGGGAGATGACGCAGGGCGAGGACGTGGTGATGGGCAATGTGCTCACCCGCAGCGTGACCACCATCCCTCCTCCTGTCAGGGCGGGCCTGGAGAAGTACAAGACCCTGCTGGAGCGCCAGCTCAAGCACGAGCTGGACCTGGAATTCACCGTCGAGGACGACGAGCTCTGGCTGCTGCAGGCCAGGCGCGCCACGGTGAGCACCTACGCCCGCCTGGTCATAGACACGGACCTGATGAAGAAGGGCTTCATCTCCGTCCACGAATACCGGGGCCGCATAGACCGCCTCTGCGCCGGCAACGCCTATGTCTCGGTGCCGCGCAACGCCAGCGGGGCCCGGGAGTGGAAGCCGCCGGTGGGCGCCGGCGTGCCCATAAACCACGGCATCGCCTGGGGCCGCCTTGCGCTGACGCCCGCCAGGTTCGACGAGTTCCGCAAGGGCCGCGAGAACATCATCTACATGGCCCAGACCACCAAGCCCTCCGACTTCAATTTCATAAACAACTCGCAGGGCGTCGTTACCGTGTTCCCGGGCCGCACCTCGCACGCCGCCATCACCTCCATCACGCTCAACAAGCCCTGCGTCGTCGGGTGCGCCAACGCCGTCATAAACCCGGAGCAGGGCACGGTGACCTTCAAAGGCGAGCCCGACGTGACGCTCAAAGAGGGTGAACTGGTGACCGTGGACGCCAACGGCGGCTATGTCTACCGCGGCGCCGTGCCGCTCTCCGACAGCTTCATCAAGACCCACAATATCCTGGAGACGGTCAGCCGCGCCATGTCGCCCGAGCAGGCCGCCGCCGAGGTGGAGCGCATACTGCGCGAGCGCATCGAGATCATGACGCGCGAGACGGGCATACGCAAGAAGAACGTAGCCGGCGCGGACAGGGCCCTCTTCGCCGGGAAGAACGTGCTGGTGCGGCTGGACCTGAATGTCCCGTTCTCCAAAGGGGAAGTGGCCGACGCCGCGCGCATAGAGGCGGCGCTGCCTACGGTGAAATACCTGCTCGAGGCCGGCGCCACGCCGGTGCTCTGCTCGCATTTCGGCGAGCCCGACAAGCAGGAGAAGAAAGGCAAGTCGCGCGAGGAGGTCTACGAACAGCACAGCCTGCGGCCCGTGGCCGACTACATGCGCGCCCGCCACCTGCCGGACCTGGTCTTCCACGAGGGCAGCATCGCCTCCTCGGGCGTGCTGGTATCGAAGGCGGCCATCGTAAAAGACAGACCCAATATGCTCGAGAACCTCCGCTTCGCGATAGGCGAGAAGGAGAACGACTCGGTCTTCGCCCGCGGCCTGGCGGCCCTCTCCGACGGGATCTACGTCAACGACGCCTTCGGCACCTGCCACCGCCGCCACGCCTCCATCACCGGCGTGACCCGCCACGTGGAGCTGCGCCTGGCCGGCCTGCTGATAGAGAAGGAGCTCAGATACCTGGGCGGCGCGGTCAGCGAGCCGCGGCGGCCCTTCGTCGGCATCACCGGCGGCTCAAAGATCTCCAGCAAGCTGGGCGTCATCGAATCGCTGCTGCAGAAGATAGACACCCTGATAGTGGGCGGCGGCATAGGCTACACCCTCCTCAAGGCCGCGGGCTTCGACGTGCAGAAGTCTCTGGTCGAGGAATCCATGCTCGACACGGCCAGGAAGCTGCTTCAGAAATACGGCGACAAGATAGTGCTGCCGCGCGACTTCGTGGTCACCGACAACTTCGACTTCGCCGCGCAAAAGGTGGGGGAACTGCGCCGCGACGTGAAGGTCATACCGGAAGGGTGGGAATCGTTCGACCTCGGAAAAGAATCGCTGGACCGCGCGGTGAAACTGCTATCCGAGGCCGGCACCGTCCTCTGGAACGGCCCGATAGGCGCCTTCGAGATAAAGGAAGGCTCCGAGGGCACGCTGCGGCTGGCCCGCGAGCTGGCCGTCATGGCGGAGAGGGGAAAGACCGTCATCATCGGCGGCGGCGACTCCGCCTCGGCCGTGCGCATCGCCGGAGTGGCGGACAAGATGACGCACGTCTCCACCGGCGGCGGCGCCAGCCTGGAGTTCCTCGAGCGACTCACCCTGCCGGGCATCTCGGCGCTGGACTCGGAGTAGGACCGCCTGGATCGCTCCGGAGGACAGCCTGACGGGTCGACCCGCGGAAAACAAGCCTTACCCTCGCGGCGGCGTTCCGGTATTTTGTTGACATTGTCTAAATTAATATTTAGTATATAAACTATGCTTAACGCCTGCCTGTCATTAAAGCGCCGCGGCATAAGGCCCACGCTGCCGCGCCTGGCGGTGGCCAAGGCGGCGCTTTCCAATTTCACCCACCCGTCCGCGGACGGAATCTGGGCGCTTGTCAGAAAAAAATACCCTGCGGTCTCGCGCGCCACGGTCTACAACACCCTGGAACTTTTCGTCCGAAAGGGCCTGATCCAGCGCAAGGCGCTAAAAGGCGGCTCCGCCGCCTACGACCCCGTCCTGGAGCGCCATCACCACCTGGTGGACGAACGCACCGGCAGGATCTACGACATACCGTGGGCGGCGGTGCGCCTGCCCGCGCGCCTGCGCCTGCCCGGCTTCGAGGTGGAGGACTTCCATTTGGTAATAAAGGGAAAAAAGAGAAAATAACAGGAGGGCAGATGAAAGAAAAAAAAGTCAACAAACTGACCTCGGTGACCGGCGCGCCGGTGGCCGACAACCAGAACAGCCTGACGGCCGGCCCGCGCGGCCCCATGCTGCTGCAGGACGTATGGTATCTCGAGAAGCTCGCGCATTTCGACCGCGAGGTGATACCGGAGCGCCGCATGCACGCCAAGGGCTCGGGCGCCTTCGGCACCTTCACGGTGACCAAAGATATCACCAGGTACACCAGGGCCGCGATGTTCTCCAAGGTGGGCAAGAAGACGGAGCTGTTCGCCCGCTTCTCCACCGTGGCCGGCGAGCGCGGCGCGGCCGACGCCGAGCGCGACATCCGCGGCTTCGCCGTGAAGTTCTACACCGAGGAAGGGAACTGGGACCTGGTCGGCAACAACACCCCGGTGTTCTTCCTGCGCGACCCGCTCAAGTTCCCGGACCTCAACCACGCCGTCAAGCGCGACCCGAAGACCAACCTGCGCAGCGCGCGCAACAACTGGGACTTCTGGACCTCGCTGCCCGAGGCGCTGCACCAGGTGACCATCACCATGAGCGACCGCGGCATCCCGGCCAGCTACCGCCACATGCACGGCTTCGGCAGCCATACCTTCAGCATGTATAACAGGAAGAACGAGCGCGCATGGGTGAAGTTCCACCTGCTCACGCGGCAGGGCATAAAGAACCTCACCGACCAGGAAGCCGAGGCCCTCGTCGGCAAGTGCCGCGAGAGCCACCAGCGCGACCTCTTCGGCGCCATCGAGAATAAGCAGTTCCCGAAGTGGACCATGTACATACAGGTGATGACCGAGGAGAAGGCGCGCCGGCTGACCTATAACCCCTTCGACCTCACCCGCGTGTGGTACCACAAGGACGCGCCGCTCATCGAGGTCGGCGTGATGGAGCTCGACCGCAACCCCGAGAACTACTTCGCCGACGTGGAGCAGGCCGCCTTCAACCCGGCGAGCATCGTGCCCGGCATCGGCTTCTCGCCCGACAAGATGCTGCAGGGGCGCCTGTTCTCCTACGGCGACGCGCAGCGCTACCGCCTGGGGGTCAACCACCACCAGATCCCGGTCAACAAGCCGCGCTGCCCGTTCAACTCGTATCACCGCGACGGCCAGATGCGCACCGACGGCAACCACGGCGGCACGCTGGGCTACGAGCCCAACAGCTACGGCGAGTGGGTGCAGCAGCCCGGCTACGCCGAGCCGCCGCTCAACCTGGAGGGCGCGGCCGACCGGTGGGCGCAGGAGGACGACAACTTCATACAGCCCGGCAAGCTGTTCCGGCTGATGACGCCCGCCCAGCGGCAGGTCCTCTTCGAGAACACCGCCCGCGCCATGGGCGACGCCCCGAAGGAGATCAAGCTGCGCCATATCGGCAACTGCCATAAGGCCGACCCCGCCTACGGCGAGGGCGTGGCCATGGCCCTGGGCCTGAAGTTCAGGGAGGCCGTGGCGAAGTAATGCCCCTGGCCTGCCCTGGAAAACCGCCAACGCGCCGGGAGGAAGCCCCGACTTTCTCCGGAGCGTACGCGCCGCCGCCGGCCTCCCCCGCGGGGGGGAGCCGGCCGGCCAGGGCCGTCCTGGCGGCGCTGGGAGTCTTCTTCGTCGCTCTGGGCGCGCTGGGCGCCGTACTGCCCGTCCTGCCCACCACCCCGTTCCTGCTCCTGGCAGCCTGGTGCTTCGCCCGCAGTTCGGACAGGCTCTACCGCTGGCTTCATGAAAACCGTTTTTTCGGCGAATACCTGCGCCGCTGCCGCGACGGAGAGCCCTTGCCCCGGCGGACCAGAGCGATCGCCATCGCCCTGCTCTGGCTCACCCTCGGCGCCTCCGCCGCCTGGGCCTGGACCGAGCGCCCCTGGCTGGCCGCCCTGCTGGCCGCCATAGGCATAGCCGTCACGCTGCACCTTTCCCTCCTCGGCCGCAAGGCGCGGAGACAGGGACGTTCCAGTTAGCCTGCTGCTGCTGCTTGAGTTCCTGGCGCCGCGCAGGCCCTTCGCCCTGCCGCGGCTGCGGCGCGACGCGGTCAACCTGGGCGCGCTCGCCGGCGAGGCCGCCCGGCAGAAGATAGGCCCCTTCACCGAGCTGGCCGGCCTGGACGTCATACTGGTGCATCGAATGCTTAAGAATAAGGTTCTTCTGGGAATCTTATGGAACATACACATGACTAATTATGGACGGAAAACGCCGCTCTTTCAAGTCGGTTTCATGCTCATGTTGCGTTAGATGATTCTATCTCTAGACAGTGAGTTAATTTACTCAGTATAATGAGTAAATTATATGACTACCCCTAAATTCAAGCGCCCCATTTTAAAAACTATCCAATCCAGGCTGGGCGAAAGACGCAGATTCATACAGGTACTATCCGGCCCCAGGCAAGTCGGAAAGACGACCCTGATAAGACAATTCATGGCCGGCACCGCTATGCCGCACCACTACGCCTCGGCCGACGAACCCTCACTGCGTGACACCTCCTGGATAGAGACCCAATGGGAGATCGGCCGCCTTGCCGCGAAGAAAGCCAAGAAAAACGGCGCGCTCCTAATTCTAGACGAGGCGCATAAAGTCCCCAATTGGTCCGAAACGGTCAAACGACTGTGGGATGAGGATGCGGCCTCCGGATGCGGCCTCAAGGTCGCCCTCCTCGGCTCCTCACCCCTGCTGATACAAAAAGGACTCACCGAAAGCTTGGCGGGAAGGTTCGAACTGATCAGGGTCCCGCACTGGTCTTTTGCGGAGATGAAGGAAGCGTTCGGGTGGAACCTTAATAAGTACCTTTATTTCGGCGGCTATCCCGGCTGCGCGGAACTTATAAAGGACGAAGAGCGCTGGCGCACCTATATACAGGACTCCCTGGTGGAGACCACGCTTTCGCGCGACATTCTGCTGCAGACGCGGGTGGACAAGCCGGCCCTGCTCCGCCAACTATTCCGCCTTGCCTGCGATTATTCCGGCCAGATACTGTCCTACCAGAAGATGGCAGGCCAACTGCAGGGACATGGCCACACCGTCACGCTAGCGCATTACCTGGAACTGCTCTCCGGAGTAGGAATGGTGACCGGGCTCCAAAAATACTCCGGCAGCCGGCTACGCCAGCGCGGCTCAAGCCCAAAACTGCTCGTGCTTAACACCGGGCTGATGACCAGCGGAGCCGCACACACTTTTCAGACAACCCGCGAGAACCATAACATGTGGGGAAGGCTTGTGGAGTCGGCCGTAGGCGCGCACCTGTTCAGCGGGCTGGCGGGGAGCGGCACGGAACTCCTGTATTGGCGGGAAAGCAGCATGGAAGTGGATTTCGTTATTAAGCGCCATGAACGCCTTATCGCCATGGAAGTTACCAGTTCCAGGCGCAAAGACTCTATTCCCGGCATGAACCTCTTTGCCAAGGAATTCCATCCGTATAAAAAACTGCTAGTGGGCGGCCAGGGCATCCCGCTTGAGGAGTTCCTCTCTACGCCAGCGGACCATTGGTTTTGAAAAATGACCAATCCCTCCAACAACCGAAAACCAGCGGCCCCGCCCGCTGCGGGCCGGGCCGCCAGACGGGTACACATCATTACCTTCGGCTGACCTGTGGATACGCTTCCGTCGGACCCTCTATAAGTTCCTAAAAGCATTGTATAGCTGATCTTACCCGCGAGATGTCGTCGCAGGCGTGGCCACGCAGCGCGGCCCCGCACTGCTCCTTGCCGCTAAGTAGTGGGTTCGCAGGCTGCCGGCACGGGGCGCGCCGTCAGTTCTGCTCCAAAGGTAGGCTGCATCTTATAACAACCTCCTATGCGCGGCTGGCCGGCCCAATAACGTGGGCCTTGGCGCAGCCGCTCCCGGGCCGCAACAGCGGCCCGTACATCCCCGCATTTATTTTTTTCTTATTTTTAAATTATGGCCACCGGAAAGAAAGAATTTATACGGGGGCACCTTGGTTTATTAAAAACCCGCCCCGGCCTCGCATTCGCTCGGCCCTGGCGGGCTTTTCTGTTATATTTATGTCGCCCCCGTGGGGAAACTGCAGCCCCTGGCCCTGGCCCGCCTTAACTGCCCCCGCCAAATCAAGGGACGGCAGAATTACCCACCCGGGAAACAGCAGAAAACAGCAAAAATACACATCTGTCCGGGGAAATTTTACCACATATCATCAAATTGGCCCTAAAGCACCGTATTGTGGCGCATTTCCCGTCGGAAACCGTAATCTTTACCCGCTAAAATGCCCATTTACACTCTTCTTCCTCCAATCTGGACATGATTCTGTGTATCCAGTTTTTCCGACTTTCACGGACAGCACTGCCAAACAACTCCGAAATCGCCTTTTCATAGGGGATTTAGCCTGTTCTGAAGTCCGACTCCGCTTACATCCCGCAGCCGTTTAAAACTTTCCCCGGACAGATGTGGGCAAAAATAGTCATTTTCATCGCGACACACCCTTGTCGGGTTGATGTTCTATACTATCTCAAGAGATAGCAGGGAGAACCCCTGTGGCAAGCATTAGGTAAGAAAAGCCATAATATCCATATATAAACCGGAAGGCGGAATTTACAATGGAAAGCAAAGATAACCCCTCGCAGTTTTTAATTTACCAGGCGGAAGACGGCAAAACGCGGCTGGACGTACGACTGGAAAATGAAACCGTCTGGTTGGCACAAGAGCAGATGGCGGAATTATTCGATAAAGGCCGGACAACTATCACTGAACATCTAAAAAATATCTTCAGCGAAGGGGAACTCGATGAAAAGTCAGTATGTCGGGAATTCCGACGTACTGGGACAGACGGCAAAGAATACACTGTAAAGCATTACAATTTAGATGTAATTATTTCAGTAGGCTACAGGGTAAAGTCGGTAAGGGGAACACAGTTCCGCATTTGGGCTACCCAGCGTCTGAGGGAATATATTGTAAAAGGCTTTGCGCTGGACGATGAACGCCTCAAGCAGGGCGGCCAGAAGGCACGCTACTTCCAGGAACTCCTGCAGCGCATCCGCGACATCCGCAGCAGCGAGCGCAACTTTTACCAGAAAGTCACGGATATTTACGCCACCAGCATCGATTACCGCAAGGACGACAAACTGACCGGTGAATTCTTTGCCACAGTACAGAATAAAATGCACTACGCCGTACATGGCCAAACCGCCGCCGAGATGATAGCGAAGCGCGCGGACGGCACAAAGCCGCTGATGGGCCTGGTTAACTTCAAAGGCAACTACATAACGCAGCAGGACGCGAAGATAGCCAAGAATTACCTGACCGAAAAAGAACTTAACCAGCTCAACCTGATAGTCTCCCTCTATCTGGATTTTGCCGAATTGCAGGCCACGAACGGCCGCCTGATGAAGATGAACGACTGGATAACCAAGCTTGACGAGTTCCTTAAGATCAGCGAAAGAGAGATTCTGACCAATGCAGGCACCGTCAGCGCCGAGGTTGCGGCTCAGAAAGCTGAAATTGAATTTGATAAATACCGCAAAGAACACGACAAGAAAATGGTCTCGGACTTCGACCTTGCGGTGAAAGAATTAGAGTCTAAGAAGAAGCGGCAGAAAAAAGAGTAATCCGCATTCTGAGATCGTTTTGCTGGTGCCAACAAAGCGATGTGGTTCCAGATGAAAGCATTGATTTGCCCTTGAGCGAATCCTGGAAAGATATAGCCAGCACAACAATGCAAGAACCGTCCGAAAGAGAAGATTTAAAGCAAGAGATCGCGCGGATAGACTCACAGATCTCGGCCTTAGCTGAACTTAAGCGCCGGTATCTCTTAAAGCTTGCCAACCCCGCAGAACTCCCGACTGACAGCTCGTCCGTCCTACGTCTTACCCCAGAGGACAAAATCGCGCTGTTCCGCAGCTATTTCCGCGGACGCGAAGACATACATGCCCGCCGCTGGGAGAACCGCGCGGGGAAAAGCGGCTACAGCCCTGCCTGCAAACATGAATGGGACAGAGCCTTCTGCCGTAAGCCGGAAAAGAAATGCTCGGAATGCGGGAACAGGGAACTGCTTCGCTTCGATGAGACCGTTGTAAGCCGCCACTTGGGAGGACAGCTTGTTGCCGGCATATATCCGCTG
>WOVA01000005.1 GCA_009773155.1 Elusimicrobiota bacterium
GCTATTCAAGAAACCGCTGGAACAGCGGCCACCGAGGCAGCAACAAAGCGGACATTTCTAATTGCCGCTACCCCGGACATTTCTATTTGCTTGCAACATACTGCGGTCATATGTCGGAAACTTTATTCTATTATCCTGCCCTGCTGCTGGCCAACCTGCTGCAGGCTTTCCTGTTCTTCACCGGCCTCTATTATCTTTTCCTCAGTTTCCGCGGCCTGGGGCCGCGGCCGCGCCCGCCGGCCGACCCCGGCCGGCGGGCGGTCTTCGCCGTCATGCTGCCGGCCTATAACGAGGAGAAGGTCATCGCCTACTGCCTCGAGAGCCTGGTGAAGATGGATTACCCGCCGGAGCGCTTCGACGTGTGGCTGGTGGCCGATCACTGCACCGACGCCACCGCGGCCCTGGGCGAGGCGGCCGGCGTGAAGGTGCTGCGCTACGGCCACGCCGACGGGCCGGAACAGGGCGGCATTGCCCGCAGTCGGTGCCCGGAGTTCTGCGACGGGCCGGCCGGCAAGGCGCACGCGCTGGCCTGGGCCGCCGGCAAGGTCATGGCCGCCCGCCGCTACGACGCCTTCTGTTACTTCGACGCCGACTCGCTGGCCCACCCCGGCTTCCTGACCGCGATGAACGCCCGCCTGGCGGCCGGGGACAAGGCGGTGCAGGGCCGGCAGCTCTCCAAGAACAAGCGCGAAGGGATACTGCCGCGCATACTGGCCGCGGGCCACTGCATAACCAACCGCTTCTTCCAGCGGCCCAAGTTGGCGCTGGGGCTCTCCGCCACGCTGCACGGCAAAGGCATGTGCCTGGACGCCGCCACCGCGGCGGCCTTCCCGTGGGACGGGCACAGCCTGACCGAGGACCTGGAACTGCAGATGCGGCTGGCGCGCCACGGGGTGCGCATAGGCTGGTCGCACGAGGCGGTGGTCTACGACGAGGAGCCGGTGACGCTGCGGCAGTATGTCCGGCGCTGCGTGCGCTGGACCCGCGGCGCGCTGGATACGGCCCGCAAGCACCTGTGGGGGCTCTGGAAAAGGGCCCTGCTCAAGAAGGACCCGCGCGCCTTCGAGGCCTGGCTTTACTGCGCCCAGGCCTACAAGTTCGCCGTCATTTTGCTAACCGCCGCCCTTATTTATTACACTAGGGACGGCTTCAACCTCATAGTATGGTTCTACGGGGTTCTGCCCGGCGCGCAGGCCGCGATGAAGGCGCTGGCGCTGATGCCGCTGCTGATATATCCTTCCGCCGCCATACTGCTGGAGGAGGAGGGGTGGGACATTTTCGCGGCCTATTTCCTGCAGCCGGTCCTTGCCGCGCTGCGGCTGCCCATATTCGCCGCGGGCCTGCTGAGGGGCCGGGACTGGTGGGGCAGGACCGAGCACTCCAGCCAGGTGGCAATTTCGGAACTGGCGGAATGAAAGCCTTAGACGGAGGAAGAACATGAAGAAGATCCTGTTGCCGGCCGCCGCTGTCGCCGCGGTCCTGATAACCGCGGCCTTCGCCGCCGACCTCAACATCCCCGATGAACCCGGCGCCTTCAATATCCCCAGGCCCGAGGCCCGCGGCGTCATAGCCGACCTGGGGATCCGCCTGAAGCTGAGCGCCAAGCAGGAGGAGCGCATCTCCGGGGCCATACAGAAACAGACCAGGGAGTTCGACTCCATCTTCAAGGAATACGAGCGCGCGGCCGCCGAGGAGAAGAAGTGGCGCTACCAGATGAACGAACACCGCTACAAGCTTTCGCTCATAAGCAAGGGCATCCCGGACCTGGTCCGGGAATACCTCGACGTGGAGCAGCGCGAGGCTTTCGATACCCTGCTCGACGAAAGGCGCAAGCCTGTCGCCGAAGTTAAGAAGGACGCCGCCCCCGCGCAGGAGAAGCCGGCCGAGCTGAAGCCGGCGCCTAAAAAGAAGGTCCTGGTGCGCAGGAAGAAAGCCCCGGCCAAGGCCCGGCCCGCCCCGGCCGCGCCCGTCGCTCCGGAACCGGCCGACGAAGCGCCAATGCAGGACGAGGAGTACGACGACCTGGGGTCCTATCCCTGACGGTCCTTTTGCCCGGATTTGAGCCGGATTTGCGTTTTCTTTGCGGTTCGGGGGGTAAACTATCGCGTGTCCCGGCCCCCGGCCCGGCGCGCGGAGTGATATGAATGCCTAAGACCGTTTTCGGAAAAAAAACCGGCGTTACGCTGGTGGAACTGCTGGTGGCCATGACCGTCATCACCATCGGCGTCGTGGCCGGCATGGGCGCTTTCAGGTACATCAATGAGGCGCTGGCCCAGTCCCGCCTCAGGACCATCGCGACCAACCTGGCCCAGGAGAAAATGGAGGTACTCAAGAACAAGTCCTATTTCCAGCTCCTGGTCACTACCGCGCCGGCCGTAAGCACCGGCTACGATCCCAACTTCCTTTACGATACCGCGAGTTATCCACCCGAGTATATAACCCTTTGGGGTATGCCTCCCCTTACCCGCGCCGTGAACGTGGATTACGCCTCGGTCTCCGGGACCACCGTCTCCACGGTGCCCTACAGCGCCAGCGACCCGGGTATGAAGCGGATAACGGTGTATGTCTACTGGACTGACCGCGGCAAGCCGCATAAGACGCAGATAGACAGCTATTATCAGAACCCGGACGCGGCCACACTGAGCGCCGGTTTTAACGGCACGGTGACCGAGGGTGGTGTGCCGGCCCAGGGGGTGCTGGTCCAGGTGGTGGGCGCTCCCAAATGGCGCGGCTATTCCAACGCCTCCGGCAACTACAGTTTCCAGGTGGCGCCCGGCACCTATACGCTGAGCTGCTCATCCGCCGGCTATTACGCCCAGACCACTCCCACGGCCCTTCCGGTCACGCAGGGGGTCTATACGGCCAGGAATTTCTCCATAGTAAAGATCGGCACCGGGACCATAGCTTCCAACCATGTCTATGCGGAGAATCCGGGCCTGGTCATAAGCCAGGTGGTGGCCTCTACCGTCCAGGCCGGCGGGTTCGACGCGCAGTATATCGAGCTCTTCAACCCGACCTCCCGCCCGGTGAATATCGGTGTGTCGCCCGGGGTGCGCGAAGTGCGCCTTAATTACACCAGCAGATACGCGAGCCAGCTCTGTACCGATATACCGCTGGTCTATGTCTCCACCTTCGTGCCGTCGCGCGCGCATTACCTGATCGCGAATACGCCTTCCTTCACGGTCGGGGGCGTCGCCTATAGCGCCGACGCCTATTATACGGATACGACCACCTGCGTGAGTAGCCCGGTCGGTTTTGCGTGGACACCGCCCTCCGCCAAGCCGATCCTGATGTACGATCAGAGCGGCACCGTCTGGCTTACGAATAATTCGGGCGGCACCATAGACGCGGTCGGCTGGCGGCACGGCACCGACGCCCCGTCCAATTGCGAGACCTCGTGCATCGCGACGCCGGCCGGCCTCAAGCGAGAGGACCAGATTGTCCGTTTATCGGAACCCTGCTCGCCCGGGAACACATACGGACGGGCCTATGACAGCGGAAATAATGTCAACGATTTTTATTACAACCTCGGCAACGCTGCGGCCGGCCTGGCCTATGTCCCGTTCAATAAGGCCTCCGGCGCCAGGACGGTGAGAGCCGGGGTGCCGGCCACCGGGGCTTATATCCTCGCCGACGACGGCATGTCCTCCGCGGTGCGGTCCTCCACCGGCTCGATGGCCGGCGCCCAGGGCCAGGTCTGTCCCGTTTCCTCTTTCACGCTGGTCGGCGTGGCCACCGGCACCTGGAACCTGACGGCGGTGCACGGCGGCTATATGACCATCATCGCCAGCGTGGCCGTGACCCAGAACGCCGTCATCCGCGTGCCCAACGCCTCCACCTTCCCGGCCTGGCCCGCGGCCGGCCTCTACTATACGGTGATAGCTTCCACCTATTCCGGCGGCCTGGCGACCGGCTTCGTCTACGGAGCGGGGAGCAACTATTGGACCAGGCTACCCGGCCAGACCGTCTGTTCCACCGACGGCAATTCCATTACGACCGATTCGCAGGGGTGGTATTTTCTGTCGGTCTCCACGGGGACGGCGGTCATCACCGGCAACTGCGGCCTGGTGGACGGCAATTACAGCACCGACAGCGCCGCGGTCACGATAAACCAGGGGGAGGTGACCAGCGTGCCCGACCTGCACCTGCCCGGCGGCGGTTACATAAGAGGCTATATCACCTCCGGCACCGGCGCGCTGCCCAATATCCCGGTCACGGCGAAGCTCGGCGGCAATACTTATTCCGACACCAGCGATATAACCGGGCACTTCAATATCTTCGCCGCCACCTCCACGCTGGGCTACGAGATAGAGCCGGAACTGGATTCTCTGCAAAGCTTCATTTCGGCGCCGACCACGCCGCTGATCTCGTCGGTGACGGTGCCGGGCGCCACGGTCTTCGCCGGCACCATCACGGTGATAGGAGCCATGGGGACCGTCACCGGCGCCGTTTCCTTCAATGGCGCGCCGATAACCACGGGCGTGCTGATAGTGGCCAGCACCGCGACCGTGCCCCACCCTCTTCCCGTCATAAGCGCCTCCGCCGCGGGGGCGGGCACCATCTATTATTCCGCGTCCAGCAAGTCGGACGGCACCTATGCGCTGGAGGTCCGCTCCAGCACCTCGGCCGCCTACAATCTGCGGGCTTTCTACCCGGTGGTGGACGACCTCAGCGGCACGGTGAGCTACACCAGCAAGACCAGCGCGGGCGTAGCGGTGGGGGCCGGCGCGACGGTCCTGAGGGATTTCTCATGGCCGTAAAGCGCCGCCGCGGCTATACGCTGATGGAGCTCATGCTCGTGACCGCGATACTCGGCATCATCGGCGGCATGGGCGGCAGTATGCTGCTCCAGGTGACTAATTTCTGGCGGCTGACCACCGCGCGCAACGCCATACAGCGCGACGTGCGCACCAGCCTGGACCTTATAAACCGGTTCACGCGCCAGGGGGTGAGCTCCACTTTCGTGATCGACGCCGCCTCCGGCCAGCCGCCCGCCTCCCGCATCACCTTCACCAGCGTGCAGGGCGAGACCGTCTCTTTCTACCAGAGCGGCAAGAGGCTCTACATGAGCCGCGCCGGCAGCAACAGCATGCTCTCCGAGCACCTGGCCTATATCGCTTTCACCTACCCGCGGACCGACGACCCCTCTCTTATCTCGGTGGCCATCACCGCGCAGTCCCCCACGTTCCGCGGCGGCAAAAAAGCCCTGCAGCTGTCGGTGCAGAAAGTGAGGATAATGAACTGATGAAACAGAGGAAAGGACAGCTGATGGTGATGGCCCTGGTGCTGCTGGTGGTGCTGGCCATCATAGTGCCGGTGATGGTCACCTATGTGCGCAACGAGGCCAACTGGAGCGTCAAGCAGGGGCAGAGCTCCAACGCCCTGCAGCTGGCCGAGGCCGCGCTGGACCGGGGCTTTCAGAAGGTCATAGAGTCCACCGCCACCTGGAAGGCGCTGCAGGCGGGCCAGACCTTCCCCGGTTTCGTACTCGACACCGCCTATACCGAACTGCCCGGCGGCTCCTACGCGGTAGCGGTCACCAGCGGGCCCCATACCGGCGAGGTCACCATCGTGGGTGTCGGCCGCGACAGGATGAACCGCGAGGTCCGCGCGCTGAAAGCGGTGTATCTCAACGATGTCCTCAGCGAGATCACCATACAGGCCGATAACGGCGTCACGATGAGCGGAAACAATGTTCAGGTTGAATGGGGCGCCGTGGCCAGTCCGAAGGACGTGGACATAAACGGCAAGATTCATCCCTCCTTCTGGAGCGCCGCCAATATAAAGAATTCCGATAGCGTCGTTCACCGCGACAATAACGGCCCCACGCCGCCCAACTGCGATTCCCCCAACTGCTGGTGGTGGCATTCCTATTATACCGACCTGCCTCCCTCCCCGCAGATAGATTTCGCGGCCTACCGCAGTTCCGCCATCGCCTCCGGCAACGATCCCTGCGGCCGGCCCTATTACCAGCCGGGGAATTTCAGCAACAACTGCACCTCCAATACCGGCAAGCCTTATTTTATCGAGGGGAACTGGACCAATTTTCGCAGCGCCGTAGCTGGCGCCATTATAGTGATGGGCAACCTCACCTTCCAGAATGGCGTTCCTCTCCAGCTCGGCGCCAGGAACGCCAGGGTCCCGCCCAAGGCCTGGAAGCAGTATTGCAATAACTGGAGTCATTATCTCGACGATTATGACCCGGGGCTCAAGATCCCGACGCCTCCGCCTGCCTGTTTCGGCGACATCAACACCTCTTATGCGCCGACCGGCCTGACCAAGAGTATAAACCCTGCCATACATGGCTTCGTCTACGTGGGCGGCAACTTCACTCCGCCAACTGGCGGCGGCAGCGCGGACCTGATTCACGGCTCCATTATGGTCAAAGGTGCGGCCAATATTACTACAAATTCGCAGTGCAGAATCTATTACGACCCCCAGGTCGCGGCCAATATCATGACGATAGGGCTTAATCTCTCCAGGAAGTCATGGGAGGCCATAGTCCTGCCCTGGCCGTCGGGGCTGTAAGTAAGGGGACGTTGATGAAAAGATGACTAGAGTTTAATAAAATATTCGTATGCCCCGACACGCCAGACTAGACATCGCCGGACAGCTCTATCATGTGATAGCCCGCGGCATTGAGCGCAGAAAAATCTTTGCGGAAGAAGAAGATTACCTGGATTTTCTTGCCCGGTTAAAAAGGGCATTGGATAAAACAGGCTGTAAATGCCTGGCGTGGTGTCTGATGCCGAATCATTTTCACCTTCTAATTCTGCGCGGCAAACATCCGCTTGCCGAGTTGATGCGGCGATTGATGACCGGCTACGCTGTCGCGTTCAATATCCGGCATAAAAGAGCGGGGCATCTTTTCCAAAACAGGTACAAGGCTGTGCTTTGCGAAGCCGAACAATACCTTCTTGGGCTTGTGGCCTACATCCATTTAAATCCGCTACGCGCAAAATTAGTGAGGGATTTAAAAGGATTGGAGCGATATAGGTGGTGCGGCCACGGCGGCCTGCTCGGAACAAAAGTAGATGGAATTATCGCGGCCGAATGTGTTCTTGAGCATTTCGGCGGCAATATTCATGAAGCGCTGAAAAAGTACGGGGAGTTCATGCTTGACAGGCTGAAGACAGGCCAGGCCGGAGAATATTCCGGCGGGGGATTAATAAAAAGCATGGGCGGCATGAAAAGCGTTTTAACGTCCCGGCGCGCCGGTGAAAAAGAAGCGTATGACGAGCGGGTGCTGGGAAGCGGGAATTTTGTGGAATCCGTATTGAAATCGGCGGGGGAGAAAATCGCGGACAAGAATAAGACCCGCGAAGAAGTTATGGAAGAAGTGGTCGGAATTACAGGAATCGGCAGGGAAGAGATTGTGCGCCCGAGCCGTAAGAGCGGCCCGGCACGCGCGCGCGCGATATACTGCCATTTATGCCGCGAGACAGCCGGGATCAGGACATCCGATTTGATGCGGGAGTTGAAAATGACGCAAAGCGGTATAGCGCGGCTGACTGCCAGGGGCCGGGATTTGGCCGGAAAATATGAAAATAAAAAAATTTAGAGGCAAAGATGGCCGCGATTGGATTTGCGGCACGGGAACGCCTGAAGAAGTGGACCTATTAAATATTGAAAAAGATTTTGATACCGCTTTGGACGTCTTACAATCCATAAGAAAGACCCATAATCACTTGTTCGGCCGGACTGAATCCCCGCTTATGGACAGGAGCGTTTATGGAAAACGAGAGAACACGGGAAGATGATTATAAAGAATTCGCCGCTTTGCTGAACAAGCACGGCGTGGACTATTTGATCGTGGGCGCGTATGCCGTGATTTATCATACAAATATCCCGCGCGACACCAAAGATATCGATTTTTGGATCCGGCCGACGGCGGACAACGCCGAAAAATGCGCGGAGGCTGTCAGGGAATTCTGCGGGATAGAGGTGAAGAAGGAGGACCTGCTGGAAGATAAAATATTTTTTATCGGCCGGGAACCGCACCGGCTGGACATATTTAATTCGCAGGGCGCGCTCGATTTTGAAAAAGCCTGGGCGAAAAAAGAAGACGGGAGATTGCGCGATGTGAGCGTCCATTACATAGCCCGCGGAGATCTGGTGCGACTGAAGCGGTATTTCAACCGGGAACAGGACCGCAAAGATGTGACGCGTCTATCCAGGAACCGGGGGAAGCCCCGTGGTTAGTCATCTATTCATCAACGTCCCCCCTATCGTCCCCTCTGTGGGCTTTTCGTTCGCCTCTCCTTCTTTTGCCGCGGCGATGTCGCGGCGATACGCCGCTTTCCGCTCGCCGCGCGGCGTGCCGGCGTTCGCGATAAAGACCGGCGGCCCGGCCCGGCCGCCCTTCAGCCCCGTCGTCCTGTACGGCCCTCCGATAAGAGGGGGCCGCGGAGATTTTGAATTCAGCTTCGACGCGGTCTCCGGGAGTGGGAGGGCCGTGGTTTCCCCCCGTGCGCAGAGTTTCGATTCTTTCCTGAGAACGCTCTGCTCCGCCCTGCTCAATAAAGGGGGCGGCGCCCTGCTCCACGCCTGCGGCCTGGCCGTGGCCGGGAAGGCGCATGTTTTCATCGGGCGTTCCGGGGCGGGCAAGTCCACGCTGGCCCGCCTCGCCGCTCGCAGTGCTCGCGGCACCGGCAGCGGACAATGCCGCCCTGTTCCGGCCGCGGCGGCGGGGGTGGAGGTCATAAGCGACGAGATAGTGCCGCTGCGCCGCGAGCGCGGGCGTTTCTAT
Organism: Elusimicrobiota bacterium; assembly: GCA_009773155.1. Classification (GTDB taxonomy): domain Bacteria; phylum Elusimicrobiota; class Elusimicrobia; order Elusimicrobiales; family UBA9959; genus UBA2231. Next base: position 8,750 of record WOVA01000005.1, read on the forward strand.
GTTTACGGCTCGCCTTTCTGGGGCGAGATGCGTTCGGCCGGCCGGCCGCTGCGGCTGCCGCTGGGGGGGATATACGTCCTGCGCAAGGGACGGCAGAATTCGCTGTCCCCAGCGCCGGCTTCGGGCTTCATCCCGCTGTTCCTGCGCTGCTGCCTGAACTTCTCCAAAGAGCCCGCCGCCGCGGCCGCTCTGCTCAAGACCGCCGGGGCCGCGGCCGGCCTGTATAAAGGCGGGTTCTGTTTCACCAAAAAAGACTCCTCGTTCCTGAGGTTGCTGAAATGATTTATAATCAAGGGATGGGGTACAAGCCTAAAAAGGGACTGGCGCACAGGGAAATAGACGGCGCCGTCTACATAGTGGACGCGGCCGGCTCGCGCCTGCACCGGCTCAACGAAACGGGGTCTTTTATCTGGAAGTCCCTGGCCGCCGGCAGGTCCTCCCGCGCCATCGCCGGGGCGCTGGCGGCCGAGTTCGAGGTGGAGGTGCCCGCCGCGGAGGCGGACGCGGGAAGGTTCATCCGGGAGCTTGAAAAGGCCGGGCTCCTGGAAAAATAAAGCGGCTGGATATCATGAAGAAAAAGAAAAAATATTCGAAGCCGGAAATAAAGAGCGAGAAGGTCTTCGAGACCGCGGCGCTGGCCTGCGGCAAATGCCAGACCGGCCCCACGGGCCAGTCGGCCTGCAAATCGCTGAAGCGGTACTCCTGAGATGTCCCGCCGCGGCGCCGTGAAAGCCTTCCGGCTGGAGGGGAGCAGCATGCTCCCTCTTTTCCGCGCGGGCGACACGGCGCTGGTCTCTTCTTCCAGGCTGCGGCGCGGCGATTGCGCCGTATACCGCGCCGGCGGCCGCGCGCTGCTGCACCGCGTCGCCGGCTTCGCCGGCGGCAGGGCGGTGCTGCGCGACGACGGCTGGGAACTGCCGCCGCACGCCGTACACCCCCGTCAGATCCTCGGCCGTGTCGTATCGCGTAACCCCCTTAAGAGCGGACTGGCGGGCTACGCCTGGTTCCTTTCCCGCGGCCTGCTGAAATGGCTGAGAAAAACCCGTCCTCGCGGGACTGAACCGGACCGCTCCTGAAAAGAACGTCCAGACCCCGGACGATCCCCGCCGTCCCCGGTCGGGGCAACATGGATATAGTGAATATGGTATTTGTTATATCATGATAAAGTAAAGTACAATTCTCCGATGTATCAAAGAATCCAGAAACTGGAGTTATCAAAAACCGAAACCTGTTTTTTGCTTGGTCCGCGCCAGACCGGAAAAAGCACGCTCCTGAAAAACCTTTTCCCGGAGTCGAAATATTACGATCTTCTGCTTTCCGAAGAGTATGAACGTTTCGGCAAAAAACCGGCTCTCCTGCGCGAAGAGCTGCTGGCCGCGCCGCCCGGAGCTCCGGTCCTGATCGACGAGATCCAGCTCGTTCCGGCCCTGCTCAACGAGGTTCAGTGGCTGATCGTGAATAAAAATATCCGGTTCATCCTGTGCGGTTCCAGCGCCAGGAAATTAAGGCGGGCGGGGGCCAATCTTTTGGGCGGCCGCGCCGTTCATTATGAGCTCTTTCCGCTGGTTTCCCGGGAGATACAAGGGTTCGACCTTCATAAGGCGTTGAACAGCGGCCTGCTCCCCCGGCATTATTCGGCCGTCCGGCCCGGCAGGCTTATCCACGCCTATATAGGCGATTACCTTAAAGAGGAGATCTCGGCGGAAGCCGTTTCGCGGAGCGTCCCCGTCTTTTCACGCTTCCTTGAAGCGGCGGCTTTCAGTAACGGCGAGGTGGTCAATTACAACAACATCGCTTCGGATTGCGGCGTCAGCGGCCCGACTATCAAAAATTATTTTCAGATCCTTTCCGACACGCTGCTCGGCGGCTTTGTGCCGTCCTTTCGGAAAAAACCCAAGCGCCGCGTTATACTGGCCCCGAAGTTCTATTTTTTCGACCTTTCCCTTCCCAATTTCCTCCTGAAGCGGACCGAGGTGGCCCCGGGCAACGAGGTTTTCGGCAAAGCCTTCGAACATTTCATCTTCCAGGAAATAAGAGCCCACAGCCATTATTCGGGCCTGGAGTATGAGACGGCCTATTGGCGCACGGCGTCGCGGCTGGAAGTGGATTTTGTCCTGGGCGGCGGCGCCGCCGCCATAGAGATAAAAGGCGTTAAGGAAGTTCTCCCCGGCCACCTCAGGGGTCTCAGGGCCTTCGGAGAGGAATATCCGGCCGCGCGGCGGATAGCGGTTTCATTGGACGCCGCCCCGCGCCTTGTCGACGGGATAGAGATCCTGCCGTGGAAGATATTTCTGGAGAAGCTGTGGTCCGGGGGAATTCTCCGATAATGAAATGGCTAGAACCCATCCAAAAACCTTCTTGTTACGCGAAAACGCGGATTTTGAGCCGGATGCGAGGCGCGACGAACGAGCATACCGGTGGTCTGTGAGTGAGGAGCAACGAAGTAGGCGGCCAAAAACCGCGTTTGCAGGCGCGAGGAGGTTTTTGGATGGGTTCTAAGAAAAACCCCGTCCTCGCGGGACTGAACCGGCTCTCGCTGGAAAAGAATATCCCGCTCACCGCGGTCATAGAGCTGACGCGCCGCTGCCCGCTGTCCTGCCGCCATTGTTACCTGCCCGAGGCCCGCGGCCGCGCCCGGCCCGGCCGGGAACTTTCCGCGCGGCAATGGCTGAAGATATTCCGTGAACTGGCCGGGCTGGGTTCCATGAACCTGGTCCTGACCGGCGGCGAGCCGCTGCTGCGTCCCGACCTGCCCGAAATAGCGGGTGGCGCCGCCTCCCTGGGCTTCGGCGTGACCGTATTCACCACCGGCCTGCCCGCGGCGCCGGCCCTGCTGCGCGCGCTGAAAAAAGCCGGCGTTTCCTCCTTCGAGCTGAGCCTCTACGGCCGCCCCGCCGTCCACGACGGGATAACCGGGCTGAAGGGTGCGCAGAAGAGGACGCTGGCGGCTGCCCGGCTGATGAAACGGCTGGGGTTCAGGGTGAAGCTGAAATGCCCGCTTATGCGCTCCAATGCGGGCGAAGCCGGCTATGTCATGCGCACGGCAAAAAAAGGCGGCTTCCGGTATTCTTTTGATATAGCGCTGGCTCCGGGGAATGATGGCGACAGGGCGGCGCTGAAGATGAAACTGTCGGCCGCCGAACTAAAAAAATCGCTCAGGTTGCCGGCGCTGAGGCCGGAGCCGAACCCGGAGGGGGGAGCGGGCGACCTTATCTGCGGGGCCGGCCGCAACACCGTCGCCTTCGCGCCGGACGGCACCGTCTATCCCTGTCTTCAATTGCCGCTGCCCCTGGGCAATGCCGTGAAAATCCCGCTTTCCCGGATCTGGAAAAACTCCGGGTGGCTGCGCTGGTGGCGCTCCCGGGGCCGCCGGCACATCGAAAAGTGCCGCTCCTGCCGCCTATGGGATAACTGCTCCCGCTGCCCGGGCCTGGCCCTGCTGGAGGACGGAGACCTCATGGGGCCCTCTTCACAGGCCTGCCGGGCCGCGGGACTGGTAAAATAGGGCGGCAGGCCGGAGCCGCAGCCCGTCTTGACAGGCGGGGTTTTATGCTGTATCTTATTAGTAAGACAAGTAAGACGGAGGAATCATGCAGAATCTGGATGTAACGCGGATGTCCATAAAAGGCCAGGTGGTTATTCCCGGCGATATCCGGCAGGCCCTGGGGTTGGTGGCCGGAACGAAGTTCGTTGTCGCCGGCGAAGGGGATACTGTCATTCTAAGGAAGATCGGCCGGCCGGCGCTGGAAGACGCCGACAGGCTCTTTGGAGCAGGCCGGAAGTTCGCGAGGCGGGCCGGGCTGAAGAAGTCGGACGTTAAAAAGACCATTCACCGGTCCCGCGCCGACAAATGAGAATAGTCCTTGACGCCAATGTGGTGATTTCCGGGATCTTCTGGGGCGGGCCGCCGCAGCGAATACTAAAGAGCTGGCTTGAGGGAAAGCTGACGCTCGTTATGTCCGCCCGGATCCTGGCCGAATACCAGGACGTTCTCCGTAGAATGACTAAGGGCGGCCAGGGCGGCGAGATCTTCGCGAAGTGGAATCACTATCTTACGGAGTTGAGCGAGTTTGTGGAACCCTTGCCGGTTGCCGTTGTCTGCCGCGACGCCGGGGACCAGAAGTACCTTGAAGCGGCCGTCGGCGGCCGGGTCCGGGCGCTGATCTCCGGAGATAAAGACCTGGCGGTTTTAAAAGTGATCGACGGAATCCCGATCCTGACTCCCAGGGCGTTTCTTTTGGGTCACAAAACAGGGCGCTGAACCCGGCCTGGCCCTGCTGGAGGACGGAGACCTCATGGGGCCCTCTTCACAGGCCTGCCGGGCGGCCCGCTGCGCGCGCGCCCGGCTCCGTTCCGGGGGATGAAAAAAGAGCGAACGTCTGCTATACTATCGAGAGTGGTCAGGGGTATGAAAAAAAACTACTTCCATGGTTTTCCCGGGGCAGCCGCGGCTTACGCGGCCGTCGGTCTTTTTATTTCGATTTCCCTGCTTTTCCTGGGGTTCTATTCCGGGGCCTCCGTTTTTATCCCCGGCGCCGAGTCCGTGCTCACGCTGGAACTGGCGGCGGAACTGGAATCTTCGGCGTACTCCGGCCTCGCCCTGTCCGTCGTCCTGCTGGCCCCTTTCTCCGCCCTGTTCTTCTACCTGCTCGGCGGCGGCGGCTTTCCCGGAGGCGGCCGTCGCGCGCCTTGTTCCCCGGCGGAAAAGGCCGTCGCCGGTTCCGTCTTCTCCCTGTTCTCCCTTTTTCTCGGTTTCTACGCGGGGGCGCATATTTTCGCTTCCGCCTCGTACGAATTGCTGTCCCCCGGCCTTATAAAAGCCGTGCACGAGGCGGCAGTTTCCAGCCTCGCCTCTTATTCGGCGGCTTTCCTGCCGCTGTCGCTGCTTTTCTTCTACGCCCTGTCCCGGGGAGAAGCCGCTCCGGCCGGTCGCAGTGCTCCCGGCACCGATTGCGGACAATGTCGCCCTGATCCGCGGGCCGCCGGTCCTTCCTTGCGGCCGGCGTCCCCGGGGCTAAGGACGGGTTTCGGCCTGGTGGAGGCCATGATCTCCATCTTCCTCCTGGCCGTGCTCAGCCTTTCCGTGGCCTACATGCACCGCTACCTGCAGCTGATGGCGGTGCGCACCATGGAGAACACCTCTTCCACGCGCCTGTCGGCCTCCATCTTCGATAAGCTCAAGAGCATAGAATACTATTACCTCTTTCCTTACGATTCGGCGCTGCCGGATTACGGTCTCGCCGGCACCTACGGGCCTGTCACACAACAGCGCACGTCCTATCCCTACCGGGGTCTGCTCGACGAGATAACGGCCATCGCCGCCCGCTATTTCATAGACCGCTGGACGGTAGAGATGAAGTTCAAGATCAGGGACGTTTCCGACGTGACCGGGGACGGCCTGACCGGGGATCTGCGCGATTTTATCGACGCGGACGGCAACCTCGTCGACGACTACGATCCCGCGATACGCTATTACAAGGCCAACGCCGACGCCGATTATTACGACACCTATGTCTCCACGACGTCGGGTAAAACGGTCAGCGAACTGCCGGACACCAATCTCAAGGAGGTCACGCTGCGGCTGTATAAGCGCGGGCGGCTGCTTCATTCCAGGACCGAGCTGATCTCGCTGGAGATGCTCAGCGGCATAGAGAGCCGGGCCAGCGGCGCCGAACTCAAAATGCTGGTGGAGGAACCGGCCAACGATACCTATCTTTACGACCTCATGGAGGCCGGCCGGGCGGCCGCTTTCGCCGCCGGCCTGGCCCGCCCTTATCCCCCGGAGGTCATAGCCTACCGTGCCGACGCCGGCCACCCGCTGCGGCTGAGGGGGGAGACCGCTCCGCTGGCGAACGCCGCCTTTTATGTCAATTCGATGACTTCGCCCTCCGATTCCCGCGCGGCCGACGCGTCCGGCCTCTTCAACTTCCAGTCTCTGCCCGTGACCTCGGTGCTGACGGAGGGGGAGAACCTTCTTTACGCCAAGGCCACCAAGGATTCGTATTATTCCCCGTTCGCGCAGAGGCGGGTGGTGCTGGATCTCAATCCCCCCGAAGTCTCCTCCCGCACCCCGTCCGGAGCGGTCCCCGACCTGATGCCCTATGTCGGCGCGGCGCTTTCCGACGCGCCGCTCTCCCCCGGCGCCGTCCCCTCCGGCGTCTGTCCGGAGACCGTCTCGCTGCGGGTGAACGGAGCTGAGGTCCCGTTCGACTACGACCAGGCCACGGGCAGACTTTCCTGGCGCGGGGCGGACGGGCTGCCGAACAGGCTGGCCAGCGGCGCGTCCTACACCGTAGTAGCCGAGGGCGGCGACCGGGCCTGGTACAAGGTCGTTTCCACCTGGACCTTCACGGTGGCAGTCTCGGACCCGGACAATTCCGCGCCTTCCGTCTCCAATATGGTCCCCCTTGGCGCCAACGCGGACCCGCTGCCGGAGATAGGCTGCCGGCTCTTTGATAACCAGTCCGGCATAGACCCGTACAGCATAGAGCTGCGCGTGGACGGGGTCCTGGTCGTCTCCTCCGGGACCATCTCCTCGCACTGGAACCCGGAAACCGGCGGGCTGTCCTATTATCCGCCGGCGCAGTTCGCTCCCGGCTCCGCGCATACGGTGGAGGTCCGCGCCAGCCACTGGGCGGCGGAACCGCCGGATAAGAAAACCTCCGTCCAGTCGTGGAACTTTACGGTGAAATACTACTGATATGAAGCGCAGGACGGGCGTCACGCTGGTCGAGCTGATGGTATACATGGCGGTTATGTCCATCGCCATCGCCGCCTTCGCCGGCTACTTCGGCGGTTTCATGAAGAGCGCCAAAGGCGCCGAGCACAAGATGCAGGCCGCGGCGGAACTGCGGCTGCTGTTCTCGCGGCTTTCCGACGGCCTCCACCCGGCCGTCGCCTTCACCGGCGTTTCGGCCTCTTCCGTAACGATCGTCTGCGGCTCGGAACAGGCGCCCTGGTACGGGCCGGACGCCGACTACGACGGCGACGGGATACCCAACCTTAAAGACACGGACGACGACGGCGACGCCGCGCAGCGCTTCTCGCTGCCGGCGGACCAGCAGTGGCGGGTGGGCTACGACCTGGAGGACGACGACGACGATAACGACGGGAACCGCGACTGCCTGATGTCGTTCTATTACGCGCCCGCCGAGCGGGCGGTATACCGCTCCGCCGTTTTCAACGCCGGGACGCCGGAGGTGACAAAGCTGGCGGTGAACATAAGCTCTTTCTCCTTCACGGCTTTCGGCTCCAAACGCGAGGACCTGGGCCGCAATATAGACCTGGGCGATGACGGCATGCCCGGCACCGCCGACGCCGGGGAGGGTGACGGTATAATAACCGCGCGCGAGATCGACTGGGTCCGGCCCGCCCAGGGCGGACACGGGAACCGCAGCGGCGCGGTGGACACCGTCGACGAACTCAAGTACGTGACCACGCTGGAGCTTTACGCCGAATGCGACTATAATTCGGACGGCAGGCCGGACTCTTTTCTGCGCACCCATGTCTCGCCGCCGCTGGTCCCGCTGAGGAGGAGGAGATGAAGCTTCTCCGCTCGCGCCCCGGCCTGGGGCTGATCATGGTGATACTGGTCTCGCTTTTCCTGCTGCCGACCTTCATCTACCTTTCCTGGAACGCGGGGAACGCGCTGCGCCATTCCCTGCAGGAGCGCCGGCAGAGCGAGGCCGCCGCGCTGGCCTCGCAGGCGCTGGTCGACTATATGCGGCAGTTCTCGCAGGACTATTACTCCGGCCATTACGACGCGGCGTCGCTGGACAGGAACAGGGCCCTTTACGAGGCCGGCTTCACCGAGGTGAGCCACGAGGCCTATCCCGCCGCGCACGCGCTCTACATCGAGGCCCGGGGCAGGTACGGCAAGGACCCCGCAGCCCCGCTGGCCGGGAAAAAGCTCTCCGCCGCCGTGCAGTTCATCTCGGACCTGACGGATTACGGCACGCTGATAAACGGCGGCTTCACCATAAGCGCCAGCAATGTGACCTATTACGGTAAATGGTGGATAACTGGAAACCTCTCCATAACCGGCAGCAATGTCCGCTTCGCGGGCGGGCCGCTCATAGTCGGCGGCAATCTCTCCGTCAGCGGGTCCAATGTCCGCGTGGACGGCGACCTCTATTACGGCGGCTCGCTGAGCGGCTCGCCGGCCGTGGACGGCACCGCCTATAACTTTTATCCCAGCGACCTGGTCTACCCGGTCATCAGGGAGGAATACTACAGGGCGAACTACGCCTACCGGATAGCCGGGACCGACAGGGCGCTGCGCTTCGACGCGCATCCCTCTTCTTCCACGTTCAGCATAATCGGCACGACGATAACCGTCCCGGTGGTGGAGAGCGGGATGATAGTGCTGGGAGAGAACGTCAATCTGACGGTATACGGCACGGTGCGCGGTCGCGTGACGGTGGCAACTACCAATACCGGCGGCTCCAAGGGCAGGATCACGGTCGGCCAGTCCTCGGCCGAATCCAACCTCCTCTACTATAACCCGCTGACCGGCGGGACTACCACCTCGGCGGCGCTGGGCAGCTCGATCGCTCTTATCGCCTCCAACGGCATAACGCTGCAGGGCAAGACCTCTACCCCCGCCCAGGACCATACCGTCTGCGGCGTGTTCTTCAACCGCAGTTCGGCGAACATAAGCGCCAGCGGCGGTTCGACCCGGCGCCTCTCCATCCACGGCACCCGCAATAAACCGATAAGCACCAGCGGTTTCGGCGGCGGCACCACGATGACCTACGACACCGGCCTCAACTCCAATCCTCCGCCGGGCCTGCCGGAGCGGCCGGTGCTGGTCACCTGGTATATGAGATGACAGGCGCGGGAAAGCCTGCCATCGAAGAGTTGCTCGAGGCCGGGCGCCGGAGCCTGGCCCGGGGCGACGCCGACGCGGCCATCCATCATTTTAACAGGGCGCTTAAGTCGTCGCCGGTTTCCCCGGAAGCCCGCGCCGGTCTTTACGGCGCTTTCATGCTGAAAGGCGACGCCGGGCAGAAACAGTTCTATGTCCTGGCCATGGAGGCGGCGAGGCTTTCGGGCGGCGCCGGCGCGGCGGAAAGCGCGGCGCTGGACAGGCTGCTTACCGCCGGCTTTAAGGCCGGGCGCCTGGACGAACTCGCCCGCGAGTTCAGGGCGCGGGCCGGCAAAGACCCCTCCGCCGCCCTGTTCCTCAAGAGGATATACGCCATGTCCCTGCTGGCGGCGGAGAACGCCCCCCGCGCCTCCGACTACAGGCCAAATCTGTTCATAAGAGTGTTCTTCGACTGCCTGCTGCTGCCCGCCTCCTGCGCGGCGATAGTGGCCTCGGTCGCGATACCCCGGGCCAGGCCGGCCTTCGGTTTTGGAGTCTTCCTGTTCGCCTGCTACGCGGTCTACAGGGCGGCGCTCATGCTGCTGCGAAGATACAGGTAACGCCGGGCTATTGACAGCGGGCCGGGGCCTGCTATACTATAAATAGAATCAAAAACGGCACCCCGCCGCGGGGGTGCTGTATTTTTGAGCGGACATCGGACATGGTTTATCCAATGCCCGCGCAGGTGCCGCATCGAGAGCTGTGCTCGTCAGGCGGCCAATGGGGGATTTATGCCCGTTAAAATGAACCGCACCCTCGCCTACGGTCTGGCCTGTCTGCATTACCTTGACAATAACGGATCCAGGGAATGGCTGCGGGTTTCGGAGATTTCGCGCCGGCAGAACCTGCCTCCCGCCTACTGCAATAAAGTGCTGCAGGCGCTTGTGCATGCCGCTCTGGTGGACTCACAGAAAGGCAAAGGCTACCGTCTGCGCAAGGACCTTGACGACATAAACGTGTGGGAGCTGATGGAGGCGCTTACTTTCAACCACGCCCCGGAAACAGGCAGGAAAGAGCTGACGATAAAGCTTTACGAAACCCTGCGCGAAGAAGTGAATCACTGGCTGGTGGGCCTGACCGTGCGCGACATCGTGGAGATGATGAAGGAAGAGGAAAGGCGCAAAAACACGGAAGCACGGGGAAGAGGAGTGGCGGAATAAATGGATTTTGAAATCGTTTTAAAGATCATTCTTAAGGAATTTCAGAGGCAAAATGTCCGTTACGGCCTTATAGGAGGGTTCGCGCTGGGCGCTTTGGGCGTGCACAGGGCTACAATAGACCTTGATTTTCTTGTCAACATGGACGATATGCCGAAAGCGGACGCGATTATGAGGGCCAGGGGATATCAATGCGCCTATAAGAGCGAGAATGTTTCGCAATACGTGTCTCCGGCAAAGGTTTTCGGCGAAGTTGATTTTCTGCACGCTTTCAGGGAAATATCCGTGGGCATGCTTGAAAGGGCCAAAGAGCTGGATATTTTTGACGGGAAATTAAAAATAAAAGTTTTAGCGCCGGAAGATATTATAGGGTTGAAACTTCAGGCTTCTGTGAATAATCCGGACAGAGCGGCCAGGGAATATTCGGATATGGAAGCCTTAATGGAGCGCTACGGCAATAAACTGGACTGGTGGCGGCTGGAAGAGTACTTTTCCCTGTTTGAGCGGGCGGAAAAATTCGCCGAACTGAGAACAAGATATAACAAGGAACAGGGAGGAGGGATGAGAATGGGGAAGGGATGAGGATGGGACAGGGCTGATGAATAAAAGCGAGAAAAAAGAGCTAAAGGAACTGGCGCTCTCCATGGCGTTTCGTTCGGATATGGATAAAGCGGCCAGGGCTCGCTCAAGCCGGTCAGAGCGGGAGATCCCTCTGGATGAATTTGTCAGTTTCCTCAACGCCTACAACGGTTTTGTCAATCATCAACCCAGGCAGTTCCGGAAAATTGAAGGCGGAAAATGGCGGGCATAGTGGGACAGGGAATCAGGGAAGGGGGAGGGCGATTTACATCGCCCGCTGCAGTTATTTTTCTATTTTTATCCTTTATTCTGTATCCTTTAACTTTTCTTCACGCCGAGACGCGCATAAAAACGGTGGAGTATAACTTCGGCGGCTATTACAGCGCCACCGACATCGCTTCCGGCGCCACCCGGCAGATCTCCGCCCGGCGGGTTAAGCTGCCGGAGAACGGCAAGACCATCCGCAGCGCCTGGCTGGAATTCGAGGGGCTGGCCGTCTCCGCCGCCGATATCAGCGCCCTGTACCTCTATTTTGACGCGGCTTCCACCGCCACCACCGCCCGCCTTACCACCGGCATATACACCGACCATACCGGCGAATCCATACGGCTTTTCGCCAGGGCGGACGTTACCGCCGCCGTGAGCGGCCAGCTGGCGAACCTGGCCGCCGGAGTTGATTTCGCCGCCGCGGTGCGCATCACCGGGCCCGCCTCCAACATGCACACGGCGAAGCTCTATATCACTTACGAGTACGACGACCAGTCGCCTGTGCAGGTGAAAACGGTGCGCTTCCCCCTGTATTCGGACTACGCCGCTCTCATAGCGGCTTTTACCACGCAGCAGGCGGCCGGTACTATACCGATGCAGTACCTGGCCGGCGTGGCCGACACCACCGGCTTCGCTTTGCAGCAGCAATGGTTTGAAATACGCGCCTACAGGCAGTCAGCGGCCTCCACCACCGACGGTTCTATTCGTCTGAACATAGGCGGCGGAACTAATGAACAGATTATGAACCTGGACGGGAGCCTGATTGATACTTACGACTTCCGCTACCTGTCCTCCACCACCGTGGTGCCGGGCTTCTCCACCGGCACCCTGCAGACGGTGAACCTGATCACCACGCAGAACCCGCTGAATCTGCTTTCCGGCGAGGTGGTGCTGACCTATGAGTTCTCCCCGGCCTCGCCGGCAAAGACGCAGACGGTGCGGCAGTACCTCGGCCAGGCCGAACTCGCCGCGGCCAACTCGGCGCTGTCCGCGCCGGTCCGGCTGAGGGAGGAAGGGATAACCCTCAGGCGGGTCTATGCCAGGATATTCGGCAGCTTTGACTCGGCCACCGCGGACGCGCTGCCGGTGGATTCCTCCATAGGCGCCAGCCTGGTAGCGCAGCGAAGTTACAGCATCAGGTCGCAGGCACTCCAAATCTCGGGCTACCAGTTCTTCCACGATATGACCGCCGCCATAGGCGGCTGGACCAACGGGGAACTGGCCCGCTCCACGGTGACGGCCGCCTCCAATGCGGGCGGCGCCACCGGCGCGCATGGCGCCGAGCTGATACTGACCTACGACTATACCAATGACGCCGCCCATACTTCACATTATCTGGTCTTCGGCGGAAACACTACCAGCACCACCAAGCCCTACGGCTATACCGCGCCGCTGTACTATCCGGAGACGGCCGGCAGTTCTAAAACGGTCACAGGAGCGTACCTGGCGGCCGACCTGCTGAACAATACCGCTACCCAGGACTTCAGCACTACCGTAAATTTCAACGGGAACTCTCCCCTTACCGTGAACCATCGTACCGTAGGCGAGGCCAACCTGGTGCGGCAGTTCTACCAGAACCTGCCGCAGGTCTCCACCCTGCCGGCTGCCGTCGTCTTTAATTACACGCTCAGCCCCACTGACGGTTCGTTGGGCGGCCAGGCGGCGATCTCCTACCTTTATGTGCCGCCGCCCAAGCTGGTTGTTTCGCTGACTCAGCGGGCTAATGGTTCAACGCTCGTCACAGGTTCCTATACCAATGCCAGGGAGATAGCGCTGGAAGGTGTCGTTTCCAGTTCTATGAGCGCGGATAACCTGGCCTTGGTACTGGAAATAAAGCCGTCAGCCTCCGCCTTTGACGGCCTGAACCTGACCACCGGGACTTTCAGCGGCTATTCCGGCACGCCGCTGACCGTCAGTTTAAGTTCTTCCGGCCTGACTTCGGGTACGGTATATAAATGGCGGGCCCGCGCCGCCGGCGACGGCGGTCCCGGCGGCTGGACCGCTTTTACCGACCCGTCTTTCGCCGTGGACTATTCCAGTCCCCCCGCTCCGGCCATGGCCGCCATAAACCCGGCCCATAACGCCAACCTGAACATAACGGCCTTCCCCTTAGCCTGGGAAGCCGTGGCCGATATAGACGGTTCCGGCCTGAAGAACTACGAGTTGCAGGTGGCCACCTCCGCCGACTATGCTACGCTGTCCTTCAGCTCCGCGCCGCTGACCGCTTCGGCGCAGATCTCCGGCCTGACGCAGAAATATTATTACTGGCGCGTCCGGGCGCTGGACAATGCCGGCAATACCGGCCTCTGGTCAGTTGAAAGGAATTTCCGGGTGGACCTTTCCACGCCCACGGCCGTGAGCAATATGGGTTCCGGCGACCAAAGCTGGCGCAAGGCCAATAACGGAGTTTACGACGTGGATTTCGCCGACCTGGGCGATTCGCTGATAAAGCAGGTGGAGGTCAAAGTTACATCCGGCGCGGCGCAGACCGGCACGATCTTCTCAGACTGGACGCCGGCGTTGACCGCTGTGAACGCCGTCTCTTATTCCGCCGATTGGCCGCTGCCGGCCGGAGTATGGGACCTTATGCAGAGCTGGACCACCAATTTTGTGTCGGTGCGGGTTACGGACTATTCCTCCAATACCTACACTTTGGCCGACGCCTTCAGGGTTTTTAAGGACACCGTGGCGCCGACTTTCGTCAATAGCGAGGCAGGCGGCGATAATACCTGGCGCAAGACGGGCCGCAGCTACAATGTAGACTTCGCCGACACATATTCTAAATTGGCCGGCGCTAAATACGAGGCCTGGACCGGCGCGGGGAAGACCGGTACGCAGAAAAAAGCCCTGACGGCCATCCCCGGAGTTTCAGGGGCTTCCTACGACACCGACTGGGGCGTGGACTTCGCCGCGCTGGAGGACAGCGCGACCAACTATGTTTCCATAGAACTCTATGACGTGGCCGGCAATACGGCCACCATCACCGACGCCTTCTACATTAAAAAGGACACCACGCCGCCGTCCAATGTCAACGGCGAGGCCGGGGGGGATAATACCTGGCGCAAGGCGGGCCGGAATTATAATGTGGACTTCGCCGACGCGGGCTCGGGGCTGAACGGCGCCAAATACGCGGCGCGCACCGGGCCGAATTACACCGGCTCGCTCAAGATCGCTTCCACCACGATAGCGGGGGTAAGCGGGGGTTCGTTCAATACCGACTGGGGCGTGGACTTCGCCGCGCTGGAGGACAGCGCGACCAACTATGTTTCCATAGAACTCTATGACGTGGCGGGCAATACGGCGACCATCACCGACGCTTTCTACATTAAAAAGGACACCACGCCGCCGTCCAATGTCAACGGCGAGGCCGGGGGGGATAATACCTGGCGCAAGGCGGCCAAGGCCGGCGGTTATAACGTGGACTTCGCCGACGGCGGCTCTCTGCTGGCCGGGGCGGCCTATGAGGCCTGGACCGGCGCGGGGAAGACCGGTGCGCAGAAAAAAGCCCTAACGGCCATCCCGGGGGTTTCAGGGGCTTCCTACGACGCCGACTGGGGCGTGGACTTCGCCGCGCTGGCCGACGAGAGCACGAACTATCTCTCGGTGGAAGTTTACGACGTGGCCGGGAACACCTCCACCATCACCGACGCTTTCAGGGTCAGAAAAGACACCACGTCCCCGCGAATAACGGATCTTCAGACCGGCGACGATGTCTGGCGCAACTCGCCCGGAACCGCTTATAATGTGGATTTCAACGATCCTATCCTGTTAGAGCATGCGCAATATGCCATCTGGTCGGCCCAGGGCAGGACCGGGACCCTGCGCAAAGACTGGACCTTCATAACCGGCTCGCCCATAAACGCGGCCTCATACACGACGGACTGGCCGGTGGATTTCTCCGCTCTGGCGGAGGGGCAGACCACCAACTATGTTTCGGTGCGGGCCTGGGACGTGGCCGGCAGCACCGCCGTCCTTGACGACGTGTTCTACGTACAGAAAGACGTCACCCTGCCGGCGATAACCGACAACCAGGCCGGCGACGATACCTGGCGCAGGTCTTCCGGCACGGTTTATAATGTGGACTTCGCGGACGCGGGCGGCTCGCTCTTGCAGAAGGTTCAGGTTAAGATTACAACAGGTTCAGCGCAGACCGGAACCCTGATAACCGACTGGGCCGACATCATAACCGGCATTAATTCCGGCTCTTATACCGCCGACTGGCCCCTGACCTCCGACCTCTGGTCACTGCTGCCGGGCGGCCGCTCATATGTCTCCGTGCGAGCTTACGATTATGCGGGGAACAGCCAATCGCAAACCGATGTCTTTTACGTTCAGAAAGACACGCAGGCCCCGACGATGACCGACAACCAAAGCGGCGACGATGCCTGGCGCAAGGACGCTGCAACGCTTTACAATGTGGATTTCGCAGACGCGGGCGGCTCTCTGCTGGCGAAGTTCCAGGTGCGCGCTTCCACTAGTAGCGGCGCGGCCGGGCCGTTCAGCCCCGACTGGACCGACAATCTCACCGGTATAAATTCCGCCTCCTATACCGCTGACTGGCCGCTGACCCCCGGTATCTGGGACCTGCTCCGGAGCGGCACGAATTACGTTTCTGCGCGGGTTTTTGACAATGCCGGCTCTTCAACCGGGGTTACGGATGTTTTTTATGTCAAAAAGGACACCTCAGCTCCGACGATAACAGACAACCAGGCCGGCGACGACACCTGGCGCAGGTTCGGCGGCACGGTCTATAATGTGGACTTCGCCGATCCAGGCGCGGGACTTTCCGGGGCGAAGTATGAGGCCTGGACCGGAACCGGCAGGACCGGGACGCGGCTGATATCCCCGACGGCCATAACAGGGGTTTCCGGCGCCTCATTCACCAATGACTGGTCCGTGGATTTTACGCTGCTGGCGCAGGGCACGAACTATATTTCAGTGGAGGCTTATGACGCGCTGGCCTCCACGGCCTCGGTTGCCGATGTCTTTTATGTCAGGAAAGACAATGCCGCCCCGGTTATAACCGACAACCAGGCCGGCGATCTGACCTGGCGCAATGCCGCCGGGACGGTTTACAATGTTGATTTTGCGGACCTGAATTCGGGGCTCACCACCGCGCAGTACAAAATTACAACAGGGGTCGGACTAACCGGCGCGCTCAGAAAAGACTGGACCGACATCGTTTCATCGGTGAACGGTATCCCTTCATATCAGACAGACTGGCAGATAGATTTTAATTCCCTCGTAAGCGGAGATACGAACTATATTTCTGTAAGGGCCTATGACCTCGCCGGCAATTTAGCGCAGGTGAATGACGTATTCTTCGTCCTGAAGGATACAGTCGCGCCGACAATCGCAAATAATGCCCCGGCGGCTTATGGGCCCTATGCGCTTGATCCGGGCAGTGTTCTGGACGTGGATTTTTTTGATACCGGCGGTTCAAGACTGAATAATGTCCAGTACAGCGTTTCTTCAGGGCCGGCTCAGACAGGTACCATCCTCAAGGATTGGACAAATATCGCCTTAAACATCGGCGCCACATATTACACCCAGAACTGGGGAGTTGATTTCTCGGCTTTGGTCAAAGAACCGGCCACGAATTATGTCTCTGTCCGGGCTTTTGATCATGCCGGCTCGTCCAGCGTTACAATAGACGCTTTTAAGATCTTCCGTTCTTCTTCCAACGCGCCCGAGGTTTTTGATTATCAAAGCGGTGATGATGTCTGGAGAAATTCATCTGGCACGGTTTACAATGTGGATTTCTCGTCAAATTCGGATTATGCCCTAAGCTGGTTTGAGGCGCAGGCCTGGTCCCAGACAGGCCAGTTGGGGGATCTGCTCGTTAACTGGACGACTGTACAGACAAATCTTAACGTGGCTCTGTATACCACCGACTGGGCTCTGCCGCAGACATTTTTCAACCAGATGAGGGAGGGAATAAATTATATTTCGCTCAGGGTTTACGATTCCTCCGTGCCGGTGGCGAATATAAGCTCAAGGCAGGAGGTTTTTTATGTCAAAAAAGACACTTCTCCGCCCTCGGTACCGGCTCTTCTGGCCCCCGCCGATAATGCCGCTATAAAATACGCGAATGTGAGTTTTGACTGGGGTGATTCAAACGGCCTGGAGTCGGGAACTTCAAATTATGAGCTGCTGGTCGCGACCTCCTCCGATTTTACAACGATAACAGCAAGTTCAGGCCCGGTTATAAGCCAGGCTTCAATACCGGGACTGGCTGAAAATCCTTATTACTGGCGCGTCAGGGCAAAAGACAATGCCGGCAATTTTTCCGTTTATTCATCAACAAGATTTTTCAGGATTGACCTAAGCACGCCGACCATTAATAACCTGCAGGGCAACGCCACCCATTATCTGACGGCGAACACCGGGCTCTATAACGTCGATTTCGCCGACTCCGGCGGCTCGCTGCTGGACAAGGCTCAGGTCAGGCTGACTTCGGGCCCCGCCCAGACCGGCACGCTGCTGGCGGACTGGACCGACGCCGTGACCGGGATCAACGCCCTTTCCTATACAGCCGACTGGGGCCTGCCCGCCTCGGTCTGGAACGCGCTGCCTTCCGGCCCCACAGGCTATGTCTCGGTGAAGGTCTTTGACCGGGCCGGCAATTATCTGGTCCAGAGCGACGTCTTCACGGTCTGGAAGGACACGGCGCCGCCTTACGCCGTAGACAACCAGCCTGGCGACGATGTCTGGCGCGGCGCGGATCCGGGCGCGATATATGACGTGGATTTCTACGACCTGGAGTCGCTGCTGACCACGGCCCAATACCGCCTGTATTCCGGCGCGGGCCAGACCGGCATACTGCGCAAGGACTGGACCAACATCGTTTCCCTGCCCGGCGGAACCAGCCAATATTTGCTTAACTGGGGCGTTGATTTCGCCGCCGCGGCGGAAGGTTTCAACTATGCCAGCGTCAGGCTTTTTGACAAGGCCGGGCTGTCCACCACAACGGCGGACCTGTTCTATGTGAAAAAAGACACCACGCCGCCCTCTATAACCGACAACCAAAGCGGCGACGCGGTCTGGCGCGGCGCCCCAGGCACGGCCTATAACGTGGATTTCGCGGACCTGGCCTCCGGGCTTACCACGGTGCAGTACAAGGTGACTACGGAAGCCGCCGAGGCCGGTACTCTGGTGAAAGACTGGACTTTGATAGTTCCGAACCTGAACGGGCAGAATTCCTATACTACGGACTGGACTCTGGATTTTGCCGCGCTCCTGGAGAGCGTCACAAACTATATTTCGGTGAGGGCTTATGATGGATTGGGCCGTGGGACAACGGTGCAGGATGTTTTCTATGTCAGGAAAGACGTTACGCTGCCGGCCATTACGGACAATCAAAGCGGCGACGATGTCTGGCGTAATGCCGATACGGCCTCCTATGCCGTGAGTTTCGCCGACGCCGGCGGCTCGCTGCTGGACAGGGCGCAGGTGAAGATAACCTCCGGCCCAGCCCAGTCGGGGACGCTGGTCTCGGATTGGACCGACCGGCTGACAGGCATAAACGCCGCCTCCTATACCGCGCCGTGGCAGCTCGGCTCCGCGCTCTGGAATCTGCTGCCCGAAGGGCAGAGTTATGTGTCGGTGCGCGTCTACGACGGGGCTGCCAATGTGAGTTCGCTCACGGACGCTTTCTATGTAAGGAAGGATACCAGCGCGCCTTCCATAACCGACAATCAGGCCGGCGACGACGCCTGGCGCGCCGCCAATACCGGCTCCTACAATGTGGATTTCGCCGACACAGGCGGCTCATTGCTGCAGAAAGTGCAGGTTAAGATAACCACAGGCGCGGCGCAGACAGGGACGCTGATTACCGACTGGGCCGATAATCTCACCGGTATAAATTCCGCCTCCTATACCTCCGACTGGCCGCTGGCTACAGGTTACTGGGACCTGCTGCAGTCGGGCACAAATTATGTTTCGGTGCGGGTTTTTGACAATGCGGGCTCTTCAACAACGCTGACCGACGCTTTCTATGTGCGCAAGGACACGCAGGCCCCGAGTATAACCGATGGCCAGAGCGGCGACAGCGTCTGGCGTAATACGAACTCCGGTCTTTATAATGTGGATTTCGCCGACGCCGGCGGCTCGCTGCTCTCTAAATTCCAGGTCAGGGCGTCCACAAACACCGGCGGGGCCGCGCCGTATGTGTTTGACTGGGCCGATAATCTCACCGGCATGAATTCCGCCTCTTATACTGCCGACTGGCCGCTGCTTGCCGCTTACTGGTCGCTGCTGTTACCCGGCACAAACTACATTTCCGTGCGCGCATACGATAATGCCGGCTCTGCTGCCGCCCTGGCCGACGCTTTCTATGTTTTGAAGGACACGCAGAATCCGTCCGGTTTTGCCGTCTCGCCGGACTACGCCGGAACGCTGAATTTTAATGTCGCCTATTCAACTTCGGACGCGGGGCCCTCCGGTGTGGATTATGTCAGGCTGTATTACACCATGAACACGGCCGCGCCCTATACCTGGACGCAGTTCGGGACCACTTTCAATTCCAGCCCCATAGCCTTCACCGCGCCCTCGGCCGGCACGGCGGGCTTCAGGATAGTCGCCTATGACCGGGCCGGCAATACTGATGAAGCGGCCCCGCCGGCCGCCGAAACCGCGCCGGAGGATTCCACGGTCATAGACCTAAGCGCCCCGGCCATAACCGACAACCAAAGCGGCGACGATACCTGGCGTAATTCGGCCGGGACAGTCTACAATGTTGATTTCTCGGCCCCAGGCGCCTCCCCGCTGGACACGGCGCAGTACAAGGCGACTGCCGGACCCGGCCAGACAGGGGATGTCCTGAAAGACTGGGCCACTATAGCCGCCAATATAAACTCTGCCAATTACACGATAGACTGGCCGGTGGATTTTGCCGCGCTGAAGTCCAGCTTCAACTATGTCTCGGCGCGGGTCTGGACCATGGCCGGTACCACCACCACGGCCAATGACGTTTTCTACGTGAAGAAAGACACCTCAGTCCCGTCAATTATAGACAATCAGGCCGGTGATAATGTCTGGCGCAGGGCGGCGGGAACGCTTTACAACGTGGACTTCCAGGACACGCTGTCGCTGCTGGCCAATGTGCAGTATTCGGCTTCGTCGGTGGCCGCGTCCGCCTCGGGAAATATTGTGCCCTGGACCAATATCGCCGCCGGTATTTCCGCCGAAAATTATACCGCCGACTGGGCCGTGGATTTTGCCGCGCTGGGCAGCGGCCCCACCAATTATATCTCGGCGCGCGCTTATGACCTGGCCGGTAATATATCGGTAAGCACGGATGTTTTCCATGTGCTCAAGGATACCGTGGCTCCGACGATAATCGTCAATCAGCCGGGCGACTCGGTCTGGCGCGCCGCCAATACCGGCGTCTATAACGTGGACTTCGCCGACGCCGGCGGTTCGCTGCTCTCGGCCTTCCAGGTGCGGGCCTCCAGCGGGCCCGGCCTGACCGGCACGCTGGCCTTTGACTGGTCCAATCTCGTTACGGGCATAAATTCCGCTTCTTATACCGGTGACTGGTCATTAACCGCCGATCATTGGTCGCTGCTGTTGCCGGGCACAAATTATATCTCGGTGCGGGTATGGGACAATGCCGGCACTACCGTAACGCTTAACGACGCTTTCTATGTCCTCAAGGACGTAGCCGGGCCGGTTATAACCGACAACCAGCCGGGTGACGACGTCTGGCGTAGCGCCGCCGACGCTCTTTATAATGTGGATTTCAACGACCCGCTTTCGGGTTTGTCGGCTCTCTACGCCAAAGTCCACAGCGAATTGAATCAAGGGGGTATATTACTGGCCGATTGGGCGCTGGTAACGGCTTTGAGCGGGAATTCACATACCGCGGACTGGCCGCTGACCTCTTCACTATTTACCGCCATGGCGGAAGGCGTCAATCATGTTTCACTGCGGGTTCACGACGCCGTCAACAACCAAGCCACGCTGGTTGACGCGTTCTATGTCAAAAAAGACATTACCGGCCCGACAATAACCGATAATCAGGCCGGCGACGCGGTCTGGCGTTCTACTTACGGCGCGCTCTATAACGTGGACTTCGCCGACAGCCTGTCGCTTCTTTCCAGATTCCAGATACGGGCGTCCAGCGGGCCCAATTATACCGGAACGCAGGCGATGGGTTGGACCGACGTAGTTACGGGCATAAATTCCGCCTCCTATACTGCCGACTGGCCGCTGGCCGCCGGCCACTGGGCGCTGCTGCTGCCCGGCACCAACTATATTTCCGTGCGCGCTTTTGACAATGCCGCCGCTTCTACCACGCTGGCCGATGTTTTCTATGTGCTCAAGGACACCGTCGCGCCGGCGGCAATAGCGAACCTCACCGCCGGGACCGGCTCCGAAGGAGAAATCACGCTTTCCTGGACCGCTTCCGGCGACGACGGTTCTTCCGGGACGGCTTCCGCCTACATAGTAAAGGTTTCGTCCATCGTGGCTATAGATGCCGGCAATTTTGACGCGGCTCCGGCTTATGCGCAGAACTGGCAGCCGGCCGCCGCGGGGCTTACCGAGAACGGTTCGTTGACAGGTTTACAGGCCGATGCTATTTACTATGTCGCGATAAAGGTCCGGGATAAGGCCGGCAATCTCTCTACCATCTCCAATCTGCCTTCGGCCCGGACCGGCGCCGATATCACCCCGCCGGGGGCTATAACAACACTTGCCGCAGCCACCGGGGCCTTTGAGGGCCAGGTGGATCTCTCCTGGACCGCCGTTGGAGATAACGGGGTGGCCGTCGGCACCGCCACCGCCTACCTGGTGCGTTATCGCACCGACCAGGCCATTACCACACTGGCTCTCTGGGACGGCGCGCAGGTATATACCCAGAGCTGGCAGCCGCTGGGGGCAGGCGAGGCCGAGGTGAAAACGATAAGCGGCCTTGTGCCGGGCACGGTTTATTACTGGGCCATCAGGGCCGTGGACGAGGTGAACAATACCGGGGGGCTTTCCAACAGCCCTTCCGCCCCCGCCCAGACCGCCGGCGCCGTGGGCGGTATTATGCAGTTCGGCGTCAGTACCAGCTACGATGTGCCATATATAAGGAAATGGTCGCCGCCGGACTTCGGCTCTGCCCAGACCGGGGTGAAAACCAATGCCGCCGGAACTTCGCAGATACGACATGCGGTGATGAAAGCCTCCGGGCTGCGCAATGAGAAGCTGTCCGGCCTGCTCTCCTCCGACGGCGTGCTGCAGATACAGCGCTATAACGGAACTACGGATATCTGGACCAATGAATGGAGCGTAACGGATATAGGCGCTACGAATTCCATTTACCGCGGTTTTGATATCGCCTATGAACAGAATTCCGGCCGGGCTATGGTCCTCTACAACGGCGCGACGGCCGGCCAGTTGAAATACAATATCTGGAACGGCTCCTCCTGGAGCGGGGCCGTAACACTGACCAGCGGCACGGCCAATGCCTCGCTGTGGGTGCGGCTGGAGCCCAAACCCAATTCCGACGAGCTGATGGCCGTCGTCCTTAAAGCGACCTCCCTTGAAATCTACGCGATGCGCTGGACTTCAACCACCTGGAAAGACGACAATCAGATAGTCGCCAGCGCGGGCTCCAGCGCCAAGCAGAATTATGATGTCGCCTGGGAAAAAACCCTGGGACGCTGCCTGGTGACATATAACGGCGGCACGCTCGGCAGGGCGGACACCAAGATATGGGACGGCGCCGCCTGGTCGGCATATACGTCCAATTATTTCGCCTTTCAGGGCGGCAACGGCGCCGCGCAGTGGATACGGCTGATTTCCGACCCCACTCCCAACTCCAATAAGATAGGCGCCGCGTCCGTGGACAGCGCCGCCGACTGGAACGCCTCCATCTGGGACAATGGCTGGACCGCCCAGGCCACTGAAAACACCTCGGTCAGGAATGTAGCCAACCAGGCGTGCACCATAGACGCCGCCTGGGAATCGCAGAGCGGCAAGCTGGTGGTGGTTTCCGCAAGCGGCGGTTCCGCGGTGCGCTATTCCAGCTGGACAGTTTCCGGCGGCTGGGGATCCACGCTGGCCGCGGCTCCGACTGTTACCGGTTGGTCCAGTACCGTAAATGGCGTCAGACTGGAATCCGATCCGAACACCAATTCGCTGATGATGACGGCAGCCTCCATCAACAATGACCTGCGCTCGGCCACCTGGGGCGGCTCAATCTTCTCGCTATACGCTTCCGCCCATACCACGGCCATCTCGGCCAACGCTTATATGCCTTTTGACTTCGCCCTGCACAGGCATGATACCTCGCCGCCCACGGTGACCGACAATCAGGCCGGCGACGATACCTGGCGGTCTGCCAATACCGGCCTCTACGATGTGGACGCCAATGATACCGGCGGCTCGGGGCTGAAAGAGATACAGATAAAGGTCCATACCGGCGCGGGCCAGACCGGCACGCTGATACTTGATTGGTCGGTACAGGTTTCCACCGCCGGGGTTAATTCCTACACGGCCAACTGGGCGCTGGCGGCCAGTACCTGGACCGCCCTGCGCGAAGGCTTTAACTATGTTTCGGTGCGGGCCATGGACGGCGCGCTGAATGTCTCAGCGCTGCCCGCCATAGACGCTTTCTATGTCAAAAAGGACACCACCCCGCCGTCGGTACCGTCGCTCCTGTCGCCGGCGGATAATGCCGCTGTGCCGACGCAGTCCCCGGTATTTGACTGGTCCGACTCTTCCGACGGGACTTCCGGAGTGGCCGGCTATGCCCTGCAGGTCTCCACCTCCGACGATTTTACCGCGCTGTCGTTCAGCTCCTCGCCCTCCGTTTCCCAGGCTTCGGCCTCTGGCCTGGCCAGCGGTAAATATTTCTGGCGCGCCCGCGCGCTGGACGCCGCCGGCAACTACTCAATCTATTCCTCCACTTTCGCGGTCTTCGTGGACACCGCGCCGCCGGTCATAACCGACAACCAAAACGGCGACGACGCATGGCGCAATTCCTCCGGCACGGTCTACAACGTGGATTTCGCGGATTCCGGCGGGTCAAGACTCCAGAGCGTCCGCTACGCCGTCTATTCTTCCACCGGCAGGACCGGCACGGAACTGGTGTCGTTCGCGGCCGGCCTTATAGCCGACAATATAGCCAGCGATTTATATACCACAGACTGGCCCCTTTCCCAGGCCAACTGGGACCTGCTGGCCAACGGCACTAATTATGTCTCCGTCAGGGCCGCCGACAGAGCCGGCAATACTGCAACTCTGGACGATGCCTTTTACATAAGGAAAGACATCACCGCCCCGACCATAACCGACAACCAGCCGGGCGACGATGTCTGGCGCAAAGACAATTCCGCGGTTTATAATGTGGACTTCGCCGATTCCGGCGGCTCGCTGTTAAAGCAGGTTGAGATAAAGATAACGACAGGTACAGGGCAGACGGGGACTGTGTTACTGGACTGGACCCCGCAATTAACCGGCATTAACTCCGCCTCTTATACCCCGGATTGGAGCCTCGGAGCTTCAACCTTCAGCCTGCTGCAGGCGGGCACAAATTATGTATCGGTCCGGGTTTCCGACAATGCGGGCTCTACAACTACGCTGGCCGACGTTTTCTATGTGCGTAAGGACACCGCGCCGCCATCCGCTCCTTCGCTTGTCTCTCCGGCCGACGGCGCGTTCTCTAATTTGGCTGGACCGCTCTTTGACTGGACCGACGCGGCCGACGCGCTTAGCGGGTTGTCCGGTTATGAGATATACATCGGCACCGACGCGTTCTTCTCCGTCTTCACCGCCAGCGCCGCTCCGGCCGCTTCGCAGTACCAGGCCGCCGGACTTGGGTCGGCCGCCTGGTACTGGAAAGCGCGCGCCCGCGACAATGCAGGCAATTACTCGGTTTATTCCTCCACCTATGCTGTAGTTATAGATACAGCCCCGCCTACTGTCGTGGACAACCAGCCCGGCGACGATGTCTGGCGCAATTCCCCCGGCACGGTTTACAATGTGGACTTCGCCGACACGGGCGGCTCGCTGCTCAATACTGTTGAATACTCCGCCTGGAGCGCGCCGGGGCTGGGCGGGACAAACCTCATCCCCTGGGCCAATATCGCAAGTCCACCTGTCAACTCATCGTCTTATCAACTTGATTGGCCTGTTGACTTCGCCCTGCTCGCTGGCGGCACCAATTATGTCTCGGCCAGGGCCTCCGACAGGGCGCAGAGTACGACCACGGTACTGGACGTTTTCTATGTCAGGAAAGATGTCACCGCCCCGACGATAACCGACAATCAGGCCGGCGACGACGTTTGGAGAGCCGCCAATACCGGTATTTATAATGTGGATTTCAGCGATTCCGGCGGCTCCCGGCTCAGTAAATTCCAGTTAAAGATAACGACGGGCGCGGCTCAGACCGGGACCGTTGTCCTGGACTGGACGGATAAGGTCACCGCCATAAACTCGGACTCTTATACAACGGATTGGGGCCTGACCTTTGACCAGTGGACATTGCTTAACCAGGGAACTTCTTATATTTCGGTGAAAGTTTTTGACGGGGCGCAGAACCAGACTGCCCTTTCCGACGCTTTTTATGTGCGCAAAGACACATCTGCGCCGACCATAACCGACAATCAGAGCGGGGACGACACCTGGCGCGCCGCCAATACCGGGACTTACAATGTGGACTTCGCCGATACCGGCGGCTCGGCCCTGGCCTGGTTCCAGGTAAGGGTCACTACCGGCGCTTTGCAGACAGGGACGCTTATAGCCGACTGGACCACCGTGATATCCGGCATAAATGCCAATACCTACACCACCGACTGGGCTCTGCCGGCGGCGGTATTTGACGCCATGCAGAGCGGCCTGAACTATGTCTCGGTGCGGGTCTATGACAATGCCGGACTCACGCAAAATCTGACGGATGTTTTCTATGTAAAAAAGTCTACTATTGCCCCGCGCGTGATAGACAACCAGGCCGGCGATGATGCCTGGCGCAACGGCCCCGGTACGCTTTACGACGTGGATTTTGAGGATGCCGGGACCTCGCTGCTGGATACGGCGCAGTATAAAGTAACCTCCGGGCCCGGCCAGAGCGGCAGCCTCCTCAAGGACTGGACCACCATAGCCGCCGGTATAAACGCTTCCGCCTATACCGCAAACTGGTCCGTGGATTTCGCGGCTCTGGCCGAAAACGGGACGAACTATGTTTCCGCGCGCGTCTGGGACAAGGCCGGGGCCACCACCACGGTGTCGGATGTTTTCTATATACGCAAGGATGTGACGCTGCCGGGCATAACCGACAATCAGGCCGGTGATAATACTTGGCGCAATACGAACTCCGGTCTTTATAATGTGGACTTCGCCGATTCCGGCGGTTCGCTGCTGGCGAAGTTCCAGGTGCGCGCCTCCACCAACACCGGCGCGGCCGGGCCATTCAGCCCAGATTGGACCGACAATGTCACGCTTATCAACTTATCGTCTTATCAACTTGACTGGCCACTGACCTCCGGTATCTGGGACCTGCTCCGGAGCGGGACTAATTACATTTCCGTGCGGGTCTTTGACAATGCGGGCAACGTTTCCTCGCTGACGGACGCGTTCTATGTGCGTAAAGACACCTCCGCCCCCTCCGTACCCGCGCTGCTTTCGCCGGCGGACCTTGCCGTCAGGAACACGCTGACCCCGCTTTTTGACTGGGCCGACGCTTCCGACGCCGTATCCGGGATTTCGGGCTATGAGATACTGGTTTCTACCCGCGACGACGCTTCCGTCATCGCTTCCTCCGGCGCGCCAACCGCCTCGCAGTTCACGGCGTCTCTTTCCCTGTCGGCCACGCATTACTGGGCCGTCAGGGCCAAAGACCAGGCGGGCAATTACTCGGCATATACTTCAACCTATGCCGTCCTGATAGATACCATAGCCCCGACCATAACGGATAACCAGCCGGGTGAATTTTCCTGGCGCAAAACCGACGGCGGCGCGATTTACAATATTGACTTTGAGGACGCGCTCTCAAAACTGGACACCCTCCAGTATTCGGCCTGGACCGCCCCGGGGCAGACTGGGGCGAATCCGATACCCTGGACGAATATAACAAATCCACCTGTCAACTCATCGTCTTATCAGCTTGACTGGTCCGTCAACTTCAACCTGCTCGCGGCCGGGACTAACTACATCTCGGCCAGGGCCTGGGATATAGCGGGCACGACAAGAACGCTCGCCGACGCTTTCACCGTGCTCAAGGACACCTTCGCCCCGACCATAACCGATAACCAGGCCGGCGACAATATCTGGCGCAATTCCAATTCGGGGGTTTATGATGTGGACTTCGGCGACTTGCTGTCGGGCCTGGCCACGGCGCAGTATTACATCAGTTCGGGAACTTTAATGACGGGAACCAAGGTTGCCGGCTGGACCGATATTTTCACGAACCTGAACCAGCCGTCTTATACCGCCAACTGGCCGCTGACCGCCGGCGACTGGGGCTTGCTCCCCGAGGGAACATCTTATATCACCGTCCGGGTCTTTGACGTTCTGGCCCAGGGCGCGACTTCCTACGACGTGTTTTATGTCAGGAAGGACACCACAACCCCGACCGTAACTGATAATCAGGCGAATATAGCGCTGGCGCAGACGCAGTCCGATGTTTCCGCCATGAATGTGGACTTTTTTGATACCGGCGGCTCGCTGCTCAATAACGCGCAGTACACCGCCTGGGCCGGGCCGAATTTTACAACAGGGGAAGTGATACCCTGGACCAATATAGCTTCCGGTATTTCATCGGCGGCTTATACTACCGACTGGCCCGTAAATTTCACCGCGCTGACCAACCTGGCTACCTCATATATCTCGGTCAGGGCCTACGACTTCGCCGGGAGCGTAATGGTTTCAACCGATGTATTCAGCGTATACAAAAATGCCTCCGCCCCGGCCATTATAAACAATCAGACAGGCGACGATGCCTGGCGCTCCGCCAATACCGGGATTTACAATGTGGATTTCCAGTCCCAGTCCGGCCAGAACCTGGATAAATTCCAGGTCCGCGCCTCCACCAATACCTCCGGCGGGCCGTATAATCCGGATTGGACCGATGTGGTGGTCAATATCGGCGCGGCGGGGTATACGACCGACTGGGCTTTACCGGCCGGCGTCTTCACCGCCCTGGCCGCCGGTCGCAACCACATCTCGGTGCGGGTTTTTGACCTGGTGCCCAGCTCGGCCACCCTTGACAATGCTTTCTATGTGCAGAAAGACACCTCCGCGCCCACCATAATCGACAACCAGCCCGGCGACCTGGTCTGGCGCGCCGCGGCGGGGACGGTTTATAATGTGGATTTCCTGGACTCGCTGTCGGGCCTGGCCACGGTGCAGTATAAAGTCATGTCCGACGCGGGCCAGACCGGGACGCTGCTGAAGGACTGGACCAATATAGCCGCCCTGACCCCCGGCCAGGCCGCCTATACCGCCGACTGGGCGGTGGACTTCGCCGCCCTTTCCGAGGCCGTCACCAACTACGCTTCGGTGCGCGCCTATGACCTGCTGGGCCAAAGCGCGGCGCTTAATGATGTTTTCATCGTGCTCAAGGACACCACGCCGCCTTCGGTGCCGGCCCTTTCCTCGCCGGCGGATAAGGCCCTGTATTCCACCTCCGCTGTTTCTTTTGACTGGACCGATTCCACCGACCTGCGCTCCGGGACCTCCGGCTACGCGCTGCAGGTCTCCACTTACGCTGATTTCCAGACCGTGGCCTACTCTTCTTCGCCGGTCGTTTCATCGGCTTCGTTTGGCAGCGTAGCCGACGGGATATATTACTGGCGCGTCAGGGCGGCGGACGCGGCTTCCAATTATTCGGCCTGGACCGCCACGCGGACATTTGTGGTGGATGTTTCAAGTCCCATAATCATCAATAACCAGGCCAGCCCCACGCCTTGGTATATTACCGACCCCGGCGCGGTCTTTGACGTGGACTTCCGCGACCTTTCCAGCGGACTCACCTCGGTGCAATACAGAATAAACTCTCTGCCGGCCGGAGGCGGGGATTTGCTTAAAGACTGGACCGTGATAAGCCATACGCCGGACGGGCTGGCATTATATGACGCGGCCTGGGGTGTGGATTTCGCGGCCACAAGGGACGGCTTAAACTATGTTTCCGTCCGGGCTTTTGACAGGGTGAATCTCTCCTCTACGGCGGCCGACGCCTTCATAATAAGGAAAGACACCAGCCCCCCTACGATTACGGATAATCAGGCCGGGGACGATGTCTGGCGTAATGCCGGCGGGACGCTTTACAATGTGGACTTCGCCGATGCCGGTATAGGGGTCAGCACGGCGCAATACCGCATAACCTCCCTGCCAACCGGGGCGGGTACGGTACTAAAGGACTGGACGAATATCTTCACCGGCCAGTCCTACGCCTCCTATACGACCGACTGGGCCGTGGATTTCTTCGCCCTTGCGGAAACGGCCACCAACTATGTCTCGGTGCGGGCCTGGGACGCTCTCGGTTCCTCGCGCGCGGCGGCGGACGTCTTCTATATTCTCAAGGATGTCACCAATCCTTCCATAGCCGACAACCAGCCGGACACGGTCTGGCTCAACGCCGACCCAGGCGCGGTCTTTGACGTGGACTTTGCCGATCTGGGCGGCGCGAGGCTCTCAAAGTTCCAGACCAAGGTGACCACCGGCCCAACGCAGACCGGCACTACGGTCTGGGACTGGACCGACAGGATAACCGCGATTAACGCCACTTATTATACCCTGGCGTGGGGGCTGGACTTCGCCGCCATGCCGGAAGGCCCTAACCATGTTTCAGTGCGGGTTTATGACAATGCGGCCAACTCCGCCGCGCAGACCGATGTCTTCGCCGTGCGCAAGGACACCACGCCGCCGACAATAACAGATAATCAGCCGGGCGACGATACCTGGCGCGGAGCCAACACCGGGACATATAATGTGGATTTCGCCGATACCGGCGGTTCCCTGTTGCAGAAATTCCAGGTGAAAGCCTCCAGCGGCCAGAACCAGAGCGGGACGGTCTTCTTTGACTGGACCGACCTGGTCCTGGGCATAAACTCAGCTTCTTATACCACCGACTGGGCGCTGACCGCCGAGCTCTGGGACCTGCTGCCCAGCGGCACCAATTATATCTCAGTGCGGGCCTTTGACAATGCGGGCTCAAGCAGGACGCTCTCCGATGTCTTTTATATAAGGAAGGACACCCAGAGCGTGACCATAACCGACAATCAGGCCGGCGACGCTGCCTGGCGCAATGCTGTCGGTACGCTTTATGATGTGGACGCTTCGGCCAACGGCTCCTCGCTTCTGGACAGGCTGGAGGTCAGGACTTCCACCGCGCCCGGCAATACCGGACCTTTCACCGCGGATTGGACCGCCGCGGTTTCCAATATAAACGCCGGCACATATACGGCTGACTGGAGCCTGCCCGGCTCCGTATTTGATTCCATGCTCAGCGCCGCCACCAATTATGTCTCGGTACGGGTTTTCAACCAGGCGCAGAATTTTGCCGTTCTGGCGGATGCCTTCTATGTAAAAAAGGATACTGTGCCGGCGGTGATAACAAACAATATACCCGGCGGCGACCAAGCCTGGCGTAATTCCTCCGGCACGGTTTACAACGTGGACTTCTCCGACGCCGGCGGTTCGCTATTGCAGAAGGTTCAGGTTAAGATTACGACAGGTTCAGCGCAGACCGGAACATTGATTGCCGACTGGGCCGACAACCTCACCGGTATAAATTCCGCCTCTTATACCGATGACTGGCCGCTGGCTGCCGGTTACTGGGATCTGTTGCGGGAGGGCACAAACTATGTCTCGCTGCGCGTCTACGACATAGCCGGCAATATCACAGCGGAGACTGACGCTTTCAGGGTGTTCAAGGACACTACCGCGCCCTCTGTGACCGACAACCAGGCCGGCGATACCGTCTGGCGCAATTCCAATTCAGGCGTCTATAACGTGGATTTCGCGGACACCGGCAATTCCCTGTTAAGTAAATTCCAGGTCCGCGCCTCCACGAACACCGGCACGGGCGGCCCCTTCTCGCCGGACTGGACCGACAATATCACCGGCATAAATTCCGCTTCTTATACTGGTGACTGGCAACTGGCGACTGGGGTTTGGGACCTGCTCCAGAGCGGGACTAATTATATTTCCGTGCGCGTCTACGACAATGCCGGCAATATGACGACTTTCGGCTCCCAGCCTTTCTATGTGCTCAAGGACACCACAGCCCCGAGTTTCGTCAACGGGGTTGCGGGCGGCGATCTGAACTGGCGCAATTCCTCCGGCACGCTTTACAATGTGGATGCTCTGGACTCCGGCGGCTCGCTGCTGTCGGCTTATCAGCTCAAGATCACGACAGGGGCCGCGCAGACCGGAACCGTGATAACGGACTGGGCCGATATCGCCGCAAACATCGGCGCTTCTTCGTATCTCTCCGACTGGGCGCTGACTGCCGGTCAATGGTCCCTGCTGCAGGAGGGGACCAGCTATGTTTCAGTCAGGGCCTGGGACAATGCCGGCTCCACCGGTACGCTCATTGACGCCTTCAGGATATTCAAGGACACCACGCCGCCTTCCGCCGTCGACAACCAGGCGGGGGAATTTGACTGGCGCAATACGAACACGGGGCTGTACAATGTTGATTTCGCCGACACCGGCGGCTCGCTGTTGTCCAAATTCCAGCTCAGGGCTTCCACGTCTACCGGCGGCGCCGCCCCGTTCTCGCCCGATTGGACTGACAATATCGCCGGTATTAACGCGGCTTCGTATACCGCGGACTGGGCGCTTACGGCCGGGATCTGGAATTCCCTGGCCGATAGCGCCACGAACTATATTTCCGTCCGGGTCTTTGACTATGCCGGCTCTTCGTTCACGCTGACGGACGCTTTCAATATAATGAAAGACACCACCACGCCGACGATAATAGATAATCAGTCCGGGGACGATATCTGGCGCTCTGCTTCCGGCACACCGTATAATGTTGATTTCGCCGATTACGGCTCAAGGCTTTCAAGCGCGGCTTACGCCGCTTATACCGGTCCAAACAAGACGGGAAGCGCCGTAATCGTTTCTTCGCGGATTTTCACTTCCACCGGCGCGCTCACTTATACAAATGACTGGCCGGCGGATTTCAGCAATCTTGTGCAGGGCTTCAATTATATTTCAATAACAGCCTGGGACCTTGCCGGCAACACCTCGCAATACCTGGACGCTTTTTACATCAAAAAAGACACCGCGCCCCCCGTTATAACCGACCTGCAGACCGGCGCCACCACCTGGTACCGGCTGAATCCCGGCCCTGTTTTCAACGTGGATTTCGCGGACGCCGGTATAGGGCTTTCCAGCGCCGCTTATGAGGCCTGGACCGGCGCGGGCAAAACAGGGACGAATGTTATAGTCTCCTCGCAGATATTCAGCGGCGCCCCGCGGGCTTCCTATACCGCCGACTGGGGACTGACTGACGCGGCTTTCACGCTGCTGGCCGCGGGGACCAACTACATAAGCGTCACGGCCTGGGACGCCCTGAACTATTCCTCAACCTCCGTTGACGTGTTCTACATATTAAAAGACACCGTGCCGCCCTCGGCCATATCCTCGCTTTCCGCCGTCACGCCGTCAGCCGCCGCCGATGAAGGGAAGCTTAATGTCTACTGGAACGCTCCCGGCGACGACGGGCTGACCGGCTCGGCCAGCTACTACATGATACGCTATAATACCGGCGCCATCGACGACGCCAATTTCAACTCCGTGTCGGTATTCGTCTCCACGCTGGTTCCGAAAATTTCCGGTACCGGCGAAGGCGTTATTATAACCGGTCTCACCGCGTCCGTCACGTATTACGCCGCGGTCAAGGCAGTGGACAAAGCCGGCAATATCGGCGCATTGTCTAATATGACCTCGTCTTATGCCGGACTGGACCTGACGCCGCCGGGAGCGGTCTCCGATCTCTCCGGGCTGCAGGGCGATTTCCAGGGTCAGATAAAGCTTTATTGGACCGCGCCGGGCGATGGCGCGTCCGGCGATCCCAATATCGGCACGGCCACCAGCTATACAGTGCGTTATGCCACTTTCCCTGTGACCGAATCTAATTTCAGCGCGCCGGAAGTTTCCACTTATACCCAGACCTGGGTGCCGCTGGTTTATGGTTCGGCCGAGGCCAGGGTTATGGAAGGACTTAGCCCCGGAACCAGCTATTCCATAGCCCTGAAAGCTGTGGACGAGGCCGGCAATATAGGCCCGATATCCAATGTAATAGTGGGCACCGCCGCTCCAGCCGGGGCCGCCGCCGGTATGCTGGTTTATGGCGACACGGCTTCCTCCTCACTTAAATATCAGACCTGGGCCCCGCCCAACTGGAGCGCCGAGGCCGACAGCCTTATAACCGGCTCCGTAATACGCTGGTCGGTTCTTAAATCCGTGCCGCTGGTGGCCAATCAAAAACTGGCCGGTCTGCTGTATTCCGACAATTCAATGAAAGTCCTGAGGTGGAACGGCGGAGCTTCCACCTGGTCGGATATAACGCCCTCTCCCGCGCCCACGCCCGGCGGCTCTCTCACACGCCGGTTTGATCTGGCCGCCGAAAACGCCAGCGGCAGGATGATGGTCGCCTATTACAATGGCGCACTCGGTGCGATTACTTACGCGGTCTATTCCGCCACAGCCTCGGCCTGGGCGGTTAACCCGGTTTCGCTGCCGCTGGCCTCTCTGACAGGCAGCGTCAACTGGGTGCGCCTTAAGGCGATGCCCGGCACCAACAGAATACTGCTTACTGTCCTGGACGCCAATTCCGATATTTCAGCCGCTGTCTGGAACGGTTCGGCGTGGATAGACAATGTCAATCTTACGCTCACGGCCTCCATAGCCACAAGGGAAAGTTTTGACGCGGCCTGGGAGACTTTGACCGGCGACGCTTTGGCGCTGTGGGGCGAGGGAACCAATACCAGTTACCGTAAATGGTATTCCACAGGGACCTGGGCCGACGCCGCTGCGGCCGGCCCGGCCATAGCCGCCGCGGCCGGCGCCAACTGGATACGGCTCTGTTCGGACCCGATTTCCAACCGGATAGGCTTCACCTCACTGGACGGAGATATTGACTGGAATGTTTCGGTCTGGCGGCCGGCCGGTACTGAGGGCTGGTCCGGTCTGCCCGCCGAAGATACGGCCATGAGCGGTACCGCCTACAGGATGACCGACTGCGCCTGGGAGTCCAAATCCGGCAAGCTGCTGATCGCGGCTATTGATGACCTTGGAACCACCGACAACCGGTTCGACTGGATAACCTGGTCGGCCGGGACCTGGAACCCGGCCAGCCCGTCGGTGGCCGGGGCCAACGGTAATACCGTTTTCACCGGCAGTATAACCTGGACATCGCTGATACCTGATCCGAACACCAATAATATAACTTTCCTGGGCGTGGACACAGCCAATGATGTCAGGAGCACGGTCTGGAACGGCACGGCCTGGGCGGCCTCGGACGCTTCGTCCAATAAGTTGCACGAGCAGGAGGGGACGGACCATAACTATGAGTTTGCCGCCGCCGATTTTGACCGCCATGACAATGTGCCGCCTACCGTTACGGACAACCAGGCCGGCGATGATAACTGGCGCAATGCCAGCGCAACCTACGATGTGGACGCCACCGATTCCGGCGGTTCGCGACTGGCCCGTATACAGACCAAACTGCATACGGCCACGGGATTTGGCGGGACACTTATACAGGACTGGACCGACCAGGTGACGGGCATAAACCTGGATTCCTACACCACCAATTGGCCGCTGACAGCTGGTACATTCAACCTGCTGCCGCAGGGCTGGTCATACGTGTCAGTGCGGGCGCTGGATAATGTGGGCAATATCTCCGTTGCCATAGTGGACGCTTTCTATGTTAAAAAAGACACCACGGCCCCTACGATAATCAATAATCTTGCCGCGGGCTTTGACCAGACCTGGCGAAAATCCGACGCCGGGGCCATATATAATGTTGATTTCGCCGACTCGGGCGGCGCGCAGATCTCGTCCATCACTTATTCGGCCTGGACCGGGGCGGCCGGGACCGGGACGAATTCCATAGCCAATGCCATAATTTCATCCGGTACAAGTGTGGGGAATTCATATACCGCCGACTGGGGCGTGAACTTTGGCCTGCTGGCCCACGGCACCAATTATATCACCGTGCGCGTCTGGGATTGGGCTGCCTCAAGTTCCACGCTGGCCGACGCCTTCAAGGTGCTCAAGGATACGCAAGTCCCGTCTGATATCACCGCGCTTGCGGCTTCCCCGGGCCCTGTCAGGGGCTCGGTAAAGCTGGATTGGCCGGCGCCCGGCGACGACGGAACGGCAAACAATAATACGCAGGGCGGGTACATCATAAAGTCTGCCACTTACAATATAACAGCGGCGCTGTTTGATTCGGCCAGTACTTACGCGCAGACCTGGGTCCCGCAGAACGCCGGGATCACGGAGTCCAGGGTACTCTATGGGTTTGAGGTCGGCAAGACCCACTATTTTGCCGTGAAGACATTCGACAAGGCGGGCAGTACTTCAGCCATCTCCAATGTGCCGTCCAGCCTGCCGCAGACCGCCAATGTCTATATCAACGAGGTCTATCCCACCGGCGCGGCCGCGGCCGACGACTGGGTGGAGTTCTATAACAATACCTCCAGCACTTTCAGCCTGGCCGGCTGGACGCTGGTCTATAACCAGGGCACAATAGACCTGCCCAGCAATGAAGTGACGGTGTGGACCGGCGCCAGTGTGGACAGGAGCAGCGTGAACGCCCATTTCACGGCCCCTGTGTCGGCCGATCTTAACGGCGCGCAGAGCTACCATGTGATACTAAAGGACAATAACGGAAACATCATAGACAGGGTGCAGTGGCCGGTCTTATCTTCCGGCCAGTCCTTCGCCAGGATAGCGGACGGTAACGCCGATTTCTTTGAGGTGGACCCGACGCCGACCAGAAACTACGCCAATGCCATAACCACCCACCCGGTCAAGCTCAATGAAATCGCCTACGGGACGCTTTCTTCGGAGTTCGTCGAGCTTTACAATACCGGCCAATCCACGCCCGCGCTCTCCGGCTATTCGCTCAGGAATTTCAATGCGGTAAGATTCCGGTTTACGCGTAATATATACGCCGGGAACTATTCCCTGCTGGCATTCTCTTCCGTCAGCGATGATCTGCTGTCCTGGCAGTCCGCCTTCGGTACCGCTGGGCTCGCCGCCGCCGGAGATTACCTGGCGCTGGAAAACCCAGCCGGCCAGACTGTGGACAGAGTAACCTGGCAGAGCGGGACCAGTTACAGCCTGTATAATTACAAAGCCGGGGTTGTAGCCGCCGCCGATGTCGCCCCTGCCGGCGCCGCCAATTCCATAGGCCGGCGGCCTTCCGAAGGAGCGGATACAGGCTCCGATGCCAATGATTTCGCCGCCATGTCCGCCGCCACGCCGATGTCCAGAAATAACGGCGCCGGCTCCGGCGCGGTTAATACGCTTTCATATCCGGCGGGCAACCAGATACTGCCGCGGAAATTCCCGCTGCGGCTGACGCTCGGCGCCGATTCCTCCGGCGGGACCGCGGATAACCTGGTATTTATCCGTACCGGCGGCTCCGCCGATAATTATTCGCCCCATATATACAGGCTGGGCGATATCGGGTTTAATCTGGCCGCCCTCTCCGCGCAGTCCACGGTGCAGATAGGAGTTTCGTTTAACGACCAGGACGGCCGTCCCCTCGTCCATAACGCCGTTTACAGGCTTATCCTGAACACCGACACCGGCACGGCCTCGGCCCCGCAGATAACGCTGGCCACGGTAACCTATGACTCCAGCATCCACACTACGTACGCGCATGACAGTTCACCGCGAAGGATCAATGAAAGCGTCAGGGACGATATTATCAGGTTCACGGTTTCAAATAACAGTCCTTCGGGCTACAATTCAGTTGAAATAGCCACGGTCGCCGTTAAATTGCTGGACTCTAATCTGGGTGCGCTGACCACTCTCCAGGCGCAGAATATGTTCAGCGCCATTATGATCGCCAGAGATTCCGTTTCGGGCTCCACAGGCATATACGAGTCAGGCATAGACATAGGCACCATAGCCTATGTGGCCAGCGGCTCAATTTCCCTGGACGCGAATGGCGTTCAGCTGATCCCGGTCCCTTCTCCGGGCAGCGCGAACTCTTCAATAACCGCTTTTTCCACAGGGACATT
Source organism: Elusimicrobiota bacterium (assembly GCA_009773155.1). Classification (GTDB taxonomy): domain Bacteria; phylum Elusimicrobiota; class Elusimicrobia; order Elusimicrobiales; family UBA9959; genus UBA2231. Next base: position 45,820 of record WOVA01000005.1, read on the forward strand.
CTTTATAGTGGCGCAGATACAGCCGAACGGTGCGGCCCAGACCCCGAACACTTTCAGGATAGCCTTCCAACCGCAGTCCGACATGGTCGTGCAGGACGGGCCCAGCGATCAGCCGCAGGACACCGGCGCTTCTTCCCAGGTGCAGACGGCCTCTTCCACGATAATCACCCCGGCAAAACCGCCGGCCGGAACAAGCTGGCCTTATGATGCCGGGGTTGCGGCCGGTGTTGAAACCGTCATCGGCGGTTACAGCGGTCCCGCTTTGAGCACTTCGGCTTATTATTCCATGGGAATAGACGGGCGCGTGAGGGCGTTTAATTACAGCGGGGGATTGAAATGGACATTTGAAACTTCGCCGCTGTCTCCGATCCGGTCCGCGCCGTGGGTTGAAGAGGAGGGCGGCGGGGTTTTTATATATTTCGCCGACGATAACGGCGACGTCTATAAAATCAGGGACAATAATACGGGCGTCGCCCAGACCTGGAAGAGAAGCCTTGGCGCGCAGATACGCTCGGGTATTGTAACGTCCGGAACCAGGGTTTATTTCGGGGCGTCGAACAACAGGACCTGGTGCGTGAATAAAGCCGACGGCCTGGACTGCGCCGGCTGGCTTTTCGACGCCGGAATAAACGCGGCCGTATCCGGCACGCTTTCCCTGGACGATTATACGCCGGGGGTGAATTCCGGCTGGGTGGGACTTGAGAACGGCAAGGTGGTCAGGATCAAAACAGCGGACGGCACGGTCCAGGCGGACGGCTTTACCACCGGCGCCGCCGTCAGGTCCTCCCCGTTCGTGGACGCGGGCTGGGGCGGCGCGAATAATAATCTCTATGCGACCTCCACCGACGGCAAACTCTATGCAAGAACGGCGGCCAACCTGAACACGCTGCCGGCGAACTGGGCCGATTTTACCACCAGTCCGCTTAGCCCCATTCATTCGTCTCCATGGATAGCCACCATGCTGGGTAAGAAATACGCGTTTTTCGGCGACGATAGCGGAACTCTTTATAAAGTTGACGCTTCCAGCGGCGTCTTTATCTGGAAATACCAGGCCCAGGGCGCCATAAGAACGATGCCGGTAGTATTCGGCGGCTTCGTTTATTTCGGAACGCTTGACGGCTATATGTACGCGCTCGACGCCAATACCGGGGGTTTAAGGAACGGCTGGCCGGTTTCCCTTGGCGGCGCGGTGAAGGGTGAACTGATGCTGGAAATAATGACTGCCGGACAGGATGTCCTGCTAGTCGGCGCCAGCGACGGAAAAACCTACATGCTGGCGATAGAGTAAAAAAAAGGGGACAGGCTACTTTTAATGTAAAGGATGGACATAAGCAATGCCGAGAGTTGTTAGAGGACTAACTGACAGATCCATATGTCACATTATCAACAGAGGTAATGGAAGGCAGGAAGTTTTTCACAAGGACAGGGATTATGAGGCATTCATAGAGATCATAAAGAAAGCAAAAGCAAGATATCCTGTAAAGATATTCGCATACTGTTTGATGCCAAACCATTTTCATATGGTTCTAACGCCAGAGCGAGGAGATGAGCTAAGCAGATGGATGCAGTGGTTGATGACGAGTCATGTCCGGCGTTATCACCGACACTACGGAAGTAGTGGTCATATATGGCAGGGGCGATTTAAGAGCTTCATCATACAGAGAGATGAACATTTGCTAATGGCCTTGAGATATGTTGAAGGAAATCCCAAAAGGGCCGGATTGGTAGGCTCTGCTAAAGAATGGGCATGGTCATCACATAAAGAGAGGATAGGAGAGAAGAGAAATATTTTGCTGGATGAGATTCCAATAGAATTGCCGGGAGATTGGGAAAGGTATGTTGATGAGCCTTTAACCTTAAAGGAGATTGAGAAGGTTAGACAGAGTGTAATAAGGCAGTCTCCTTATGGGAACTCTGAGTGGCAGATGCAGGTGTGCAAGGAACTTGGATTAGAATCAACCTTGAACCCAAAGGGTAGGCCGAGAAAGGAGCAAGAGGTATGAAAAGTAGCCTGTCCCCTTTATTTATCGCTTTCGCCTTTAGCCTTTCTTCTGCGGCGGATTGGCCGATGTTCCGGGGCAACGAGCGGCGGACCGGCTACGCGAGGGAGCAGGCGGCTCCGCCGCTAAGCCCCGCATGGGATTTCCAGATACAGGGGGATGTGGTCTCTTCACCGGCAGTATATGAGGGGATAGTTTATGTCGGGGCGAGGTCGGGAAGCCTGTACGCTTTGGACGCCGGAACAGGGCAACTGCTCTGGGATTATTCCACCGACGGCTGGATAGACGCGAGTCCCGCGGTTTCCAGCGGCACAGTTTATGTCACCAGCAGGGACGGTAATTTATACGCGTTCAACAGGCAGAGCGGCGGCCTCCTGTGGCGGGCGCCTCTCGGCGCCCCTTCGATCTCTTCCCCGCTTGTTTTCGGCGGGAAAGTTTATGCCGGAACGGGCGCGCCGGGCAACAGGCTGAAGGTGTTTGATTCCACTACCGGAACGTTTCTCTGGGAATACAAGGCCAACCAGCCCGTAGATTCAACGCCCGCTACCGACGGGAGCGGGGTCTTTTTCGGTTCTAACGACGGGAGAATGTACGCCCTGGACATGGAATCCCGCTCCGGGAAATGGGGCTCTTTGGGGCAGACCGTGGGAACTTTCGGCGTAATGACGGCGGCCGTTTCCAGCCTGGCGGTATACGCGGTCCCTTCCGGCAATACGGGGGAGTTGTATAAACTGGATCCCCCGACCGGAGGTCCGCTTGGCAAATACGAGCCTTACTCGGCGGGTTCCGGCCTGATGGAAACGGCCTCACCTGTTCTCACCGGGAACCGGATATACTATTCCGCCGGCAACTCTCCCCATACCCTGTACTGCCTGGATTCGGACAGTCTGGGCTTCATTTCAAGCGCTCCCGTGCTGGGAAATACCTCCGTGTTCGGCATGCCATCCTCCCCGGCCATGGCCGGCGCCGTTATTTACGCAGGGACAGCGGACGGACGGCTTGTCGCAGTGAGCAGTTCGGGAGCCGTCCTGCAGGAAATAATATTGCCTTCTTCCTCCCACTCCTCTCCCGCCGTGTCCAACGGCCATGTTTTTATAGGAACTATGGGCGGGAGGCTCTGGGCCTACAAAGCCGCTAAGATCGCCGCTATTTCAGCCCCCCGGGAGTATGAACTGATTAAGGACACTATAACCATAAGAGGCTATATCAGAAATCCGGCACTCACCGGCTATAGTCTGGAATATGGCACTGGCGTGGATCCCTCCACCTGGACTTTCATAAGCTCGGCGGCGGCCACCACAGAAATTGAGAACGGTATACTCGGCTACTGGGGCACACAGAGTTCTCCCAACGGGCTCTACACTATCAGGCTTAATGTTTTTCCATCCCAGCAGGATAATTTCGCGCTGGCCACCGTCAGAGTCAATTATCCGCCGCTGCCGCCCACCGGTCTGACGGCCGCCGACGTGCTCAATGACGCCGGCAATAAGCTCCGGCTTGACTGGACGCCGTCGGCTTCCATGGGGGTAAGCGGCTACAGGATATACAGAAGTACGTACGGTGTTTTCAGCCTTCTTTCCGAAGTCAGTTCAACCACGGTTTCTTTCATTGATCCGGCCGCGCCGACCGGCGTACTCTTCACCTACCTGCTCAGGGCTTATGACGGTTATGTGGAATCGCTTGATTCAAACCGGGCCTCGGCCGCTTCGGTAAACGATAATCCGTCGGGCGACACTATCCCCCCGGCGGCGATAATGGATTTGAAGACGGCGCAGGGCGCAAAAGGCGGCGATATCGTTTTAACCTGGACCGCGCCGGGAGACGACGGTAATGTGGGTACGGCAGCCTACTACATCATAAGGCATTCAACAGACTCCGCTTTTGACTGGACCGGCAATTTTGACGGCGCGGTCCTGTGGAAAAGTTCCAGAGCGGTAACCGGGGCCGCCGGCACGGCCGAAACCGAGACGGTGACAGGCCTTTTCGGCGGCGTAACGTACTATTTTGCGATAAAAACAGCCGACGATATCCCGAATTTCAGTACGGCTCCCGCTACGGCCGCGGCCTGGGCCACGCTTGATGTTATAGCGCCGGGCGCGCCTTCCGGGCTGACGGTTTCCGACACCCCGGGGGATCGTGGCGGCCGGCTGACGCTGGGCTGGACCCGCTCCCCGGACGACGGCGCGGGGGCAAACGACGTTTACGGCTACAAGGTTTACAGGAGCCAGGCCGCCGGCCAGTATATTTCCAGCGCGCCTTATGCCCTGACCGCCGCCGGGGAGACCGGCTACCTGGACGCGGCCGCGCCGGTAAATCTGAAGTTCTATTATATCGTGACGGCTTTCGACAGTAGCAATAATTCCGTGCCGTCGGCTGAAGCGGCCGGGATTTCAGCCGATAACTGGCGTTTCTTCGACGCCGCGCAGGGCGGCTCGGTGCGGCTGGCCGACGGCATGGAGGTAAACATACCGCGCAATGCCGTCAACCAGAACGACAATATAATGGTCACGCGGCTGAACCCCGCCACGTACCAGCCGCTATCCGTGAAGGCGAACACCCAGGTCCGGCCCACCGGCGTGGTCTACGAGATAAAATTCGAGAATCCCGGCACGAAGCTGACAGGAAAGGCCGCAATCACACTGCCCTACACCGACGCGGATATAGCCGGGCTGGACGAGGAGAACCTGAGGATATACAAGCTCGCGGGTCCGGAATGGAGGCTGCTCGACACCTCGGAAGTTCTGTCCGGAGCGAACAAAGTGCGGGCCGAGACCGATTCTTTCTCGGTGTTCGGCATCATGCAGTATGTGCCTTCGGGCGCGCTCATGACGGCGGGAGCGGTCTATACCTATCCCAATCCGGCCAGGGGCGACTCGCTGACCTTCAAGTTCCACCTCTCGGATAAGGCCTCCGTTTCGATAGACGTTTATAACGCGGCGGGAGAGAAGGTGGCCGCGCTTTCCAGGCCTAACTGCCCGGCGGGCCTGACTTCGGAAATAGCCTGGGACATAAGGAAGATAGCCAGCGGGGTCTATGTCTACAGGGTCAGGGCGGAAAGCGCTTCCGGCGCCAAGACCGTCACCAAGAAACTGGCGGTAATACATTAGGGGAAAGGCTAAGGGACGGAGATAGAGAAGATTTATGAAGAATGTCCGCCAGTTGAGAAAATCAGAACAAAGCCCCAAAAGAGTTTTTGGGTCACGATTCTTTATTCCCGTGTTCTTAACCTTTATCCTTTATCCTTTAGCCTTTAGCCTTTCCGCCCACGCAGCGAAGATCCACCCCGACGCGGGTTCCACTTCGGCGGCCTTTCTCAAGATAGGCGCCGGCGCGCGCGCCGTTTCCATGGGCGGGGCTTTCACGGCGGTAGCCGGCGATCCATACGCCGTTTTCTGGAATCCGGCCGGGCTGGCCGTCCTGAAAGACCGCCACGCGAGCTTCACGCATAACGAGTATTTTCAGGAGCTGGGGCAGGAGATGCTGGTCTATACGATGGAGGGGGAGAAACTGCGGTTCCTGCGTTCCCCGGCGCTGAAAAAAGGGACCTGGGCGCTCGGGCTCAACTATTTTCACACGCCGAAAGACCTGGAGCGGCGCAGCGGCCGCTACGAAAGCGATCCCCTTTATCCCGTTTCTCCGGTGGAGGGGACTTTCAGGGCCTATGACCTGGCTTTTTCGCTGGGCTACGGCTATGCCTATAACGCCGATACCGGTGTCGGCGGCGCCGTCAAGTTCATCAGCCAGACCATAGACGACGAATCCGGTTCCACCGCGGCGCTGGACCTGGGCGTGACGCGTTCTTTTAACTGGCTGGGCGGGCGGCTTTTTACCGCCGGGGCCGCGGTGCAGAATATGGGGCCCGGGGTGAAGTTCGTTTCCAGAAGGTACGATCTTCCCCTCACGCTGCGCGCCGGCCTGAGCCACCGCATTCCTGAAACAGGCGCCCTGCTGAGCTTCGACGTTTCCAAACCCGTGGATAATTACCCGTTCTTCGCCTTAGGCCTCGAGCAGCAGCTCGCCGCCCGGCTGGCCCTGCGCGCCGGCTACCGCTACCGCCTGCACGGCAACGAACTCGGCGCCTGGTCGGGTTTCTCGGCCGGCATGGGCCTGGCCCTGGAGAGACTTTCTTTCGATTACGCTTTCACCCCGTTCGGCAATATGGGCAATTCGCACCGCTTCTCCATTTCGTTCAGGTTCGGCGGGAAAGAGCGCCCGAAACTCAGGACGGTCCGCGATACGGTGCCGGCTTCGGAGCGCCTGACGGCGGCCAGGCTTCACGCTTACGCGGTGACCGCCATGGCGCTCAGACTGTCTCCGTCGGGAGTGCAATACCGGCTGGACGGGATTTCGCCGGATTCTCCGGCGCCGAACCTGAGTTTCAGGATCCTGACCCGCGGAGAACCTCCGGCCGCTTTCATCGTGGCGGAAGGGGAACTTCCGGAGAAACTCTCCGCCACGCTTCCGGGCGGGCTTAAAGTCCGCTCTTCGCTTCAGCTGGTGGATGTGCCGGGCAATATACAGGGCGAGATCACGTTCAGGCTGGAATCAAAAAGGACGGCGGAGCCTGTGAAAATAGTATTCCTGTACCGCACACTGGACGGCTGGGAACGCGGGAAACTTGAACTAAAGAATGTAGACGCGGAATTCGCCTGGTTTGAGGCGGTAGTCCCGCAAAGCACTCATTACGTGATAGCGGCGTTCGACCCTTGATAGACGGGGTTCAAATTGATTTAATCTCTATATAACGGGACGCCATGCGCAGGGTGTCCCGGAAGCGCCAAGGAGAAACAAGATGAGAGTCCACATAGTAGCCAGGAAGATAAGGCTCACCCAGCCGATAAAGGAATTCATCGAGAGCAAGTTCGCCAAGCTCCAGGAATATGTCGAGAACATAGTCTGGGCGCAGGCCATAGTCACCGTCGAGAAGAAGCTGCACACCGCCGAAGTGGTCGTGCACGTAGGCCACCAGACCATAAAGGCCGCGGCCTCCGCCACGGACCTCTATACCGCCATAGACCGCGTCATGGATAAAACGGAGTCGCAGATCAGGAAGTACAAGGAACGCCGCTCCGACCATCGCCCCCAGGAAGCCATCGACCTGCGCGAGATGACCGCCCTGGCCGGCCCCGAGATCCGCTTCTCCGTGGTCAAGGACGTCGCCGTGAAGCCGATGCGCCGCGAAGAGGCCGTCATCGAGATGGAGAAGCTCGGCTTCAACTTCTGGATGTTCGTGGACAAGGACTCGAAACAGACCCAGGTGGTCTTCAAGCGCCTCGACGCCAGCTACGGCATCCTTCAGCCCGTAAAGAGATAAATGGCGCGGGAATCACGGGACGGAACAGGGCGGAGCTTGTCCTCGCCTTGCGGGGATTCGCCGCGATCCGCGGCCGGTTCGCGCGAGCTGACGGTCAAGGACCTTCTCAAGCTTAAGGGCAGGATCTTCGGCCTCCGGCTCATACCGGGGACGGGGAAGCTCGTCCGCGCCGTCACCGTCAGCGAGATCAACCGTCCCGGCCTGGCCATCGCCGGCCACATGGAGCAGTTCCGCTCCGAGCGCATACAGATAATAGGACAGGGCGAGTACGCCTACTGCCTCAAGGCGCCGGCGCGCGAAGTAGAGGCCAACCTCACCAGGATGTTCGGCAACGCGGACGGAAAAGGGAGGCATTCGCCGCAGTCGGTGGCGCGAGTGCCGCGAGCGCCGCGACCGGCCATCCCCTGCGTCATAGTGACCGGCGGCCTCAAGCCGCTCGAGGTCATCAGGAAGGCCTGCCGCAAGGCCGGCATCCCGCTGCTCACCACCACGTTCGACACGTCCACGTTCATCCGCGAGCTGACGATGTTCCTCGACGATAAGCTGGCCGCCGTGGCGCACGTGCACGGGGTGCTGGTCAGCGTCTACGGCCTGGGCGTCCTGATACAGGGCGATTCCGGCGTCGGCAAGTCGGAGTGCGCGCTGGAACTGCTCAAGCGCGGCCATATCATGATCGCCGACGACGTGGTGGAGATCAAGCGCCGCATCGGCTACATGCTGGTCGGCCGCTCGCCCAGGAACATCCAGCATTACATGGAAGTCCGCGGCCTGGGCATCATCGACGTGGAACTGCTCTTCGGGGTGGGTTCCATCCTCGACCAGTCGATGGTGGAGATGCATGTGAAGCTCGAGAGCGTGGCCGGCGGAATTCACACTCAGGGCTACGACCGCACGGGCCTCGAGAACACCGAGATAAGCATCCTGGACGTGCCGGTCCCCTCGCTGAGGCTCCCGGTCACCCCCGGCCGCAACCTGGCGGTGCTCATCGAGGTGGCCGCGCTCAACCAGCGCCTCAAGAACCAGGGCTACTTCGTCGCCAAGAAGTTCAACGAGAGCCTGATGAGGGAGATGAACCCGGGCCGGGGAAGAGTAAAGTCCGGCAAGGACGGAAAATGAAAAAAGCCAAGGTCTTCATCGTCACCGGCATGTCTGGCGCCGGCAAAAGCCAGGCCCTCAAATGTTTCGAGGACCTGGGCTTCTACTGCGTGGACAACCTGCCCGTCGCGCTGATCCCCTGTTTCGCGGAGCAGCTTAAGACGAGCCGCCACCTGCGTCAGACCGCGCTGGGCCTGGACGTGAGGGAGGGACGCTTTCTAAAGGGTTTCCCCGAGGCCTACGACGCCTTTAAAAAGCACGGCGTGGAACACAAGACCATTTTTCTCGACGCCGACGACGCCACGCTGGTGCAGCGCTTTTCCGAGACCCGCCACCGCCACCCGCTGGGCAAGAACATCTCCCAGGCCGTGAAGGAGGAGCGCAGGCTGCTCAGCGGGATCAAGGCCAACGCCGACAAGGTCATAGACACCAGCAGGCTGACGCTGGGCGAGCTCAAGGAGATCATCAGCGCCGCCCTGGAGCTCCGGCGCTCCAGCGAGATGAAGATCTCCGTCATGTCCTTCGGTTATAAGCACGGCCTGCCGCTGGACGCCGACCTGGTCATGGATATGCGTTTCCTGCCCAATCCCAATTATGTGCCCAGGTTCAAGAAGCGCACCGGGCTCGACAAGCCGGTAGGCGACTACCTGCGCTCCAAGCCGGTGCTCAAGACCTTCATGCGGGACTATATGGCCCAGATAAAACGCCTGGTGCCGCTCTACGTAAAAGAGGGCAAGTCCTACCTGACCATAGCGATAGGCTGCACCGGCGGCCGCCACCGCAGCGTCTTCATGGCGCACGCGCTGGCCGGAGAACTGAACGGGTCCGGGCTGTCCGTGTCCGAGCATCACCGGGACATACGCAAATAGAATGATAAGCATAGTAGTCGTCACCCACGGAGAATTCGGCGCCTATCTCATCGAGGCGGCCGAGACCATAGTCGGCGCCCAGGAAGAGGCGCTGCGCAATGTCAGCGTCTCGCCGAGGACTTCCCTCGACAAGGCCAGGGAGCTGGTGGAAGAGGCCGCGCGCGATTGCGCCAACCCGGAGGGCCTGGTGTTCCTGGTGGATATGCCCGGCGGCACCCCGATGAACGTGGTCTTCCCCGTCGCCGCGGGAATAGAGAAGAGCGCCGTGATCTGCGGCGTGAACATTAACATGATGATCTCGGCCTTCGCTTACCGGGGCTCGCTGCCTTTCGCCGGGCTGACCGCCAAGATCATGGAGGACGGCAGGAAGGCCATCTGCGACGTCAAGAGCCTGCTCGCCGCCCGCAAGGGAGGAGCCTGATGCCCGTATCTCTTTTCAGGGTGGACGACCGCCTCATACACGGACAGGTCGTGGAATCATGGGTCCCGCATCTCGGTGTCGGTGAGATAGTGGTGGCCTCCGACGAGATAGAGGGCGACGAGACGCGGCAGCTGCTGATGCGCTTCGCCGTTCCCGAGGGAGTGGACCTGAAGATCATGAGGCTGGACGCGGCGGCCGCCTATATCAGGGCCGGGGCCTCCGACCGCAGTACCCTGGTGCTGATCCCCGGGATACGCGAGATGGCCGCCCTCCTGGACCGCGGCGTCAGGCCGGCCTCCGTGAACATAGGCGGCATGCATTATTCCGCCGGCCGCAATATGTCCATAGGCAAGGCTATCTTCCTCAGCGACGAGGACTGCGCCGACCTGAAGAAACTGGCCGCCGCCGGCATAAAGCTGGAGGGCCGCGGCGTGCCTTCGGACAAGCCTTTCGACCTGATGGAGGCCATCGCCTGACCGGCTCCGCCGGCCCGGCCCCGCATGGACCCCTTCCTGTTCCTGGCCACCGCCGCCGCGGCGGGACTTCTTCAGCTGGACAATGTCCAGGCGCTGCAGTCCATGGTCTCGCGCCCGGTCTTCGCCTCGCTGATCTTCGGCCTCATCAACGGCTGCCCGGTGGAAGCCGCCAAGCTGGGCCTGCTCACGGAGCTCATCTATTCCGAGTACATGCCGATGGGGGGCACGCTGCCGCCGAACGGCATAGCCGCCTCCGCCGTGGGCGTGCTGGCCCTGTCCTCGGGCGCGATGAATCCAGGGCTGGCTTTTTTTACCGGGCTCGCCGCGGGACACTTTTACTCGGGGGCCGAATTCAGGCTCAGGACCGCGCGCTCCGGCTGGAACGCCGCTATCGACAGGGCCCTCTCCGCCGGCCGCCCGGCTTTCGGGCGCTGGATCGGCGCCTCGCTCGCCATGGAGGCCGCGGCCGTTTTCGTGTACGTGTCGCTCCTGGCGGGACTTATACTGGCGGTGCGCGCGGCCGGCTTCGATCCCGGCCCGCTGGCGCGGCCGTCCGAATTCGCCTACGGCTTCATGCCCTGGCTGGGCCTGAGCGCGCTTTATTTCAGGTTCAGGACGCAGACTCTAAAATAGCGAGGGTGAAAGGATATTCACGGTGATGGAAGAAGGCAGGGAGAAGAAGGATGAGGGCGGCGGGCTGGACTTCAGCCTGCGGTTGTCCATGTTCCTGCGCTCCCTGCTTATACAGGCCGGCTGGAACTACCAGCGCATGCAGAACATCGGCTTCGTCTTCGCGCTCGCGCCGGCGCTGCGCAGGGCCTGGCCCGAGCCGGAGAAATTAGCCGCCGCCGCCGCGCGCCACGCCGCCACTTTCAATACGCAGCCGTACATGGCGGGGTTCATACTCGGCAATATCGCCAGGATGGAGGAACGGGCCGCGGCGGAAGGAGGCGGGGCCGCGGCCGCGGAGCGCATCATGAACGTGCGCCAGGCTCTCGCGTCCTCTCTGGCGTCCATCGGCGACCGGATATTCTGGGGCAGGCTGCGGCCGCTGACCGCGGAGGTCTGCATGCTGGTCTGGCTGGCCGCCGGGATGACCTGCTGGATAATCCCGGGAGACTGCTCCGGCATCCCGGCCTGGGTGCTCTTCTCCGGCCCGGCGGTTTCCGTGATCTTTTATTCGGCGGTCGCCCTCTATATGCGCTGGACGGGGCTGGCCGTGGGCTACGCCTGCGGGGGCTCGAGCTCCTGCGGCCTGGACGCCTTCGACTGGTCCCGCCTCATCAAGAGGCTCAGCCTGGCGGGCCTGGTCGTCTGCGCCGCCTGCATAGCCGCCTCGCTCGTCCTCCTGCTCCGGCCTGAGGCGCCTTCCTCGGCGGGCTTCTGGGCGCGGCTGGCGGTGCCGGTGCTGGCCTTCGCCGCGCAGCGGGCGGCCCGGCGCGCGGGCAAGTCCATGCTTTTCACCGTTTCGGCCGTTTTTGTTTTTTCCGTCTCGGGCTGGGCCGCGCTCGGTATATTAAACTGGATGCGCGGAGCGTAGGGGCCGTTATGACAAAGAAAGACATCAGGGTCGTCAACACGCTGGGTATACACGCCAGGCCGGCCGGAATGATCGCCAACACGGCGGGGCGCTTCCAGAGCGACGTTAGGATAATCAAGGACGGCATGGAAGTCAACGCCAAGAGCATCATGGGCATCATGACGCTGGCGGCGGGCCGGAACACGGTCATAACGGTGACCGCCAGCGGGCCCGACGAGAAAGAGGCGGTGGCCGCCATAGAGGACGTCTTCGCCAGGAAATTCGAGGAGGAGTGAGGGGGACGGGAACCGGATTATGCTTATAAAAAAAGGAGTCGCGGCGAGCCTGGGCATAGCCATAGGCAAGGCCTACCTGATGGCCGAGGATAATATCCTCGTCGAGCAGAAGGAGGTCCCCAGGGACAAGGTCAAGCTGGAGGTCAAGCGCTTCAAGGACGCGCTGGATAAGACCAAGGCGGACCTGGACGCCCTGCGCACCAAGATCCTCCACGTTCTGGGCCGGCAGCACGCCAAGCTGATAGATTCCCACCACCTGATACTGCAGGACCCCCTGATAACCAGGGAGGTCCCCAAGCTCATCGCGTCCAAGTTCTACAACGCCGAGTTCGCGCTCTCTGTCGTCCTGGACCAGGCGGAGCAGCAGTTCGAGAAGATAGACGACGAGTTCTTCCACGAGCGCAAGCACGACGTCTTCGACGTGGGCAAGAAGATACTCTCCAACCTGGTCAGCCGCGAGAAGGTCTCGCTCAAGGACCTCAAGGAGCACGTCGTCCTGGTCGCGCACAGCCTCTACCCGTCGGACACGCTGCATATCCGCGAGACCAGCAAGGTGCTCGGGTTCTGCATGGACCTCGGCTCCAAGTCCAGCCACACCGCCATCTTCGCCCAGAGCATGGGCATGCCGGCCGTGGTCGGACTGTCCGACATCAGCCGCCAGGTGGCTAGCGGCGACACTATCATAGTGGACGGCGAGAAGGGCCTGGTCATCATCTCCCCGACGCAGGACCTCATCGACAGCTACCGCAAGCGGCGCGAGGAGCTGCAGAAGCAGGAGCATTTCTTCCACCGCCTGCGCGGCCTGCCGGCCACCACCCGGGACGGCCACAAGCTGGGCCTGATGGTGAACCTGGATTCCCCCGAAGACACGGCCGAGATGAACGCGGCCAAGGCGGAGGGCGTCGGCCTTTTCAGGACCGAGTTCCTCTACATGAACCGGGAGAGCATCCCGACCGAGGATGAGCAGACGGCGGCGTATGCCGCCGTAGCGAAGGCCGCGGCGGGCGCGCCCGTCACCATCCGCACGGCGGATATCGGCGGCGACCGCGCCACCCAACTGGGCATCAAGGGGCTCAAGGACGAGACCAACCCCTTCATGGGCTTCCGCGGCATACGGCTGTTCCTCAAATATCCGGACCTGCTCAGGACCCAGCTGCGGGCCATCTACCGCGCCAATACCGAGGGCAACGTCAAGATCATGATCCCCATGCTCTCCTCGCTGGAGGAGCTGCAGTCGGTCAAGCGGCTGGCCGCCGAGGCGGTGGCCGAACTCCAGGAAGAGGGGCGCGAGTTCAGGAAGGACGCCGAGATAGGCGTGATGATAGAGATCCCGGCCGCCGCGATCATACTGGATTCCCTGCTCAGCGAGATAGACTTCGTCTCCATCGGCACCAACGACCTGGTCCAGTACACGCTGGCCGTGGACCGCATCAACCAGTACGTCTCCGAGCTCTACGACCCGTATCACCCGGCCGTGCTGCGGCTCATCAACCTGGTGGTGCAGACCGCGCACAAGAAGGGCAAGCCGGTAAGCGTCTGCGGAGAGATGGCCTCCGACGCCTGGGCCATCCCGGTCCTGGCCGGGCTGGGAGTGGATATGCTTTCGGTGCCGCCCAAGCTTTACCTCAGGGTCAAGCATTCTGTCCGCTCCATGAATTTCGAGCGCTTCTCCCAGGTCTCGCAGCACCTGCTCAGCCTCGCGAGTTCGGAAGAGATACGCAAGGTCATCGAGGAGGAGCTCAAGAAGCATTCTTAAGGCAACTTTATGCGCATCAGGAATTTCTCCATCATCGCCCACATCGACCACGGCAAATCCACGCTCGCCGACCGCTTCATACAGCTCACCCGGACGGTCCCGGACCGCCAGATGAAGGAGCAGTTCCTCGACGGCATGGAGCTCGAGCGCGAGCGCGGCATCACGATAAAGGCCAAGGCCGTGCGGATGCGCTACGTCAGCGAGGCCGACGGCGAGGAGTATGTCCTCAACCTCATCGACACCCCCGGCCACGTGGATTTCTCCTACGAGGTCTCCCGCGCGATGGCCGCCTGCGAGGGCGCCATCCTCCTGGTCGACGGCTCGCAGGGCGTGGAGGCCCAGACGCTGGCCCACGCGCACCTGGCGCAGTCGCTGGGCCTTACGATAATTCCCGTCATCAATAAGATCGACCTGGAGCACGCCGATCCCGACGCGGTGGAGGAGCAGATCTGGGAGGTGCTCAGGGACCCCGCCGACTCCTCCCGCATAAGCGCCAAGGACGGTCGCGGCGCCCGCGAAGTGCTGGAGCGGGTCATAAAGGAGATACCGCCGCCTGCCGGCTCCCCCGATAAGCCGCTCAAGGCGCTGGTCTTCGATTCGCATTACGACGTCTATAAGGGCGTCATTATCTACACCCGCGTCGTGGACGGCGAATTCCGGCCCGGCATGCAGGTCTCTTTCCACTCCACCGGCTCCGCCTACAAGGTGGAGGAGGTCGGCTACCTTAATCCCAAGATGGAGAAATCCGGCTCCATCGCCGCGGGCGAGGTCGGCTATATCGTCACCGGCATCAGGGACATACACGAGATAAAGATGGGCGACACCATCTTTGAGAAGGCCCGCCCGATAGACGCGCCGCTGCCCGGCTACAAGGACGTGAACCCCGTCGTCTTCGCCGGGTTCTACCCGGTCAATACCACCGACTACACCGCGCTCAAGGCCGCCCTGGAGAAGCTGAGCCTCACCGACTCCTCTTTCAATTACCAGGGCGAGACCTCCAAGGCGCTGGGCTTCGGCTTCCGCATCGGCTTCATGGGCCTGCTGCACCTCGACATCATCCGCGAGCGCATAGAGCGCGAGTTCGACATCCCGCTTATCGCCACCAATCCCAACGTCATCTACAAGGTCAAGAGCAAGGTCCATTCCGCCTCCAGGGAGACGAAGCACACCGAGGTGAACAACCCGGCGGACTTCCCGCATTACGGCGACGTGATAGAGGTGATGGAGCCTTATGTCCGCGCCGACATCATAGCCCCCATGGAATACATGGAGGGGGTCATGAACCTCCTCAAGGAGAAGCGCGGCGAGCACGTGAAGATAGAGTACATCTCCACGACCAGGGTCATAATAGAGTATTTCCTGCCGCTGAGCGAGATAATCCTCGACTTCTACGACAAGCTCAAGTCCGTGTCCAAGGGCTACGCTTCGTTCGACTACGAGCCGGAGGATTACAGGGCCTCGGACATGGTCAAGATAGAGATCATGCTGCACGCCGAGCCGGTGGACGCCCTCTCGTTCATAGTCCACCGCTCCAGGTCGCTCTACGCCGCGCGCCTACTCTGCGAGAAACTCAAGGAACTCATCCCGAGGCATATGTTCGAGATAGCGGTGCAGGCGCAGGTCTGCGGCAGGATCATCGCCCGCGAGACGATAGGCGCGATGCGCAAGGACGTGCTGGCCAAGTGCTACGGCGGCGACATCACCCGCAAGCGCAAGCTGCTGGAGAAGCAGAAGGAAGGCAAGCGCAAGATGAAATTGCTGGGCTCGGTGGAGATCCCCCAGCAGGCCTTCATGTCGCTGCTCAAGCTCAGCCAGGATCAGTAGGCCGCCGGAACAGGGCAGCATTGCCTGCTGTCGGTGCCGCGAGCACTGCGAGCGGCCGGCTCCCCCGGCGCAACGGAGACACACACGATGGAAGAGAAACTTTTCTGGATAGGGCTGCTGGTGGGCCTGCATTATTACCTGACGCGGGTCTTCACGGAGAAGAAGAAGTTCGCCTCGGAACGCTTCTTCAGGGCCTGGCACGCCGTGTTCGTCGCCCTGATGGCCTTCATCGCCGCGCTGCTGCTGATAGTCACCGTGGACAACCGGAGCGGCGACGTGGTGACCTCCTCTCTGTTCAGCGCCCGCCAGGTGCTCTACGGCGCGGCCGCGGCCCTGGCCGGCTTCGCCTGGGGCTGGTGGCGCCGGCCGGCCGGCCAGCCCGGGACCGTCATAAAGGGGGACCTCGACTGGTCGGAGACGGTCTTCTCGGCGGTGCTGCTCGCCTCCGTCGTGATGTATCTTTTCGTGCAGGCCTTCAAGATTCCCTCCGGCTCGATGCGCACGACCTTCGTAGAAGGGGACCACCTGTTCGTCAACAAGATGCTCTACGGCCTCAGGCTCCCCTATACCGGTAAAAAGCTGCTCGCCTTCAAAAAGCCCGGCCGGCTGGATATAGTCGTTTTCCAGTTCCCTTCATCCGACCCCTCCGAGATCCAGTGCGGGGGTCCGCAGTACGGGAAAGACTTCATAAAGCGGGTCGTCGGCCTGCCGGGCGAGACCGTGGAACTGCGCGACGGGGCGGTCTTTATAAACGGCGCGCCCCTGGCCGAGGAGGCCTATGTCCAATACACCGACGGCTTCCGCTATCCCCCGGCCCCCGGGGTGCAGCGGGCGGCTTACCAGGCCTACTGGGAGAAAGGGATGCTCGGCAAGATGTATTCCGACCATGTCCGCGATAATTTCGGCCCGGTGACCGTGCCCGCCGGGAGCTACCTGGTCATGGGCGACAACCGCGACCGCTCCTGCGACTCCCGCTACTGGGGCCCGGTGCCGGCCAGCCTGATAAAAGGACGGGCCTGGTTCACCTACTGGCCGCCGTCGAGGATGTCCGTCCCGGAATGAAAATAGCCTCGATGCTGTCCTCCGGCGGGAGGACCTTCTCTTTCGAGTTCTATCCTCCGAAGAAGGAGGAAGATATCCCCGCGCTGAAGTCCGCCATCTCCGAGCTCAGGGAGCTGGGCC
This sequence comes from Elusimicrobiota bacterium, assembly GCA_009773155.1. Lineage (GTDB taxonomy): Bacteria > Elusimicrobiota > Elusimicrobia > Elusimicrobiales > UBA9959 > UBA2231. The sequence continues at coordinate 62,572 of WOVA01000005.1, forward strand.
CGGATTTCGTCTCCATAACGCTGTCACAGAAATATATGCCGACGTGGAATTTCGCCAGCATCTCCAATACGCTGGCGCTTAGCGGCGTGCTGCGGCACGAGTTTTCGCTGGAAGTCATGGCCCACCTTACCACCGCTATAATCCGGGACCAGCAGACGCTGGAGGAGACTCTTAAACTCGTTAAAATACTGGGACTCGAGAACGTGCTGGCCCTAAGGGGGGACCTTGACCCCGGCCGTGAAGGAGAGCGGGCCTTCGCCTATGCCTCCGACCTGGTGCCCGCGGTCAAGGAGGGAGGGGATTTCTGCGTGGGCGTCGCGGCCTACCCGGAGAAGCATCCCGAAGCCCCCAGCCTGGCGGAGGACGTGCGAAGGCTGAAACAGAAAATGGACGCCGGCGGGGAGTTCGCCATAACGCAGGTCTTCTTCGACAATGCCGCTTTCTTCCGTTTCAGGGACGCCGCCGCCGCGGCCGGCGTGACGGCCCCGATCATCCCCGGGCTGATGCCGCTGACCAGCCTGCGTCAGCGCGATAATTTCGTCGCCGGCCAGGGCATCTCGGTGCCGGCCGCCCTCTCCGCCGGCCTGGAGAAGCACGGCGGGGATAAGGAAGCCCTCTTCGCCTTCGGCCTCGACTACGCCGTAAATCAGGCGGAGGAGCTGCTCGCCGCCGGGGTGCCGGGCCTGCATTTCTACACTTTCAACAAATCCAAAGCCACCCGCGAGGTCTTCAGCCGGCTGAACCCGGCCCGTCGCAGAGCTCGGAACAACGAGCCTCCGGCTCATCAAGTGCCGGGCGCTATGCCGCCCGGCCCGGGCACCGACTGCGGCAAAAGCCGCCCTGATCCGGCCCGGTCTAGATTGGTATAATTCCCGCATGGCTATATTCCACTCCCCCAAAGAAAGCGTGAAGGCGCTGATAGCCGTCCAGGAACTCGATCTCGAGCTGGACAAGCTCGCCGCGGGGCTGGCCGCCGTGCCGGCGAGGAAAGCCGCCGAAGAGGCCGCTTTCGAGGCTCAGAAAGGCGCGCTGGCCGCCGCCAAAGCCGAACTGATCCGCCTGCAGGTCGAGAAGAAGAGCAAAGAATTGCTGGCGGCCGAGAAGGAAGAGGAGATACGCAAGCATCAGCGGGACCTCAACCAGATAAAGAGCAACGAGGCCTACAAGGCCCTGGAGAACGAGATAGCCTTCGCCTCCAGGGAGAAGGACGAGGCCGAGACCGCCGTGCTCGAGCTGATGGAGCGGATAGACCGGGCGGCGGCCGCGGAGAAGGCCGAACAGGCCGCCGTGAACGCCCTGGCTTCCTCGCTAAAGGGCCGCCTGGCGGCCATCGACGCCGAGGCCGCGGATATGGGTTCCCGCGCGGACGGGCTGCGCGCGCGGAGAGAGGCGCTCCTGGGCGGAATGTCGGCCGACCTGCTGGAGCGCTACGGATTTTTACGGGACCGGCTCAGGGGCCTGGTGGTGACGGAAGTTTCGGGCCAGCCGGGAGAGAAGCTCTCCTGCGGCGGCTGCCATATGCGGCTGCGCCCGCAGGAAGAGGTGGACCTGCTCAAGCCGGAAGGCTTCGCGATCTGCGGCGAGTGCCGGCGGCTGATGTATCTCCGGACCACCATTTTCGGCGCCGCGAAAACGCAATAATGAATTTTATCGCCGGATGGAGGGTCGCTCCCGTGTCCGCGAAAGCGGGCGGGGGGGAGGAACTTCCGAACTTCACAGGGCAGGGTGCCGGTTCAAAGCCGCGCCGCTAACGCGGCCGGCCATAGGCCGGGAGGCCGGGGCCAGATCCCCGGTTTACGGATAGCGCCACAGAGAACATACCGCCCGAAAGGGTAAGGGTGAAAAGGTGCGGCAAGAGCGCACCGCCCGCCGGGCGACCGGCGGGGCAGGGCAAGCCCCACCTGAAGCAAGGCCAAAGCGGCGTTTGGTGTAGCGTCTCTATGAGACGCTACACCTTGGATGCCCGTCCACCCGCCTGGAGCGGGGACGCCAAGTGGGCCGCTCAGACAAATGATCCTCCATCCGCCTCCGGGCGGGGGACAGAATTCGGGGTACAGTCCGGCGATAAAAAAATTAAGGGGGACCTATGAGCAGTCTTTCAGAGAAGTTCCAGGAGTTCAAGTTCTCGGAGGACCCGTCGGCGGTCCCGTGGGAGGACGCCGTGGTCTGGGTCACCGACGACGGCGCCGGCGGCCGCCTTTACGAGTGGCTGCTTTCCGAAGAGATACGCCATGTCAGCTGGACCAACGGCATCATCTCCATCCTGCCGGCGCGCGACTCCTTCCTGGCCAAGCGCTTCCAGTGCGTAGTGCTGCCGCCGGCCATGGCCTTCGTCGGGGTCAATGTGAAGACGGCCAACTGAGGCGCGACGCCTGAAAAAGAAAAAGCCCCGGGGCTCCCCGGGGCTTTTTCTTCAGGGCACGGTTATTGCGGCAGTATGATCGTGAAAGCTGAGCCCTTCTGCAGCTGGGATTTTACCAGCGCGCGGCCGCCGTGCACCTCGGCCACCTTTTTGACCAGCGCCAGGCCTATACCCCAGCCCTCCACCTGGCCGGTGAACGAAGCCTCGACCTGGTAGAACTTGCCGAAGATATTCTCGTGTTCTTCGCCCGGTATGCCCGGGCCGTTGTCGCCGACCGACAGCATGACCTTGCCGTCCCTGGCCGCGGCCGAGATCACCACCAGTTTCTCCTTGGCGGGGTTGAACTTGACGGCGTTCTCCACCAGGTTCTTGAGCGCGCTCTTTATCAGCCCCCTGTCGCCGCGCACGGCGACGGGCTCCGGTATGGCGATCCGGCAGGTGGCGCCGTCCATGCCGAGGCGCTTCCTGGCGGTCTCAAGGACCTCCCTGGCCAGCTCGCCGGCGTCGAACGAGGAACAGTTCAGCGCGGCCTGCTCCAGGCTGTCCACCGTGACGAAGTCCAGCAGGCTCTCTACGAGAGAGGTCAGCTTGGCGCCCTGGGTGTAGATCGTGCCCGCCGATTTGCGCACTATCTCCGGCATCTCCGAAGAATGGGACTCGTCGGAGAGTATCTGGGCGTAGCCGCTTATGGCCGCCAGCGGGGTCTTGAACTTGTGAGAGATGAGCGAGAGGAAGTTGCGGGCCATCCGCTCTTCCAGTTTCTGCGCGGTGACGTCGGAGAGTATCCAGAGCCAGCCCTCGGTCTCGGGCGCCTCGCCCTCTTTCGGCGTGCCGAGCAGGCGCATGGCCGAGCCTTCCAGGTAGAGCCTCTTGGGCTTCTCACGCGCGAAATCGAACTTCGTCGTCCGCTCCGGCGAGGCCATCACCGAATCGTAGGCCTCCTCGGTGGAGAAGGTGCGGAAGGCCTCCCGCATATCGGTGAACTTGAACTTCTCGAATTCCAGGAAGAGCCTGGCGGCGCTGTTGACTATCGTTATCCCGCCGTCCCGGTCCGTCAGTATGGCGCCTTCCTTGATCTTCTTGAAGACTATCTCGAGCTTGCTCTTCTCCTCTTTGACCGAGGTGAAAAGCCGGGAGTTCTCTATGGCGATGGCGGCCTGCGAGGCGAAAGCCTCGAAATTGTTCCTGTCCGTCTCGGTAAAATCGCCGTCGGTCTTGTTTATGGCCTGCACCACTCCGATTACCTTGCCCTTGATGATCATGGGGCAGGTCAGCAGCGAGCGGGTCACGAAGCCGGACTTGGCGTCGATCTTGCCGGAGTGCCTGTTGTCGCCGGCCACGTCGTTGGCGATTATGGAGCGGGCTTCCTTGGCGCAGGTGCCGGCCACGCCCTCTCCCACCTTCAGGCGTATCCTGGCCACCTCCTCGGGCAGGCCGAGGGCGACGTCGAAATAAAGCTCCTGCGTCTTTTCGTCGAGCAGGTAAAGGGAGGCGCGCTCCGCGCCGACTACGCGGGAGGCCAGGCGCATGATGGTGGTAAGCAGCTCCGAGATGTCCAGCTTCGACGACAGAAGCCGCGACACCATCACGAGCATTTCAAGGCTTTCCTGAGTCTGTACTATCATTGGAAGAACACCTGGTAAAGTATCTTGTAGCGGTTCCTGCTGCCGGAGCCGTCCGGCTTGTAAAGATTGTACCCCAGGTCGATCGACGAGGTCTCCCAGAGCTTCAGCCTCATGCCGAAAATAGCCGAGGACGCCTGCGCGGCCGACTTAAAGGATATTCTACTAAATCCCGCGTAAACATGGCTATCGTAATCGGGCTCCATGTTCCTGGCGAACTGCATCCCGGCCGCCCACTGCGGTTCCGCCGTGACCGGGGCGAAAGCCCCGAAGAAAGCGAGGTCGGAGTGGTCCAGCGACGGCGCGGGCAGGCCGGTGGCGGAAGGCCCGTCGGCCAGGAAGCCGGAGGCGTGCGCCAGGAAGAAGAACTGGTCGTAGTAGTTCTTCTCTATCTGGGCCTCCAGGGCGTAGGCGGAGAGGTTCTCTCTCGCGCCGACGGCCGGGAGCGTCTTCTGCCTGGCCGCAGCGGCGGAGAAAGTGAGGTGGGTGTAGCCGTCCGGGCCCTCGTCCGTGACCGGCAGCATCATGCCCGCCTTGGCCCCCCAGGCCGAGGAGTCGCTGGCGCCCCTTTCCGGATAGAAGAAGGGCTTAAGCGTGATCAGTCCCGCTTTCAGGTTCAGCATGACCGGCAGCCTGAGCGTCCAGATGTTTTCCGTGTAGACCCCGTCGTCGCTGTAATAGCCCGCGTTGAGGCCGGTGACCCAGCGCGCTCCGGGCTTGAAGAAGAAAGAAGCCGAGTCCTTTCGCAACCCGCCGTCGCCGAAAGTGTGGTCGGCGTCCACCCACCAGGCGGAAGCCGTGCCGGCGGCCGATAGCAGGAGCAGGAGTGACAGGAGGACTTTCATTCCGCTTAATTATTATATAAATAGGCTATCATTGCAATAGAAAGGCCCCCGGCGCGTACGCCGGGGGCCTCTAGGCCGCGCCCCTCGGATTCCGCGGCTCAGTTCCTGCCGGCGAAGAGGAAGAAATACTGCAGGAAGTCGTAGAGATCGCAGTTCACCAGCGTCACGTCCACTGGGGCGCGGTTCATGGCGCCGGTAAGCCTGCCCGAGACCTTGTTATAGCTCAGGCTCACGGGCGCGCGTCCGGCGTAGCCGGTCAGTTCGACGATGTTCTCCCCGGCCTGCCCTTCTTTCATGTCGAAAGTTATTTTCAGCGGCGCGTTGTTGGCGTAGCCGGTCAGTTCGCCCTTCTCCCAGTCCGCGAGATAGCTGACGGGGCTGCGGTTGGCGCCGCCTTCCACCAGGACCTTTTCCTTCGACCATTCAAAGCGCAGGTCCACGGGGCTGAGGTTGGCGCCGCCCTTGATCGTGCGGGCCTCATGGTCTATGGCTACGTCGACCGGGCTGTGGTTCATGCCGCCGGTGATGGTCCAGTCAAGCTTGTTTATCTTCACATCGGCCGGGCTGCCGTTCATGCCGCCCCTGATCGTGCCCATCTTAACGGCATAAGACGCTTTTTCGCCGCTCTCCACGGCGGCCGGCTCCGCGGCTATCGCGGTCCCCGCCACGTCGGCCGCGGTCATGGAATTAAGCTCTACGGCGCGGGCCTGGCCGGCGGCGAGCAGCGCCGCCGCAAAAAGGAAAGTTCTTTTCATCGTAATACCTCCGTTCATCTCTGTCTGTGTATATTCTCTCAACAAACCGGCCGTCTTCACAATGGACGACGGTCCCCCCTGCCCGGCGTATTTGGACCCATGCCCGGGTGGGCCCTTGACCTGTCAACCGCGCCGGGGCTCTGTGTTCCCCGCCGCTGTTCCCGCCGCGGGCCGTCCGGCCTTTGCTATAATTTACCCTGGAGTAAAAGAGCAGGAGGGGTGACCATAACATGAAAAAAACCGTATCTTTTTTAATTCTCTCCGTCTTCGCGGTTTCCGCCGCCATGGCGGCCGGCGAAGCCGAGTTCGGCCGGGGCCTGGCGGTGCTGAAAGCCGAGCTGGCGGCCGGCGCGCCGGACCTTAAACTGCCCGAGCCTGAGCTGAAGGCGGTCATAGTCCGCGAGGGGACCCGACAATATGTCCGCGTCAGCGGCTACGTCAGCCTCAGCGGCTCCGCCTGGATGCAGCAGGACGGCGGTTACACCTCGTTTAACTTCAGCGGCTACACGACCGTGAGGGATTCTTCGGGCCGCGTCACCAGCAACAGCGTGCGCGTCTCCTCCTACGAGGGGCTCTGGCTCCGGCCCGGTCAGTACATCCACCACAGCGTCAGGCCCAATATGTCCGTCTCGCTCTACAAGGACGGCAAATACGTCGGCTCGACCACCGTCAGCGGCTATATCTCCGTCTCCGGCTGGCCGTCGTCCAATTACGTGACGCTGAACGGCTCCGGCTACCTCGAGGGCAGCCTCTACATAACCGAGTGAAGAACCTCCTCCTCCCCCTGCTCCTGGCGGCGGCTCCGGCCGCCGCGCTGGATTTCGACTCTCCGGCGCGCGGCAACGCCGCCTTCGCCGGCGCGCTTCGCCCGGCCCCGGTGCTGGAGGTGGCCCGCCTGCCGCTGGACGGGCTCTGGGCCGAGCGCCTGTCCTCCGCGAAACATTTCGTCCTCGACGGCACGGCCTTCCTGGCCCGGGTCTCTTTCGACCCTGAGTGGAACATCTGGCTCGGGCTCAAGGCCGAAGAGGCCGGCGCCCCGGACGGGGCCTGGAAAGAGGACGCCCTGGCGGCCGGCGCGACCTATCGCTACAGCGGCGGGACGCTGTCGATAAAGTCCGAAGACGGGACGATAACGATCTCGGACGGCAAAGACGGTTCTCTGGAGACCTCGATAGCCGAGCTCTTCGACCTGCTCTACGCCGGCTCGTCCAAACTGAAGTTCGCGGACCTGGTGGAGTACGCCGTCGTCCGCAACTCCGACCCGGTATCGCAGGCCGGGGGCACGGTCACGCTGCGCATAGGCTCCGACGGCCTTTACTACTATTCACTTACCTCCGACGTTCTGGTCACCGGGCAGCCGCGCTGGCTGCTGGCCATAAACGGCGTTCTGTACGGGCTGAAATACGCCCCGCCGGACCTGGTCTTCGTCTCCAAGGAAATAGAGATGAAGACGGACCTGCCGGAGGAACGCACCGGACCCCGCCGGCGCTGAGCCCGCCGTCTCCCCGGAATTACCCGGCATCGCCGGGGCCTTTTTTTGATACTGGCTTCGCTCAGCCTTTCTTGGCGTCTGCGGCCTTGTTCCTCAGCTCCAGGCGCTCTTTCACCTTCTCCTGCCTGGTCTGGCACTCCTCGGACAGTTTCTTGATATTCTTCTGCAGGCAGTCGCGCATCCGGCCTTCGCCGGGTTTGACGTCCTTGCAGAGCTTCTGTATGTCCTCGGCGCAGACGCCCTTGCCCTCTCCTCGCCTGCCTTTGGCCGCGTCCGCGGGCAGGGCCATCAGCGAGCCCCCCAGCCCGGCGGCGAAAACCAGTATAAGAGTCCTTTTCATAAAACCTCCGTAGTACCGCAGTTTGCCTACACTGCTATAACGCGGCCGGGAGGTTTTTTATTGCGGAGTTCAGCGCAGTATTTCGATCCTTCCTATGGAGGGCTGCGGGACCATAGCCTTGGTGACGGCGCTGACGCCCTCGCCCACGTACATGGCGGCGACCAGGACTACGCTGGCGAGGAGTATGCCTATAGCGAGATTCCCTTCCTTGAGGCGCTTGCCGGCTTTTAGTCCGGGGTCCAGCCTGCCGAAGAGCCGCAGCGCCACCGAGATGGTTATCACGGCCAGCAGCATGGAGAAGGCCAGGTGGCCCAGGGAGATGAGCACCAGTTTCCAGAGACTTACGGCGTATTCGCCGGGCGAAGCGAAGTACATACGGGCCATGCTTATCACCGCGCCCATGCCGCGCTGCAGTATCATCGCGGCCGCGAACACGATGGCCCCCATAAGAGTGCCCACCGCGACGTTCCCCTTCTTTATCTCGGCTTCCATGTCGAAGTCCGGATTTGCCCTGACGAAAACCTTGTAGATCAGCGCTATGATGAAGCCCGACATCAGCACGGCCAGGCCGAACTCCACGAAACTCGTCCATATCCTCGCGTTCATTTTTCCTCCTAAAAAAACGGTTCTATCCTGTAGCCTTCCCGGCTTTCCAGCAGCGCCATGGTCGTCCGCCCCACCCTGCCCGGCTCCAGCCAGGCCGGCCCCGCCGGCTCTATCAGCACATATTCGAGTCCTTCGTGCCGGACGAAGACGTCTCCCTTGCCCGGCAGGCGCCTTATGGCCATCAGGTAATGGCCCGGCACCGAAACCCCGACCAGCCGCATGCCGCTCCAGCTGCCCAGTATCGCCCCGGCCACGCCGGTCTTGGTGTCGCAGTCGCCCCAGCCGCTGAGCATGGCTTTGGCGGGGGGGAGTATGCCGCCGGTATGAAGGTCACCATCCTTCATCGGCGGGACTTTATAGCTCAGGGCGGTCTGCGCCAGCGAGAGCACCGAGCCGATCAACTCGTCCTGGCCAAAACCCCTGGCGTCGGCCGTCTCCTGCAGCGCCAGCGCCAGCGGCCGCAGCGCAGGAACATTACGCTTCACTATCCCTGGCATATCGGCCATCACGACATTGTCCTTCCCAAGGGTGAAGCCGCGTGACTTGAAGAACTGCTCGCGCTTCAGGCGGTATTCCCACTCCACCGCCTCCAGCGCTTTTTTGCCCTCGGCTTCTCCGCCTTTCTTGACGGCCCGGGCCCATTCAAGCTGCCGGTTGGACTCGCGCCAATTCTGCAGTCCGTCGAGGTCGGACTGCCGGTAGCCGTAGGCGGCCATATAGCGGTTGAAATCCGCCTGGCGCATGCTGTATGAGACGCTGACGCGGTTATTGGAAAAGTTGGTGAAGCCGTACCTGGCGTGATAAGCCCCGCCTTCGGCGTAGATCTTCTGCGAAGCGGCCCCGCCGCCGCCGCCGGACGACTGGGCGCTGGCCAGGTGGCCGTTTTCGGGGTAAATCACCAGCCGCGCCTCCCATTCGGCGGCGAAAACATAGCTCAGCAGCAGGCAGAGCCCGGCGCAGAGCGAGCACGTGAGGGAGTCGGCCCCTTTCCCCATAGGGAACAGATTATACCTTTTGCGATTGCCGGGAGCGCCCATTATCGTGTAAACTTTCGCGGTGCCCCTCCTTTTCGACGCGCATAATCACTTCCAGGAATTCCCGGACCCCGCGGCCGCGGCGGCGGGGCTGCGCCCTGCCGTCTGCTGTGCCACGGGGCCGGCGGACTGGGAGGAGGTGCGGAGTCTGGCAGAGGCCGTTCCGGGCGTCGTCCCTTTCTTCGGAGTCCATCCCTGGTCCGTTGCCGAAGCCGGGCGGGACTGGCTGGCGCCGCTGGGCCAGCTGCTGCGCGATACCCGTTCGGGCGTGGGGGAATGCGGACTGGACGCGCTCAAAGCCCCGCCGCTGGCGGAACAGGCCGAAGCTTTCAAGCGGCAGGTTGAACTGGCCGTCCTGCTGGACAGGCCGCTCGCCGTCCATTGCGTGCGGGTCTGGGGGCCGCTGCTGGACATACTGCGCGCGTCCCGCCCGCTGCGCTTCCTGGTCCATTCCTATTCCGGCTCGGCGGACATGACCCGCGAACTGGCCGCGTTGGGGGGATATTTCTCCTTCGGTCCCGGCATCATGGACGAGAAGCGGGTGAAGGCCCGCGCGGCTCTGGCCGAAGTCCCGCGCGACCGCCTGCTCTTCGAGAGCGAAGCTCCGCAGGGCGCCGACTCTCCCGCGGAACTGCTGGCCCGCGCGCACGCGGCGGCAGAGAAGATGCTGGGCCTGCCGGCCGGTTCGGCCGCGGAGATATCCGCGCGCAACGGCGCGGAATTCCTGGGCTCCCTGGCGGAGGGGCGATGAGCGACGAGCGGCTGGCGCGCATAAAGCTGATGCTGGGCGAGGAAGGTCTTTCGCGACTGAAGAAATCTTCCGTGACCGTGGTGGGTCTGGGCGCGGTAGGGAGCTATGTGGTGGAAGGTCTCGCCCGCTCCGGCGTGGGCAGGCTGCGCCTGGTCGATTTCGACGAGGTGCGCGCCAGCAATATAAACCGCCAGCTTTACGCGCTGGGTTCCACCATAGGCAGGCGCAAGGCCGACCTGGCCGCCGAGCGGGTCCTGGACATAAACCCGCAGTGCCGCGTGGAGGCGCTTAAAATATTCGCCGCGCCCGAGACCTTCGCGGAGCTGCTCGCCGGCCCGCCGGACCTGGTGGTGGACGCTATCGACGCCCTCGGCCCCAAGGTCGGCCTCATCTCGGAGGCGCTCAAGGCCGGGATCCCGCTTATTTCTTCGATGGGCGCCGCGCTGCGCACCGACATGAACGCCGTGCGCGTCGGCCCTTTCTCCAAGGCCTCCGGCTGCCCGCTGGCCGCGCGCGTGCGCCGCCTCCTGCGCCGCCACGGCCATCCCGGCGATTTCGCCTGCGCCTATTCCACGGAGCCGCTGGGAAAGCTGCGCACCGGCGCGCGGCTGATGGAGCCGGGACCGGACTTCTACGAGCGCGGCCGCAAACGGGCGGCGCTGGGCAGCCTGCCCACGCTGACCGGCATCTTCGGCCTGGCCATAGCCAACGAGGCGATAAAGTTCCTTTCCGGACAGAAGAAAAACTTGATATAGTAGAATTCTAATGTGGTTCCAGGTCATAGGGGGGTACGATGATGAAAAACACTGTAAAACTTTTTTTGACCGCCTTGCTGGCCGCAGCGGCCTATTCTCCGGCCGGAGCGCAGATGAGCTCCGCCGAACTGAAGGAGCGCATCGCCGCCCTTCAGGAAGCCATAGAGGGGTGCGATGGTCGGGAGAGTCTGGATCAGTTCTAAGCCCTTCCTAAGGTGGTCTGCATCATCTCAATCTGTCCGTCGTTAACTCTCCAGTCTATCCCTGCCTTGTAGGTCTCCCACGGGGTCTTGTACTCCAGCGACTGGTGCCGACGCTCCGTGTTGTAAAAGCTGAAGTATCTCTCCAGCCCCGCCGCACTGCGGAATGTCCTGATACTCGTGCAGGTAGATGTCCTCGTACTTCACCGCCCACCACAGCCGCTCCGTAAAGATGTTGTCGTAAGCCTGCCGCGGCCGTCCATGCTGATCTTCACGGTTTCCTCGGCCTTCAGCCGGCTTATGAAATCTTCGCTCGTAAACTGACTGCCCTGGTCGCTGTTGAAGATCTCCGGCCTGCCGTGCCGCCGCAGCGCATCGTCCAGAACCTCTACGCAGAAACCGCTATCGAGCGTGTTCGACAGGCGCCAGCTCAATACCTGGCGGCTGTACCAATCGATAATCGCCACCAGGTAGGCGAACCCGCGCTGCGCCGGCCGGACATACGTTATGTCCACGCCCCAGACCTGGTTCGGCCGGACGATTTCCAGGCCCTTGAGCAGGTACGGGTATATCCCGTGCGCCGGGTTGGGCTTAGACAGGTTCCGCGTCGGAAACAGCGCCATTATCCCCATCTTTCGCAGCAGCGTGCGGACGTGGTCCCGGCCGACGGCGATCTTCTTGTCTATCTGAAGATACTTCCACATCCGCCGCACGCCGTAATACGGCCGGTCCGTGTACTTCTGGTCCAGCAGGGACATTATATCCAGGTCCCGCTGGCTTGCCGGCACTTGCCTGCGGGGCCGAACTGGGGCGGGACGGGCATAAGATGGTGCTGGGGCTGTCCCTGGCCGGTAAAAGGCGTGAACGGTTCCGGGGCTATTACGACAAGATCTTCCATTGGGAAAAACCCAACGGCGTTGCAGTTGAAACAGGATAAAAAGAAAGAGGAAAAAGGAGGCGATATCGGACGATAAAAGAGGGTGAAAAAGAAGGCACAGAATTATTCCCGGCTTTCATTGGCAAAAGCACGGGTAACTGCATTTTTCAGGTTAATGGAGGAGTGGGAGGAAGGACCGGAAGATGCTGGAACCTGTCAACAGATCTAAGCGAAAAAATATCTCAGATTTAACTGGACAGGACACTTATTAACGCCGGGCCGTTTACTTGGGGGCGAAGACCGAGGCTTTGATCATCTCGTCCCAGCGGGTGTCGCGGGAGAGGGAAAGATGTTCATACCTTTCCTTGTAGTTCATGTAGAAGTACGGGAAATGGATGGACATGCCCCAGGCTTCCTTGGACTTATAGCCCTTGGCCTCGTTGCGGACTATCAGTCCGTCCGCCAGCGACACTATCACCTCGCGGGCGGCCTCGCTCACCGCGGGCGTCGCGGAGTTCTCGTAGTACATCTTCATCAGCTGGTAAAGGTCGCGGGCGTCCTCGTCGTCGAAATTCCGCAGGCCGAACTTCTTCTGGTTGTAAAGTTTCAGGTCCGCCGGCGAGGCCTCGACCAGCCGGGCGAAGGCGTCGAGCCGGCGGGCCAGGCCGTCGGCGCGGGCCGGGGCGGCTATCGACATGGTCACCGACTTCTTCTGCTCGCCGTGATAATAGTCGACGAAGGCGTCCACCACTATGTCCGCGGCAGTCCGGGCGTCGCCGGGGTTGGCGTCCAGCCGTGCCAGCAACAGTTCGTAATTGTATCCGGTGCCCGGGGTGGTCTCCTGCGAGCCGACCACATATTCCGCCGCTCCGCGCAGGTCGTAGATCACCTCGAAGGTCTGCATCAGGCAGGCGTCGGAGGCGTAAACATCCACGCCGCCGCCGGCCTTTATCGCCTGCGCCAGCTCGGCGGGGGAGATATGGTTCTTCGAGATATCGTCGTAGGAGATGCCCTTGTTCTGCGGCGGAGGTTTTACTCCCCGCCAGCCCGAGCCGTGGCCGCCGACTATAAGCATGTAGCGGCGGGCGGGAAAATTGGTCTTGCCCCATTTTATAAAATCGGCCAGCCGGCGCCAGTCGCCCAGGTCGGCGTCCGGGTCATGGGAAAGGACGGGGGAGGTCACGCGCAGCGGGTCCGAGTCGCGCTGTATCAGGAAGCGGCGGGAGCCGGTCCAGTCGTTCTGCGGCGGCGGCTCCTCCTGCACGCTGGCGAAAGGGTTGAAGACGGGCTTGCCGGGGATGCGCCCCAGCTCGGCTACGACATTGACGCGGCCGGTGGTGCCGGCGGCTTCCATCTCGTTGACGTCGGCTATCGCTTCTATGCCGAGATTGTTGCGGGCGCTGATATAGACCAGGACCGTCCAGTCCTTGGCGTAACGGTCGGCCGCGGGGGCCGGCTCCGTGACGGCCGGCACGCCGATGTCCGCAGGTATATCGGCGGCGCGCATGGCCCCGAGGTCCGCGCAGAGGGCGGGAGAGGGGAAGATGAAAGAAAGCAGAGCGGCGAGAGAGAGGTGTTTATTCATCCCTTATATTCTATAAGTACGCGGCTTTCCGGTCATGAGCCATAAGGGCCGGGGCCGGGTGGGTCCTTTGCCTCCCGCGGCCCTGCCAAAACCGCGGGGATTTTTTGTAGAATAGTCCCCGCGGGTGGTTAGCTCAGCGGTAGAGCGCTGTCCTCACACGACAGATGTCACAGGTTCAAATCCTGTACCACCCACCAGATTTCCACGCCGCCGTGACGCGGCGTTTTTTTGAAAACGATTATGATCGCCGATATAACACAGTGGATACTCTCGCTTCTGCAGACGCATGGCCCGGCCAGCGTCTTTATAGGCGTGATAATCGAGTCGGTTATAGTGCCGATCCCTTCCCCGGTCATAATAATGGGGGCGGGCGCCATACTGATAAAACCCGGGCTCGCCACGGTGCCGGCCCTGTGGGACATAGCCCGGCTGATCGTCCTGCCCGGGGCGGTGGCCTCGACCCTGGGCGCCTTCATCGGCTACGGCATCGGCTATTGGGGCGGCAAACCCATGATAGACAAACTCAGCCGTTTTCTGGGCTTCGGCTGGGAGGACGTGCAGGTCATGGAACGGCGCTGGACCGGGGGCGGTATAGGCCTCAGCCTCTTCCTCCTGAGGGCGCTGCCCATCATTCCGCTTTCGCTCATCTCCGCGGCGGCCGGCGTGATACGCCTGCCGGCCAGAGCGTTTACAATATGGACTTTCCTGGGGTCTATTCCGCGCTGCTTTTTCCTCGGCTGGCTGGGCTGGCTGATGAAGGACGCCTATTTCGCCCTGGCCGGCAGGCTTAACTCCGCCGAATCGGCCGTTTCAGTCCTGCTGGTGCTGGCTTCCATCGGGCTCGTGCTCTGGCTCAGGCGCCGGGTGAACCGGCGCCTGGCCGAAGCGAAGAACTAAACCGGGTCCAAAGGCCTATTGATGTCCGGGTCCCCGGACACTTAATCCGGCAACCCCAGTCTGCCACAATATGGGTATGAACGGGATAAAGCCTCTCTTCACTGCCGCGATGGCCTTAGTCTTTCCCGCCGCCGTTTTCGGCCAGCCTACCGCCTTCGAAGACCTGCTCGGGGCCGCCGGGCCGGCTGAATTCTCGTCCGTGCCCGAGCCGGAGGCCCTGGCCGCCGGCGCGGAGCCGGAAGCCTTTCAGTTCCTGCCCCCCGATAACGACGAGCCCGGTTTTGAGTGGCCTTCGGCGAATAAGTCGCTGGATGGAGAATTCGTCCTGATAGGCGGGGCCGCGACTTTCCTCAAGGCTTCAAAGGCGCAGTCCGACGATCTGGCCGACGGTTCCGGCCGCTGCGCGCTGGAGGCCGGCGCCGGTTACGAACTGGTTTCCAGGCCGGGCTTCGAAGGCGTTCACGCCGTAGTCGAACTGCGTGACAGGGTCCCGGGCTGCCACTTCTTCAAAGGATACATCTACCTGCCGCATCTGGCGGCCACTTCCGCCGGCGGCGCCTGGCAGCTGCCCAAGAACGTGCGCGCTTTTCTCGATACCCTGGCCTACGCCGAGGGAACGGAAGAGCGCTATAATTATATTTTCACTTTCGCCGTTTTCGAGAGCTACGCCGACCATCCGCGCGTAAGGAAATGCAGCGGGAGACTGTGCTCCACGGCGGCCGGGCGCTACCAGTTCCTCTCAAAGACCTGGGACGGCCTGGCCGGCTCCATGGGCCTGGCGGACTTCACGCCGCCCAGCCAGGACAAGGCCGCGATAGAACTGATACGCCGCAACGGCGCCTATAACTCGGCGGCCAATTCCTCGAATTACGACAATTTCGTCCGGGCCGTGAACAAGCTTAACGGGACCTGGGCGTCCCTGCCCGGCAGCCCCTACGGCCAGCCGACGCATTCGATGGCGAACCTCTGGAAGTATTACAAAAGAGCGCTCGCCAAATATTGACCGTGGCTGCGGTAAAGAGAAGGCCGGGCACACGCCCGGCCTTTTTCTTTAGAGGAAGCGTTCCGCTTATTCCTCCAGGTTTTTCAGTCTCCAGTGGTTGCTTACGGTGGGTTCCAGCTTGGCGGCCATCCGCGCGGTCTCCAGGGCTTTCGTTTTGTCCCCAAGGCTTTCGTAAACCTCGCTCAGCCTCTCGTAATAAGAGGCGTTCCCCGGGTCCTTCACTATGTGATGCTCCAGGAGCCGGACTTCGGCCCTCCGGCGATGTTTTACCCGCCGCGCCCGTACTTTGTAAACGCTCTCCTTGTAGAGGCAGAAGCCGGCCAGCGCCGTTATAAGCGCCCCGGCATAAAAGCCGGCATAAGCGGGCTTGGTGGAAACGATGAGCAGGTTGGAGAAGAATATGAAAGCGAATACGTACAGGCCGGCGCCCAGCGAGTCCGCCGAAGATACGCTCCCTTGTCCGTACTTCCTGTCGCGGCGCTCTAATATCCAGGCCAGCGCCCAGGCATAGGCCGCGGCGAAGGCCCCGGAGTAGAATATCGTTCCTATCAGCATCTTGTCGCACCTTCAGCGGCGCGGGTCCTATTTTATTATGTCCCGCGGCCCTTTCCCCAGCAGCCGGGCCGGAGCGGCCACTTTGTCCAGGACCAGTTCCCCGCCACCGGCGCGCAGTTTCACGGGCCGGGCGGTTTCCAGGGCTTTTTTCAGGAAGGCCTCCGGGGTGACGCCCGGGTCGGCCTGGCAGGCCAGGGCGTAGAGCCCGGCGATGTAGGGGACCGACCAGCTCATGCCGCCGCTGCGGTAGAAGACATAGTCCCCGTCGCCCGCGGGGGAGGCGGTGGTCCGGGAGTCCATCGGTACCAGCAGGCCTTTCCTCATCCATTTTTCACCGGCCAGGAAGCCTTTGCGCCAGAAAAGCCCGGGGCCGTAGGAGGCCGGGTCGTCCGGGTCGGCCAGCGGTTCCCTGCCCAGCCCGATGAAATCGAAATCGTAATAAAGCTCGGGAGAAGTGGTCAGCACCAGTGCCCCGGCTTTTTTCGCCCGGCCGATGGCGGCCAGCAGTTCCTCCGCACCGTTATCGCCGCGCTCGAAGCCCCTGGAAATGGAGATGGCCCTTATTTTTTTCGCCGGAGGCAGGGCACCGCTTATCGCCAGCAGCCGGTCTATAGATTTGGCCAGCCAGCGGAAATCGATGTTCCTGTCGGCGTCGAAAAAGTCGGTCGCGACATAGTAGAGTTCCGCGTCCGGCGCGACGCCGCAAGTCCGTCCGACGGCTATGGAGGCGACCGCCGCCCCGTGCATGGCCGCCGCGCTTTGCGGGTCGAACATGTGCAGTTCCTCATATGACCGCAGCCTGTCGGCGTATTCCAGGTGGGTCGTCAGCAGCGGCTGGTCTATTATCGCTATCGAGACGCCTTTGCCGGTCAGCCCGGCCTTGTGCAGGGCGCGGACGCCCAGGCCGGGGTCCTTGCCCAGTTCCATTATCTTCGCGGGGGCGAAGCCGGCCGGCAGCGCGGCCGGGAATTTGGTCGAGCCGTCGAAATCGGCGTAGAGCAGGTCCGCCGTCCGGCCGGAGAGATCGAGCGCGGAGAGATCGCGCCCGCGCAGGTCCATCTGCCACTGGTCTCCCGAGTCCGGATCGTAGGACGGCAGCGCTTTTAACGGGGAACTCTCCCGCGCCCAGGCCTCAGGCCGCCGGCAGATGCCGGCCGAAGTCCCCGGGTTGAGGCAGTCCCAGGTCTTCTCGTCCGCCGGCTTGCGTTTGGCGCCGGCCAGCCCGGCGTAGTCCCGTTCGCGCACCAGCACGTAATAGCCCGGGTCCATGTCCCTGATGGTGTAATCCCCGCTCTTCCATTCGAAGAACAGGTATTCGATGTCCTTCAGTTTCTTGAAGGTGTAGGCGCTGGCCGTCTCCGAACGCGGGTCCAGCACGAAGCCTTTCGTCCAGGAAACGTCCGGCCTGTCCATCCTGCCGCCGGGCAGGAAGGTGAGTCCCTTTAAGAAAAGGCCGGCGGGGACGGGGGCGGAGGGGGAGAACATTTCCGCCTTCGGGACATAGGCCACGCTGAGCCAGCGGCCGATAACGGCCGGGTCGTCGGCGAAAGGAAGATCGGTTTTATCGGTCCTGGCCTGTGCGGCGGCCGTCAGCAGCAGCGGCAGCGTCAAAAGTGCTAGTACGCGGGAACGGAACATGGCGGCCTCCCGGCGGGAGTTCCCGCCTCCCGTGATTCTATTGCTTGTCCCGCGGGAAGGTCAATACCGGGCCCCGGCGGATTTCAGCATTCCCTGAGCCCGATCTTCCGGAAGAACCAGATGGCCGGGCGCCAGCGCGTGAACGCCGACTGCAGCAGGTTGGCTCCGACGAAGGCTGTCAGCCAGAGCCAGCGTATGTCGGCGTACACCGCCAGGCTGCGCCAGGACGCGAAGATAGACGTAAAGTGTTAGACCGTCAGCGGTCAGCAAATTAACCATGTCTTGACATACAGACAATTGTCTGTTATACTAGACGCATGGGAAGACAAAAGGCTTTTGTTTCGTATCCGCTGGACTGGGTCTTCGCGGCGCCAAGCCAGGTGGCCGTATTGCGCGCGCTCAAGGACAGCGGCGAGGGCATGAGCGGCAGGGCCGCCGCCCGCGCGGCCGGAATAAATCACCAGGCCTGCAAGCAGGCCCTGGACCGGCTGGAGGCGATAGGGCTGGTAATACGCCAGGGTTCCGGCCACACCCAGATGCTGAGGCTCAATTTCGAGCAGCAACTGGTCAAGGAGGCGCTGCTGCCTCTCTTTGCGGCTGAGAGCACTTTCCGCACACGAATGCGGGCCGATATAGCCAGGGGCTTTGGCAAAAATGCCCGTAGCGCTACTATCTTCGGCAGTTCGGCCCGCAGCGAAGACCGGCCCGGCAGCGACATAGATCTGCTATTGGTAGCGGATGGCCGGACCAAAACTGCCCTGGCGGACAAGGCTGCGGAGTTCGGCCGCGGCTTCACCAGGAAATACGGGATTCGTCTTTCCCCGATAATCTACACCGCCGGAGAAGCGAAGGCCAGGCACATGGCCGGCGACCCTCTAATAGAGAATGTGCTGGCGCACGGAGTGGACCTGCTTGAGAAAAAACTCCGGGAGGTGCTGCTATGACGCCGCGGCAGACCAAGCGGGTGCAGGTGCCGCGGTCGCGTGGGCAGGACTACTGCGCGGTGGCCGACAGTTTCTTTAATGGCGCGCAAGTAGCCAAAGACTTTGAATACTGGAACGCGGCCGGCGTGCTGATAGTGCATGCGGCCATCGCCTACACGGACGCGCTGACGATAAAGTTCGGCGGGGTGCGCAGCAAGGGCGAGGATCATATGGCCGCGGCCGACCTGCTGCGGCAGGTGGCTCGCCTGGATGAGGGCGACCTGCTGCAGGTGCGGCACCTGGAGCGCATCATCAATGAAAAGAACCGCGTGTCATACGAGGGGGAGCTCTTCCACCGGAAGGACATCGAACCGCTGTGGAAACACCTGACGCGCTACCGCGAGTGGGTCTGCGGCAAGATCTACGGATAACAGCCGCCGTCCCCGGAAGATTAACCCCTGACCAGCCTGGCGCCAGCCGGGCGGAAGAATCTTGGTCAAATCCGCAAAAAACCGCCCGCTTTTTGTTATTATAAACAAAACGGGCCATTCTCGCGCGAAAAATTCAAAAAATAGCGCCGGGGGGAAGGGCAAAATCGAGGGGGGACTGCCGATAATCGTGCTTATGTTTCCTACAGGTTATCCATATCCAGGCCCTTCTCCGGCGTTACTCCGGCCAGGAAATCGGCGCAGGGCAGGCATAGAACGTTTCCGCGCTTCAGGCGCTCGGTGCCCCTGTAGAGCAGGGAGCACCGCGCTTCGGGATAATCCTGCTTGAACGCCTCGAGCGCGCGCAGGTGTTCCGGGTGTATCCTGGCGGAATTCTTCACTTCTATGGCGTACAAGCCGTCCTCGCCGTAAACCACGAAGTCCACTTCCAACCCCTTCTGCGTGCGCCAGTAATAGAGGCGGTTCTCCCTGCCGCGGTAGTCCGTCCAGGCGCGCAGTTGCTGGGCCACGAGGCCCTCCAGGGCGCCGCCGTCTATTTCTGGGCGGTCAAGGGGGCCCTTCGGCCTTATGCTTCGGAATACGCCCGGGTCGCAGAAGTAGAACTTGGAGTGTTCCACAAGTCTGCGCTTGGCCCGTTTGGAAAACACGCCTACCTGGAAACTCAGGAGCAGGTCTTCAAGGATCTTCAGGTAACCCTCCACCGTCTTTCGTTCGGCGGCGCACTCGCGGGCCACGCCGCTGACGTTAAGTACGGAGGCGTGTGAAAAACTGGCCGCTTCGAGGAAGCGGGAAAAGGCGGGGATGCTGCGGACCAGAGCTTCCGCCTGTACTTCCTCTTTTATGTACAAAGCCAGGTAGCCGTTGAGCGTGGCTTTGGGGTCCGCGGAGGCCACGACCAGCGGCAGCAGGCCGTTCTGCAGGGCCTGGGGCAGCGAGAACGCGCCGTGCAGTTCCGAGGCGGTGA
This sequence comes from Elusimicrobiota bacterium, assembly GCA_009773155.1. Lineage (GTDB taxonomy): Bacteria > Elusimicrobiota > Elusimicrobia > Elusimicrobiales > UBA9959 > UBA2231. The sequence goes on from WOVA01000005.1 coordinate 82,225, forward strand.
ACGGGTGCATGGAAACGCTGGCCGCGCGGCCGCCAAGGAGGTCGGCGCCGGTCCTCTTTATTTTGCGCGAACTGGAACCTGTCATGATGAAGCGGAGCCCGCGGCGCTCTTCTATGAGGGAGTGGACTACGGTAAGCACCTCGGGGACCTTCTGTATCTCGTCTATCACTATGTCTTTCTTCCGCGGGTCGGCGGCCAGCGCTTCGCGCAGCCTTTCCGGGTAGGCGGAGTAGGCGCGGTGGATCTCCGGCGAGAGAAAATCCAGGAAGAGCGCGTCTTTAAACTGCTCCTTTACCCACAGGGACTTGCCGGTCCCCCTGGGTCCGAACAGGAAGAAGCTTTGCTTTGGAGGGGTCAGGTGTCTGGCCAGTATTCGCATTGCGTTATTATAGCACGGTGTAAAATGGAAGCGCAAATTCCATAAATGACCTATTTATGGAATTTGCGCTTCCATAATAATCAGGGGGTGTTCCGCCTGGGGCTCCCTGCTGAGTTCCCCAAGATAAAACCCGCCCCTAAAACCTGCGGCCGCCGGGCGGGAGACAAAACCGGCGGTTCTCACGCGAAAAATTCAGAAAGCAGCGCCCCCTTCAGCATTCCTTGAGGCCGAGCTTCCGGAAGAACCAGATGGCCGGGCACCAGCGGGTGAAAGCGGACTGCAGCAGGTTGGCGCCTACGAAGGCCGTCAGCCATAACCAGCGTATATCGGCGTACACCGCCAGGCCCAGGCTGAGCAGGACCATGAACCCCGCCAGCAGCCGCAAAGCTTCTCCCATTTTCATATAACTCCTCCTTTATTCGCCGGCGGCACCCGGCCGCTCGTCGTTCTCGGGGACACCATGCCGCATGGTGTCCCCTTAGCCTGAATCCTGCAGTTCAGAGTGGTTCTCATTCGGAAAACAAAGGAACAGAATTATTCTGCAGGATTCCCCGCGAAGCGGGCGGAGGGCCCAGCGCTATGCGCGCCCGGCCCGACGAGGTGTATACCTCCCG
>WOVA01000055.1 GCA_009773155.1 Elusimicrobiota bacterium
TTTGACCCCGGTGAGGCGCGACATCTTATCGTAGCCGTAGTTCTTGCGCTGGCCCAGCGGGTTGGCGGTATCGGACAGGCGGCCGTACTTGTCGTAATTAAAGGCCCAGGTATTGCCCTTGGGGTCGGTCAGCGAGGCGAGCTGCCCGCCCGCGCAGGACGCGCAATCCCCGCTGCCGTAGGCGAATTTAGTGACGAAGCCATGCGGGTTGGTGACGGAGGTGACATTGCCGGCGAGGTCGTAGGTAAAGGATGTCCCGCGCCCCATCGGGTCTATAAGCCTGGTGACGCGCAGGTCCTCGTCGCGCTCATAGCGCGTTGCGCGGCCCAGAGTGTCTATGGCTCTGGACAGGCCGAGGCCGTATTCGTATTTATGGACCGCCCCGCTGGCGTCGCGCAACTCCAGCAGGTGGCCGGCCTTGTCGTAGGACATAGCGGTCTTATTGCCCAATGCGTCCGTGAGGCGGGAGAGATTGCCGCGCTTGTCGTAATCCATCCCGGTGGCGCGTCCCAGCGCGTCGGTCACGCGCACCGGCCGGGAGTAGTAGTCTGTGTGGTCGCCGGCGGCGTCGCGGTAGCGCATTTTGACCTGGTATTCGATGGTGGAGGACGCACCGAGCGCGTCGGTTATCACTTCCGGGTCGCCGTTGTGGTTGCGGAGATATTTCGTTACGCGGCCGGCCTGGTCCGTAACGGCGGCGGGCCGGTGATTTTCGTCGTACTCCAGGGAGACCGTGCCGCCCAGCTCGTCGGTGACGGCCGCGATAAGTTCCCGTCCGCCCGCACTCACGCGGCGGTATGAGGTCTTCGCTCCCAGGGCGTCGATCACGACGGTACGGGAGGAGGCGTCGTCGTAGTAATGCTCGAGGCGGTTTACCCCGCCGTCCAGCTCCGCGGCGAGCACGCGGCCGAGCGCGTCGTAGGTGAAGCGTTCCTCTGCCAGTGAACCGTCCCTGACCGAGTTCATGAAGCCGGCGGCGTCGTAGCCGAAGCGCTTCTCCCGGCCGTCGGGCGAGGTCGTGCGGGTCACGCGGCCGGCGGCGTCGTAGTCGAAGGCGGTCGAGCGGCCGTTCTGGTCGGCCACTTTGAGCGGCAGGCCGCGCGCGTCGCGCTCTATGTCGAAGTAGCGGCCGTGCATATCGGTTATGCGCGAGGGGCCGCCGTCGGCGCCGGCCTCCCGGGCGGGGGCGTAGGCGTAGTCCAGCCAGCTGCCGTCGGCGGCTTTGTAGCGGCTGGGGCGCCAGGCGGCGGTGGAGGGCGCGGCGGAGAACTCTATTATGTCCCCGTCGGGGGTTTCCACGCGCCAGCCTCTGCCGTTCTCTATGCCGCCGTAGACCAGCCTGCCGGCGAAGCCCGGAGGAGCGCGGTAATGCGCGTCGCCTTTGTCCGGGAGCGCTGCGCCGTAGGGGCGGAAGGTCCAGCGGGTGGCGGAGGCGTCGGTATACACCGCCCGCCCGTCGGGAAAGAGTTCCACCTTCATGCCGGCGGTCTCGGAGCGGCCGCCGTACATGGAGTTATAGGCGACGCCGAAGACGGGCGCTATGGACGCTTTGTTCTGGGCGGCGCAGGCGAGCTGCTGGTTCATGTTGCCCGGCGGTTCGGGCGCGGCGCCGGAGGGAGGCCCCATGACCGGGTCGTCGCGCTTGAGCATTTCATGGTCCACCAGTCCGCGCTCGTAATCGGCCTGCGCCTTGCCGACGGGCGCGTTGCCGTAGTCCCGGAACGGCGAGGCCAGAACTTTTTCACGCTCTTTGCCGCCCGAGAGCCTGGCGTAGAGCCAGTCGAGCCCGCGCGCCAGCGGGTCGTCGGGCCAGATGGCTATGCCGGTCGCCTTGCCGATGGCGTTGCGCGCGAGGTAAGAGCGCCAGCGTTCGGCCGCGTCGTCGCGCCAGTCCGTGAAGGCCGAGCCGTAATGGCGGGAGAAGAAAGCGGCGCCGCTCTCGGCGCCGAACGGGTCCAGCACGGACGCACGCGCCGACGGCAGCCCGGCGCCGTCGAACCAGGAGCCTCCGCCGCCGCATGAGGCGGAGAGCAACTGGCCTGATGTGTAATTGCAGTCGGTGGCCGGCGCTATTGCGCGGCAGTCCTCGCCGTCCATCTGCGACTTATACAGCTGGCAGTCCGAATAGGAAAGCTCGGCGCTGGTGAAAGAGAAAGTGACCTCGCACGGTGCGCCGTCGGAGAAAGCGACACCGCTCACTTTGCAGGTGCCGGAGAGCGTGGCCGCGCCGGCTAGGGCCGGCAGGCCGGCGAGAAGCAGGAGCGGGAACTTTAGTTTCGCGTTCATCGGCCTATGTATACCGTGTAGCCCGCCAGCAGCGAGACGCGGCCCTTGGCGCCGTATGTCAGGCTCATGTCGAAGCTGCCGCCCGGCAGGTAGATGTTGACGCCGCCCGTCGCCGACGGTGAAAAGTCGCTGTAGCCGGACGCGCTTACCCGGTCGAGTTGCAGGCCCAGGTTGAGGCCCGCGTGGCGGGTGTAGGGATAGAGCGCCCGGCCGGTCAGGCCGAAGGTGGTGACGCCCGAGCCGTCTATGTCGGTGAAGGTGTTGCGCGAGAGGCTGACGGCGGCGTCGTAGCGGTTATCGTAAAGCGTGGTGCCCAGGCGGGCGGTCCAGCCGTTTGACGGGTAATCCCCTCCCCGCGCGAACTGCCCGCTTATGTGGCCGAACCAGCGTCCCGCCGTGCGGGCGCGGCGGGTGAACCGCAGTTCCTTGCGCGACCAGGTGTCGGCCAGCGCGGCGCTGCTTTGCGAGATGGTCCAGAGCTCGCCGTTGCCTTTATGCTCCACGACGGCGAACCCGGCGGCGGGATAGGGGGCCGCGGCCGTTTCCACGGCCGCCCTGCGCTCCGGGCCTTTAAGGTCCAGGTAGGGTTCGGCGGCCGTAAGGCGCAGCAGGCCGACCGGCGATATTTCCGCTCCGGAGAACGCGGGCGAGGATATTTCGTGCGCGGCGAGCGGCGGCAGGCAGAGAAGAAGCGGCAGGAGTGCGGCCGGGAGCCTCCTCATTTTCCCCCTCCGAAATAGACGGTATAGCCGAGGGACAGGGTGGTGCCGCCGCCGTAGGGGCCGGTGAGCGCGAAGTCGAGATAGAGGTCCAGCGACCCCGAGGGCGTGAAATAGCTCAGCCCCGGCGACAGAAGGGCGGTGAATTCATCGTCGGGCGACGGCGCGCGCTCGAGCCGGGCCGCCGCCGTGGCGTGCAGCGGCAGGCGCCCGAGCGGACGGTTATAGCGCCCGCCCAGGCCGACGGTCAGGCCGTTGTAATCGTCGTTATCGTTGCCGCCGGTAAGACCTATGTTCGCCGAAACGTCCACCCGTTCGCTCAGGAACCGCCCCAGCCGGCCGCGCAGCGACGTTATCGTTCCGCCGCCGTAGCGGTTCACGCCGCCGCCGAGATAGGCCAGGTAGCGGCCTTTCAGAACGGGTTTTTGCGGGCCGTATTTCAGCGGCGGGCGGCTTTCCAGGTCGGCGATGTAGGCAGCTATCACGGCCCTGCGTTCCGGCGAAGACGTGAGCGCGAGCTCTTCCCCCGCCGCGGCCGAGGCGGACCGGTAAGCGCCGAGCTTTTCAAGCGTTACGGCGTAGCCGGCGCGGCAGCGCGCTATGTCCGGCATTTTTTTGCAGAGCCTGTCGTAAAGCACGGCCGCGGCGGCGTAACGCTTCTGCGCCATCAGGAGATTTATCGCGGCCGAGGCGTCGTCGAAATCGCCGCCGGGGGACGGCAGGTCCAGGGACGGGAGTTTCAGCGGGGCGCCGAGCCAGGCGGGCACGGGTGCGGCCTGCTCGGCGGAAGCGTCCTCCAGGCCCGCGGCGTTGAGCAATTCGGCCAAGTAGAACCGCACCGCCGGGTCCAGGTGCTCCGTTATCAGCGCGCGGTCGATGTTGTAGAAAGCGGCCTCGGCCAGATCCGCCCGGGCCAGCGCGTAGGCGTATTCGCCCATGACGGCGGCGTCGGCGGCCGTCCGGGCGGCGGACAGGTATTTGTCCAGCGCCTCCAGGGGCGTGGCGGTCGGGGAAAGGGCGGTCTCGCGGGCGGAGAGGAGTTTTTTGTCGGGTGCGGCGGAGAGAGGCGCGGCAAATGAAAGAGCCGTAAGGAAAAACGCGGAAGCAATGGGATGTGGCCGTTTCATTAATTCACGTGAGTGATAACAATCATATTACAAAATATCGGGGGAGGGCCAAAAAACTAGAGGGTCTCTTCCACCAGCGCGCAGAAGCAGTGCATGGCCAGGCCGTGCATCTCCTGTACGCGGGGGGTATCATTGGAGGGGACCGAGAAAGCGAGGTCGCAGAGCGGGGCGAGCTTGCCGCCGCCGCAGCCCAGGAAACCGAGGACCTTCATGCCCTGGGCCTTCGCTTTCACCGCCGCCCGGACGACATTGGCGCTGTTGCCCGAGGTGGAAATGCCCAGCAGCGCGTCGCCTGGCCGGCCGTAGGCCTCCACCTGCCGCTCGAAGACGGTGTCGAAGCCGTAATCGTTGCCGAGGCAGGTGAGTATGGAGGTATCCGAGGTCAGCGCTATGGCGGCGGCGGCGCGGCGCTCTCGCTTGAACCGGCCGACGAACTCGCCGGCGATATGCTGGCTGTCCGCGGCGCTGCCGCCATTGCCGCAGATCAGCAGCCTGCCCCCGGCGGCGAAGACGGCGGAGACGGCGGCCGCCATCTCGGTAAGGAGGGGGGCGGAACTTTCGAACCAGCCGAGCAGCTCCCGGTGTTCCTCAACCGCGGCGAGTATCTTTTCAGTCATTGACGATGAGAGTGCCGACCCGCTCCCCGCCCACGGCGCGCTTTATGTTGCCGGGCTTGTGCAGGTCGAAGACGAGTATCGGGATATTGTTCTCCATGCAGAGGCTCAGAGCGCTGGTGTCCATGAAGCGCAGCCTGCGCTCTATGGCCTTCATGTAGGTGATGTCCTTTATCAGCTTCGCCTTCGGGTCTTTCTTGGGGTCTCCGGTATAGACGCCGTCCACCTGAGTGGCCTTGAAGATGACGTCGGCCCCGATCTCAGCGGCGCGCAGGGCGGCCGCCGAGTCGGTGGTGAAATAGGGGTTGCCGGTGCCGCCGGCGAAGATGACGACGCGGCCCTTCTCGAGATGGCGTATGGCGCGGCGCCGGATGAAAGGCTCGGCGAGGCGCGAGATCTCGATGGCGGTCTGCACGCGCGTGGCTACGCCGCGGTGCTCCAGGGCGGACTGCAGCGCCATCGCGTTGATGACGGTGGCGAGCATGCCCATATTGTCGGAGGTGACGCGGTCTATCATGCCGAGGCCGTCCTTGGCCCCGCGCCAGATATTGCCGCCGCCTATGACGATGGCCAGCTGCAGGTCCTTGCGGACCGATTTGGCTATCTCCCCGGCTATGAAAGTCAGCGAATCGGGGGAGATGGAGTGGCCCCCGCCCCTGCGGGCGAGGGCTTCCCCGGACACTTTGAGGAGTATCCGCCGGTACTTCATTCGACTCCCACGAGGTAGCAGTCGAAGCGCTTCACCGTAACGGCGCCGCCGAGGGGACCCTCGGAGTCCTTCACGAACTGAGTTACCGTCTTCTTGGAATCGCGTATCGAGGCCTGCTCGAGGAGGCAGATCTCCTGGTAGAACTTATTGACCCGGCCCTCCAGCATCTTCTCGAGGGCTTCCGGCGGCTTGGGCTTCCAGGGCTTGCCGGTCTCGGCGGCCTTGGCCTTGGCGGCCTCTTCGTCCTGGACCGTCTTGGCCTTGTAGATCTCCCGCTCTTTCGCCACCATGTCGGCGGGAACGTCCGAACGGCGCAGGAACTTCGGGCCCATGGCCACGGCCTGCATCGCTATCTCCCTGGCCAGGGCCGCCAGACCCTCGCGGGCCTTGGCCGGGTCGCCGGCGAAGCCGAGTTCTACCAGGCAGGCCTTCCTGGAGTCGGAGTGCAGGTAATAGTTGGCGACGGTCCCGGCGGAGCCGTAGACGACGCCGCGGCGTATCGCCATGTTCTCGCCCAACTTCATCGCGATGGCCTGCAGGCGGTCCTTGGCGTCGGCGCTCTCGGCGGGATTGCCGTAGTCCGGCTTTTCCAGCATAGTCGCGGCTAGGCTCCCGGCCAGCGCGAGGACGTCCTGGTTCTTGGCCACGAAGTCGGTCTCGCAGTTGATCTCGACCATCGCGGTCCTGACGCCGTCGGCGGAGGTCTTTACCGCCACGACGCCTTCCTTCATCTCGCGGCCGGCGCGCTTGGCCAGGCCGGCGAGGCCTTTCTTGCGGAGCAGTTCGACGGCCTTCTCGAGATCGCCCTGCGACTCGTTCAGCGCCGATTTGCAGTCCATGATGCCCGCGCCCGTCCTGGAACGCAGGGTCATGACCTGTTCGCTCTTGATAACAACGCTCATGATGTCTCCTCCTCACTCCTCGGTGCGGACCGGTTCCTCGGCGGGCTGCCCGGCGGCCCGGTCGGCGGGCTCCACGTAGGCCTGGTCGACCTGCTGCTGCATCTGCTCGGCCTCGGTGACGGCGGCCTGTTCCTGGGCCTGCTGGTGGGCGATCATCCTGGACTCCTCGGCCTCCTTGCGGCCCTCGATGACGGCGTCGGCTATGGCGCCGCAGAAAAGGCGTATGGAGCGGGCGGCGTCGTCGTTGCCGGGCATGGACCAGTCGATCAGGTCGGGGTCGCAGTTGGTGTCGCAGACGGCCACTATCGGGATCCTGAGCTTGCGGGCCTCGCGTATCGCGCCCATCTCCTCGACGGGGTCGATGACGAACATGATGTCGGGCAGCGACTTCATGTTGCGGATGCCGGAGAGCAGCTTCACCAGGCGCTCCATCTCCTTGCTCAGGCGGGAGACCTCTTTCTTGGACATGACCTTGAAGAGGCCGTCGCTCTCGAGCTTCTCGAGCTCTTCGAGGCGCTTGATGGAGCGCTTGATGGTGTCGAAGTTGGTGAGCGTGCCGCCCAGCCACTTCTCGTAGACGCAGGCGACGTCGGCGCGCTGCGACTCTTCGCGGATTATGTCCTTGGCCTGCTTCTTGGTGCCCACGAAGAGGAACCTGGCGCCGGCCTTGGCGGAATCCTTCACGTGCGTGTAGGTCTTCTTGAGTTCCTTGACGGTCTTCTGCAGGTCGAGGATATGGATACCGTTGCGCTCGCCGAATATAAAGCGGGCCATCTTGGGATTCCATCTGTAGGTCTGGTGGCCGAAATGAACGCCGGCCTCCAGCATCATCTTCATTGAAACGTTAAGCATTGAACTACCTCCTGGAAAATCGCGTTTTTGAAGGGTTAGGACAAAAAGGCGTTGAAGAATATTAGCATATGTTTCCGTTATTTTTCAACCACTCCGAAAAAAATACTTGACCTGCGTCAACCCGCGCGCGGACCGCTTTTTTTGTACCCGGGGGCCGCTTTTCCTATAATAGGGGGCATGAAGATAGCCGTGGCGCAGATGAACCCGGTGGTGGGAGACATAAAGGGCAACGCCTCAAAGGCGCTGGCCCTGCTCCGGCAGGCGGAGGCCTCCGGGGCGGAACTGGTCCTGTTCCCCGAGCTGGCGCTGACCGGCTACCCGCCGCTGGACCTGCTGGAGCGCCCGGAATTCGTGCGGGAGAACCTGCGGGCGCTGGCGGCTCTGGCCGCCCGCACCCGCGGCACGGCCTGCCTGATCGGCTACGCCGACTTCAATCCCTCCCCGCGCGGACGCCGCCTGCTCAATGGGGCCGCCCTGCTGCACAAGGGCCGGATAGCCGGGCGTAGGTTCAAGTCGCTGCTGCCGACCTACGACATTTTCGACGAGTCCCGCTGGTTCGAACCGGCCGCCGCCAACGAACCGCTGACTTTCAAGGGAATCAGACTCGGCGTGACCATCTGCGAGGATATCTGGGCGGGCACGGCGCTGCTGCCCTGGCGCGAGCTCTACGGCGGCAGCCCGCTGGCCGGCCTGATGAAGAAAGGCGCCGACCTGTACCTCAACCTTTCCGCCTCTCCTTATTATTGCGGGAAACCCGCGGAACGCCTGTCCATACTCGCGCGGGTGGCGCGGCGGCTGGGGCGGCCGCTGGTCTACGCCAACCAGTACGGCGCCAACGACGACCTGATCTTCGACGGCGGCAGCCTGGCGCTGGACGGGAGGGGGAGGATCCTCGCGGCGGCCAGGCCTTTCGCGCCGGACCTGCTCCTCTTTGACACGGAGACATCGGCGGGGGTCCCCGCGCCTCCTTTCGCGCCCGGCGAGGCCGCCGAACTGCGGGCGGCGCTTAAACTGGGCATAGCCGACTATTTCTCCAAGATGGGCTTCTCGCGGGCGGTGCTGGGGCTGAGCGGCGGCATAGACTCGGCGCTGGTCGCCTGCCTGGCGGCCGACGCGCTGGGTCCCGATAATGTGACGGCCCTGCTTATGCCCTCAAGGTTCACCGAGAAGCGAAGCGTGGACGACGCGCTGCGGCTGGCCCGCGCGCTGGGCATAAGGCACGAGACCATACCGATAGACCCGCTCTACAGGACTTTCGCCGCCGCGCTGGGACGCAGGAACCCTTATGCCAGGATCGACCTTACGCTGCAGAACCTGCAGTCGCGCGCCCGCGGCACGCTGCTGATGGCGCGCGCCAACGAGCACGGAGCCCTGGCGCTGGCCACGGGCAACAAGTCCGAGATCGCGATGGGCTACTGCACGCTCTACGGCGACACCGCCGGGGCGCTGGCCCCGCTGGCCGACCTGGTCAAAGGCAGGGTCTATGCCCTTTCCGCGCTCTACCCGGAGATACCGGCCTCGACAATGCGCCGGCCGCCGACGGCCGAACTCAAGCCCGGCCAGCGCGACCAGGACGACCTGCCGCCCTACGACAAACTGGACCGGCTGGTGCAGCTCCTCGTAGAGGACGGCGTGCCTCCGGAGAGGGCGGCGGCGCGCGCCGGGCTCTCCGCGAAAGAGGCGCTGCTCATAGCCGCGAGGATCACCGCCAGCGAATATAAGCGCCGCCAGCTGCCCATCGGCCTTAAAGTCACGCGCCGGGCTTTCGGCCCGGGCCGCAAGATGCCCGTGGCCAAGCGCCTCCCGGCCGGGCCGGGACCCGGATGCTGAAAAGCGTCGCCTTCTCCCTGCTGCTTTTGTTGCTGTTGCTGTCGGCGCCCGCGGCCTGGTCCCAGCCCGGCCCGCGCAGCCGCGCCCCGGGCCCGGCCGACAAGCCGCCGTGGCCGCCGACCAGGACCGGGATAGTCGAGCCCCTGCGGGCGCCGGCCACCGGCTACGCGCCGAGCCTCTTCAACCGCGTACTCGACGCGCTGGTCATCGATCTCGAGAAAGGGCCGATCCTGCCGCTGCCTATAGCGGAGGTGAGCAAGGACCTCGGGCTGAACATCGGCGTGATGCCGGTCTGGGCCGTCTGGAACGCGCAGAAGACGGGGGTAGACTATGTCATGGCCCCGTCGGTCAGCTACAACGAGAACCTCGGCGCCACCTTCGGTTACAAGCAGTACTTCTTCCCGGACGAGAAGAGCATAATCATGTTCCGCGGCTCGGTCTCCCGGCGGGTGGAGAACGAGGCCTATTTTTGGTTTTACCGGCCCGGCGTCCTGAACAGCGACGCCCGCTTCAGCCTGGACATAGTGCACCGCGTCACGGGCAAACCCTCGTTCTACGGCTACGGGAACGACTCGCTGAAGTCGGACAAGGCCAACTACGCTATACTCAAGGAAGGCGAAGAGTTCACGGCCTCCCTGCCCGTGATGAAGCATCTCTTCGTAGAGCTCAACCACTCGCTCTACCGCCAGCAGGCGCAGGAAGGACCGGTGCGCGGAGTGCCGCAGGTCAGCGCGCTCTACCCGGCGGACTACGCCGCCGCCGAAAAAGCGCGGCTCTTCCACGCCAACCGGCTTTCGATACTCTACGACGACACGGACCACCCGTTCCTGCCCAAGATCGGGACGCTGGCGTCGTTCTCCATACTTTACTCGGCCAAGGCCCTGGGTTCGGACTATAATTACCGGACCTACAACGCCGAGTTCAAGCATTACTACAATTATAAGGGCAGGGGCCGCTTCGTCACCGCGCTGCGCTACCAGCTGCAGTTCCAGCGGGGCGACGAGCTGCCCTTCTACGCGCAGATACAGCTCGGCGAGACCACCGGCCTGCGCATGGCCGGCGACGGCAGGTTCACCGACAGGGGCAAGATAGTGATAAACCTGGAGGAGCGCATAACGCTCTCGCGGGTCCCTTACCTTAAGTTCCTGCGCGAGATCGAGATAGCGCCGTTCATCGACGCCGGCGCGGTATTCTCCGACCCCTCTGATTTTTCGACGGGGGACCTCCGCTACGGCCCCGGGCTTTCGCTGCGGCTGCTGCTGCGCCCGCAGGTGGTGGCCGCGGCCGACCTGGCCTTCGGCTCGGAAGGGACCAACACCATAGTGCGCGTGGGCTACCCGTTCTGACGCCGCCGGGCACGACCGCGGGTCCGCGGACACAACGCACATCACGCCGCCTCCCGGGCGATCCGCACGGGAACGGCGGCGCGGACCCTGCGTTTGCAGACTTTTTCGGCTTCGATTGAAAGGAATATCGCGCCCGCGAGAGCGAACGCGAGCGCCAGTTCAACGGCCGTAAGCGGGGCCGTGCCGAGCGTCCCGTTGAAGAAAGGCAGGTACACGGCGGCCGCCTGCAGCAGGCCGGCGAGCAGGACCGCTCCCAGGAGCGGCCTGTTGCTGAAGACACCGATCGTAAAAAGCGAATCATTTTCCGAGCGGCAGGCCAGCACGACCGCCATCCTGCCCAGCACCAGCGCGGTGAACACCATGGTCTGCCAGGAGAGACCCGCTTTCATGCTGAACGACTGGAGCAGGAGCGCCGATACGCCGATAAGGAGCCCGAAGAGAACTATGAAGAGCCCCCTGTTCCCGGCGAACATCCCCTCGTCCGGCCGCCGGGGCGGCCGCCGCATCACTTGTCCTTCCGCGGGTTCCGCGGTCAGGGCGAGCCCTGGAAAACTGTCGCACAGGAGATTCATCCATAATATCTGTATGGGCAGG
>WOVA01000056.1 GCA_009773155.1 Elusimicrobiota bacterium
ACGATGATAAAAAAAGCAAGTGACATCCGTTTTTTCAGTCTCCGACGGTAAAGTTATTGTAAAATGGACCTAGTGGCTAAGAGGCGGGAATTACAGGTTCTATCACTGCTTAATAGTGGTAGAGCTTGTTACCATAGACAATTCGTTCCCCAAACGCTGAGCAATGCCCGTTATATATCCTTTTTTTATGCGTCCGTAATAGCGTGCCAGCGCTACAACTTCACCAGATTCCACAGAAATCGCTTTCATGCTTACTGCTACACGTATATCCGCATCCTTTGCGCGATTGATGGCTACCCCGAACATGGCCTCGCTCGTAGTAATAATGATCCCCGCTCCACTTATTTCACCTAACCTGACTGCGTCGTGTGCTGAAACCGCACCGGTCTGTTGAAAAGACATTTCAGACAGTATGTCTTTGATAACATCACGTTCCACAGGCACATAACCAGCCTTCATAAATCCAGATTGAATCGCAATAGTTATATCTGGATTGTCCTGGCTCGAATGTAATTCACTTTTTCCACCATCCACTGCTGACCATATCGGCCCAACAAGAAAGTTGGAATTTTTTAATTTGGTAGCATTAGGGGAAATCGTCACGGAGATATCTTCGAGTTTTATCCTCTCAATAGTGTCTGATAGTTGTTCTGGTTTGATACCACTCTCACCAGTAATAGAAGTACGGCCGGCCCCTCCTTGATTGATTTGTTGGATTGCCTTAGCTGTAATTGTCCATGTGTTTACTGGAACCATGAGCACGCCTCCGCCATATAGGGGCATTGCTACGGCCCCGGAATTTTTTATCTGCTGCCCTTGAATCACAATCGCGTCGGCTCCGATGGAGGCAGCAGAAATCTTCATTTTTTGGATTGCCGAATTAAAGCCACTTTGTCCTTCGGCAGCTTCAATAGAAATTATGGCGAGAGTTTCGTAAGCATCTTGAGGCTCTTCCACTAACACGCTAACCAGCGCCGCACTGGTTGCAGGATAACGCTTTTGGATAATCATTCGTGGCGTTACGCATCCCATAAGGGACAGAACTGCTATAAAAAGAACGAGATATTCTTTCATAACTTAATTTGCCTGTTATTCCGGAACTGGCTTTAGCGTTTCAATGGTAATGTAGCAAAAATGACAGACTTAAAAAAACGCGCGCATGCGCGCACGCGCGTTCGGAGCGACCGTCAAAATAACGTTTCAAAAATCTGGTGTGCCCAAATTGTGCCCAAATTGTGCCCGAATTGTGCCCGATTGTGTCCAAAACAGGAAAACTCCGGCAAACACGGCCCGGGGGGTTTTATGCCAATCCCCCAATGAGAAACAAGACAAGACAACAACAGGCAGATTAAGGCAAAATGCTCTCTTTTTCGCTTAGAAGGCAGGTGCTCTATCCATTGAGCTATGGGGGCGTATCATGTACATTATAGGATTTATAGGGACGACGGGGTTAGCCCCGGCCTTCGCCCGGGATCAAAAAAAGGGGTTGACTCGCGGGATTATTTAGGTATACTTACTGGGTATGGAAAAAGATTTTTTCGAAGAGCTGCAGGATCAGCTCAAGACGTTCAAAGAGCGCCATGGAGGCGGAATGGAAAAGGGTCTCATCGGTAAGGTACTGGCCGGCATGATAGGACTTTTCGTCCTCATGCTCTTCCTCTCGGCCTATTATATAGTCAAGCCCGGCGAAGTGACGGTAAAGACCCGCCTGGGCAAAATAGTCGATTCCTACGACGAGGGCATACATTTCAAGATGCCTTTCATGGAGGACATAACCCGGTTCTCCATACAGATACAGCGCGCGGACATAAAAACGCAGGCTTTCTCCCAGGACCTGCAGACCATGAACACGCACCTGGTGGTCAACCACCGCATACAGAAGGGCACCGTCGTCAGCATCTTCCGCAACCTGGGCCCCAACTATGTCAACACCCTCGTCGATCCCACGGTGCAGGAGATCTTTAAATCGATAGCGGCAAAATTCTCCGCCGAAAAGATCATAGGCGAGCGCGCCCTGCTCGTACGGGAAATAAACGAAGCGGCCAAGGAAAAGCTGATGGAGAGGGAGATCATCGTCACCGACATCTCAGTCGTGGACCTGACCTTCACCGCGCAGTTCCTCGGGGCTGTAGAGGACAAGCAGGTGGCGGAACAGCAGGCCCAGATGGCCGGAAGGCTCGTCGAGAAGTCGAAAAGAGAGGCCGAATCCATGATAGCCAAGGCCAAGGGCGAGGCCGAATCCCTCCGCCTGCAGCGCGAGCAGGTCTCGCCGCAGATGATCGAGCTGCGCAAGGTAGAGGCCCAACTCAAGGCTATCGAGAAATGGAACGGCGTTCTCCCTCACTATACGGGCGGCGGCGCTGTGCCGTTCATCTCCATGGACGCTCCCAAAACCAGATAAGTACCCGCTGTCAGTAAAAAGCCCGGCCCCCTGGCCGGGTTTTTTATTTATTGTGACCGATAGCAGCCGAAGCGCGGATAGCGCGGGGGGTCAGGGCAGGACGGCGCGGGGGCCGTGGCTGGCGGCGTTCTTTTCCAGGTAGGCCAGCGCCGCGTCCACGTTCTCGGAGAGCTGCTCCAGCATGTCTATAACCCTGCCGCCGGAGTCCTCGAAGGAATTGAGGAAGAACTTTTCGCGGGCCGCCGCCGGATCCTGGTCGAGAAGGACCTTCATCTCGCGGAGCTTCGCGTGCCGCCCGGCGGCGAAGCGCTCCACGCGCAGCGCCGGGGCCGAGCGGCCGGTGAGATCGTCCAGGTTCCTGGGCGAGGGGCCCATGAAGGTGGCGCCGTTGTCCAGCGCCAGTATCTCCACGCGGGGGAACCGGACGCCGCCCTTCACCTTTTTCCTGACCCCGTCGAGCGAGCGCATATGCACATTGCCGCCGGGGAACCGGTCCAGGTTGCCGGCGAGGGCGTCCACCAGCATCATGTCGGAAATATCCCGCGCCAGGCGCCGCCACTCTATTTCGCCGGAGAAACAGCCCTTCTCGGACATGAGGTAGGTGCATTGCTTCAGCCGCGCCGCGCCTTCGGGGGGGAGGGGGCCGCCGGCCTTGAGGTATTTCATCACCGGGTGGGCACCGAGCGCCGAACGCGTGCCTATCTCCGAAACGAACTGGATATTCTCCACCCATTCCTTGAAGCAGCCTTCCACCCCGGTCTCGCCGCGCAGCGTCCGCAGCGCGGCCAGCCGGTTCTCTTCCTTGGTCTTTATGGCGCGCTGATGATGGTCGTCCCGGTCCGTCCTGAATGCCTTCGCCTCCAGTATGGCGGCCAGCCTGGCGGCGGTGGCGGCGTCGAGCGACTTGGGGACGGTGGCGGGGAAGATAGTTACGCCCAGGAATCTGGCGATGCGGTAGGAGGCTATCTCGCCGCGGTAGTTGGAATACCTGCTCGGCAGCTTGAGGCCGCCGGCCGTCGCGCCGGAGGAGTCGTAGACCTTGAAGATGATGGTGGTCCCTTCGAAATCGCCGAGCAGTTTAAAACCGTTGCCTTCGGCGTCGATATCGAAGCGTTCCACCCTGGCGGCGGACCGGTCCAGTTCTCCGGCGTCCCTGGCCCACGCGGCGGGCTGGACCAGCAAAAATAGCGCGGCGGATAAGATCATCGTCGTCACGCGTCCGCCTTTACCGGCATTTCGCGCGGGTGGAAGGCGCGGTGGCCGCGCAGGCCGGCCAGCACGTCGCCCGCCAGGTACAGGCTGCCCGCCACCAGCACGGTGCCGCCCTCCGGCGCCAGCTTTACCGCCCGCGCCAGCGCTTTCATCGGGCTATCCATGACCAGCGTACCGCCGCGCAGCGCCGGGGGCATCTGCCCCCTTATCTCCAGGGGAGGGGCGGAGCGGTAGGAAAAAGAGCGGGTAAGTATGAGCCGCCGGGCCGCCGACGAGAGGGCGGCCGCCAGCGTGCCGCCGCTCTTGTCGCTCATGAAGGCCGCCACGCAGACGTCGGCGGGCCGTCCGGCGAACTCGCGGACCAGAGCGGCTACGCCCTCGGCGTTATGCGCCCCGTCGACGACGACCTTCCTGCCGGCGACGCTGAGCCGCTGGAAGCGGCCCGGCGGTATGGCGCGGCGCAGGGCGGCGGCCGCGGGGCCGGGCCGGAATTTCCGGCCGGCGCGCGCTGCCGCCAGCGCGGCGGCGCGCATGGCGAAGGCGGCGTTGGGGACCTGGAAAGCGCCGGCGCGCGAGAGCGACGGGAAATCGACAGGCGGCGGGCGATGGATAGGAACGCCGGCGGAGGAGGCCGCGCGCGCTATGACGCGGAAAGCCTCCTCCGGCACGCCGTTGCCGACCAGGACGGCCACGCCGGGCTTGATGATGCCTGCTTTATGGGCGGCGATGTCGGCCAGACCCGGCCCCAGCAGATCGGCGTGCTCCAGGCTGACCGAAGTGATGCCGGCCACGCCGCCAGGGACGGCGTTGGTGGCGTCCAGCCGGCCTCCGAGCCCCGCCTCGATAACGGCGAAGCGGGTCTTCTTATCCGAGAAATAGAGAAAGGCCGCGGCCGTTATCGTCTCGAAGAAGGACAGCTCTCCGGCGGCGACCGCTTCCACGCGCAGGAAGCGGTCCAGCATGTCCCGCTCGGATATCTCGCGGCCGTCCACCTTCGCGCGCTCGCGCAGGCTCCTGATATGCGGGCTGGTATAGAGGCCGGTGCGCCAGCCGTTGGCCGCGAGCGCCGCGGCCGTCATGCAGGCGGCGCTGGTCTTGGCCGTGGAGCCGGCGATGTGCACCACGACGCCCATGCTTTTCTCCGGGCAGCCCAGCCGGGACAGCGCGGCCCGGATCGGTTTTAAATTATAATGGCCGGCCACCGACGGCGGGGGGAGGCGGCGCAGCCAGTCCTCCAGTTCGGCGTACGACGATGGGAGCCGCCTTACGCCGCCTTCCGCTTTAAGCGCCGCCAGCATGGCGCGCACCGTGAGGCCGGTGACGGGGTGGCGCAGCGACGGCGCGATAGCGGCCAGCGGGGCCAGCACGAACTCCCGCCCGGCCAGACGCGGATGCGGTATTTCAAGGCCGGGCAGTTTCAGCCGCGCGCCGCCGTAAAAAAGTATGTCGATATCGATCGTGCGCGGGCCGTTTCTGAACAACCGGCGACGGCGCAGTTCCCGCTCGACGCGGCCGATAAGCGCCAGCAGGTCCGCCGGCGTCAGCGGCGTCTCGCAGGCCGCCGCCATATTGAAGAAAGCCGGCTGCTTCAGGTAATAGAGCGGCGCGGTCTCGTATACCGGCGACCGTTTTACTATGCGGCAGCCGCCGGCCGCCAGCAGTTCGAGCGCGCGCTCCAGGTTGGAGAGCCTGTCGCCCAGATTGGAGCCCAGCGAAAGATAGACCTTCATTTACCCGCGCCCCTTATCGCGTCGGCCACCAGCATAGCCTTGCGGCATTCGGCCACGTCGTGCACGCGGATAATATCGGCACCGCGCTCAGCGCCGGCCACGCAGGCAGCTATGGTGCCGCTAAGGCGCTCATGCGGCTCGCCGCCCGCCAAAGTGCCGATGAACCGCTTGCGCGAGACGCCCAGCATCACCGGATAGCCCAAAGCCCTTATCTTCCCCAACCCCGCGATAAGCGCCAGGTTATGGTCCAGCGTCTTGCCGAAACCGATGCCCGGGTCCAGGATGATGTCCTTCACCCCGGCCTCCGCCAGCGCGGCGGCCCGTCCGGCCAGGAAATCGCGCACCTCGTCTATTACATCCTTATATACGGGGGCGGACTGCATGGTCCCGGGCTCGCCCAGCATATGCATGACTATCGCGCCGGCGCCGGAGTCGGCCGCCGCCTTTATCATGGCCGGGGAGGTGAAACCGGTTATATCGTTGAGCATGTCCGCGCCGGACCCGGCCGCCAGCGCGGCCAGCTCCGGCTTGCGGGTATCCACCGAAACCGGGACTTTCAGCCTGCAGGACAGGGCTTCCAGTAAAGGTATGACCCGGCGCTTTTCCTCCTCCAGCGGCACAGGCGCGCTGCCGGGCCTGGAAGATTCGCCGCCGATATCGATAAGGTCCGCGCCCTCGGCCTCCATGCGCAGGGCGTGGTCCAGCGCGGCGGCCGGATCGGCCCATTTACCCCCATCGGAAAAAGAATCCGGAGTGACATTCAGCACTCCGCATATAAGCGTCCTGCCGGGTTTGAAAGCGAGCCTTTTCATTGATGGAATTCTACCAATTTTAAGTCCCTTCTGCCTCCGACAGAGTTGGGGGGGAACAAAAAGTTGTTGTTTTTGCTGGACTTTCAATGAGGGGGGGCTTGACAACTATACTATCCTATGCTATACTATATTTGCAGGACAAGGGAGGACTTATGAACGCGGCAAAGTATCATCAGACCCAGCAGTTCAAACTGTTCATGTGCGCTAACCTGGGACTTCTTAAGGACGGCAAAATGGGGGCTACGCAGGAGCGCGCGGACAGGATAAAAACAGCACTGAGCTATATGCGCGAAAAGATGAAGACTCTCTAGACGCGGCCGGGCTGCCCGGGAAAGGGAGGAAAACCCTCCCTTTCCGGACGGCGCCCTGTATAAATAAGATGGCGCCCTATATATAAGGAGGTAATTAATGAAGGCGAGGTATCAGATAGTGATCTCCCTCTCGGAGGAGGACAATAAGCGCCTCCAGGCCATGAGAGCGGAGGGTTACCAGATAGTCGAGATATTCAGGTTCGGCCTGGAGCAGGCGGAGAAGCAGATAAAGAAGAACAGGTTTTTCGAGGCCGGCGGCAGTCCGGGGGCAAGGAAGGGAGACCCCTAGGAGCCTGTCCGACATAAGGCTTTCAAGCCGAAATTCGTCGATTTTGAGCCGAGGCGAGGCGGGAGGAGCGAGCAGGCCCGTCGGGCCTGTAAGCGACGAACAATGAAACCGCAGGCCAAAAGCGCGAATTGTAGGCGAAATTGCTTATGTCGGACAGGCTCCCATCTGCCGTATAGGTCTAAAGTCCTATGCGGGGATAGTAAAATCTGCCCTTAACATCCGCCGCGTTTCCTTATATAATATGGGCATGAAACTAAAACAGCTCATCGCTTTCCTGCTGGTCATACCCTTCCTGGCCTCTTCCGTGAACCTGGCCGCCGCCAGCCAGGCGCTCGATAATCTAAACGCGGCCGCCGCCAACGCCGACCGTTCCTATGACGGCGCGGGCAACAGGGCCGCGGCCAATCTCTATGTCAAGGGAGGCGGCGCCACCATCTGGACCAAACCCGACGCCTCCGCGCCCAAGGAAAAGACCGCGGGCGAAAAGATAAAGGAAACGCTCAGCAAGAACAAGACCTATATAACCACCGGCCTCGTCGGCGGCCTCATGGGCTTCCTGCTGTTCGGCCCCGCGGGAATAATCGGCGGCGTGCTGATCGGCATAGCCGCCAGGATGTACGCCAAGCTTATTTAGCGGGAAGCCGGCAGCCGCCGGTTTTATTCGGCGAAAGAGTCCACCGTGTAGACGTACAACGCGGTGGACTTTTCTTTCCAGGCGCCGGGCGAGAGCCCTGCCTTCTCCGAACAGAGCGAATCGAGGAAATCCTTCTTCGACTTGAAATGCTCCCAGACCTGCGGCAGATAAGTGCCGCTCAGCCGCCCCCGCTTGATATAGACGCCGTGGCGGCCCGGCTCGATGGCGTCGGCCGAATCCACCTTCCTTAAAGGCGAGAGCGCCGAGATCTCTATCCTCACCTTGTCGATATCCGCCGGGGTGAGCGGGGCGAAACGCTGGTCCTCAAAAGCGGCGGCCACGGCATAGTAGGCCACCGAGTCGGCCAGCGAGCCGCGGGGCTCCATGGTGCCGATGCAGCCGCGCAGATCGCCGCCTATGGTCAGCGTGACAAAGACCGCCGACGGAAGATTGTAGCCGTGGCGGGGGAAAAGCGCCGGCACTTCGGCCTTCGAACCCCGCAGCCTGGCGATGACGGCCTCGCGGCCCAGGTTCAGCAGGCCTTTCCGGGCGTCGCCGTCGAGCTCTATCATTCCGGCCGGCGGGTTCACCGAGCGCAGGAAAAGCCCGGAGCCGTAGCCCACCACGCCCGAATCATCGCCCGAGACCATGCCGGAGTGCACGTATTCCGCCAGGCGGAAGTCGTTGGCGCCCATCTCCAGGCAGGCCGCGGCGCCGGCTATCATCGCCGCGCGGCCGCAGGCGGCCGTGTCCATCTCGGCGCCGGTCTTGGCTTCCAGCAGCCGCAGCGAGGTGTCGAAATAAGCGGGATCGCCGTTGCGCACGGCCATGCCGTAGGCCTCCAGCGCCGCCCGGTCCGAGATCAGCGCGACCGAGGCGGGCGGATAATGGGAAAGGTCGGACGAGACGCAGACCAGCGCCCCGCGCCGCGCCGCGGCCTTGCCGATGGCCCGGCCGGCCGCCAGCAACTTGTCCAGGTCATCGGTGTTGAAAAGCAGCGGGACTATTTTGAGCGGCGGTCGGGACAGGCGCTGCAGGAAAGGCAGCTGCACCTCGATGGCGTGCTCTTTTTCATGAGCGCGGGCCGAGGCGAGGAAAAGCTTCTTATCGGCCAGCAGCTCGGCCGCGGCCTCCGCGTCGATCTCCAGGTCGCCCAGCGGCGTGCTGAAAGCGCCCGAAGGCAGCGTGGCGCCGCCGTCGAGCGGCATATTGTGACCGGTGCCGAGCAGATAGACGGTATCGAAAGAGGCGCCGCCCAGCAGCGCGTAAGCGGCGGCGGCCGTCGGCCCCGAATAGGCGTAACCCGCGTGCGGAACCAGCAGGCCCTTTATCTCCCCGGCCGGGGCCGGGGCCGCCTTGTCTTTCAGGAAAGAGTCCACCGTGTCGCGGAGGCCGTCGGGGTCCGCGTCGTAGAACCGCCCCGCCACCGCGGGCTTGCGTATCGCCATATCCTCAATTATATCCTATTGCTAAGGAAGCTATAAAATCTTAAAATAGTGATTATTGCGGCGTTTTGCCACGGAACGCCGGAGCGGTTTTTAAGCACATTTAGATTTGACGGTGGTTGTAGCTCAGCGGTTAGAGCGCTCGGCTGTGGCCCGAGAGGTCGGGGGTTCAAATCCCCTCAGCCACCCCAAAATTTAAAAACGCCCGATTTCCCCGCCGCCGCGCCTTGCGCGGCGTTGAACTTTTGCAGTTTTTCCCACGGAGATTTAAGTTTAAAAGAAATCCGCTTCCCGCCTATAAAAAAGTTCGAACCGATATTTTTCAATATTTGCAGGTTTTCCGCCGGATTTTCAGCGGCGAGGGTTTCTCCGACGAGACTGGCGGCTTTGTAGAAGCCTATAAGCGGTTCGAACCGCAAATCACCCTGCCGCGCAAAAGCTGCGAGTTTCATTTCAATTTCCTTTTTTCTGTTAATACGCTGGGCCTTACTTTGAGCGTACTCTTCCTGGGTAAGCTTGCCGCCCAGGGTCATATCCAGCAACTGGCCCAGCTCTGAATTAAGGATATCTATTTCACCTCGTAGATTTTGGGCGGCCTCTTCCCCGGCCTGGGCCGCCTTAATTGCTTCCTTTTTTATGTTATCAAGAGCTTCGGCGGCCAGGGCCGGGGGTAAGGAAACTCCTTTTAATATGTCGCGTACCTGCTCGTCTATGCGCTCTTCGCGTACAAAGGGCTGGTCGCAAGCCACGGTGCGCTTGGTGCAATGTAGATAGTTGTGGCCCTTTTGCGTTTCCGTGGTTATATAACAGCCGCAATCAGGACAGCGGAAAACGCCGCGGTAGACATAAGGCTTTAAACCTTTTTTTGAGTGGGTGTGCCTGCTTTTGGCCCTCATTACCTCCTGGCACTTATCATAGAGCGCCTTGGAGATCAGGGGCGTGTGCTTGCCCTCATAAATCTCGCCCAGGTACTTTATAACCCCGTAGTAAAACGGGTTCTTCAGCAGTTTCTGGTAGTTTGAAACCGCCAAATCCTTTTGGCGCCTCCTAAGTCCTTGAGCGTTCATTGTTTTGCGCAATTCCCGGAGCGGATACCGACCGGTAGCGTAAAGCTCGAATGTGCGCCGGACAAGCGGAGCCATAGACTGGTCCACTACGATGGTATGCGCCGCAGTGTCATTAAGATACCCAAGCGGGGCCAGGGCGGGGAGAATGCCGTTGCGGAGTTTCTGGCGCAGGCCCCGCTTTACGTTTTCCGACAGGTTATCGATGAAGTACTTGGATTGGCCGAAAGCGATAGACAGCATGAACTTGCCCTGCGGCGTGGGGTCGAACCAGAAGGTGGGGAACTTAAGTTCCAGAACCTTACCGATATCCACGAGATAGATTATCCTGCCGCCGTCTATGCTGTTGCGTGCCAGGCGGTCCGGGTGCCAGGCTATTATGCCCTGCGCGCCGCCCTGCTCTAGGGCCGCTACCATCTCGTTAAATACATCGCGGCCCGGCTCCTTGGCTGTTTTGTGTTCAATGAACTCACGGGCGATGGGCAGCCCTTCCTTTTTAGCGTAGTCGCGGAGCTCCGCGAGCTGCGCCTCTATGGAAAGAATCTGCCGGTCAGGCTCGTCCGTGGACTTGCGCGCATAAAGGAAATACCGCCTATTAGACTTCTCCATACATTGCCTCCCCGCTCTTAATTCCGGCTTTGCCCAGCAGGGCTAAGCCGGAATTAAGTGCTATTTCTCTAACTCTGCGCCGCTGGTAAGGCCGGCCAGGCGCAGCAGCGCTGGGCCGGCCGCACCGGCGGCCATAAGGACAATAATTCGGTTCGCACTTTATCATTGGCGGGAAGCGGATTTCTTTTAAACTTAAATCTCCGTGGGAAAAACTGCAAAAGTTCAACGCCGCGCAAGGCGCGGCGGCGGGAAAAAGGGCGATTTCGGAAATTTGGGGTGATTTTCAGGCCTCAGTGATAACCTACTTTGCGCAACATCCCGAGGAAACACTATGAATTCCTTTTGAATCTGCGGTGGGCTCGGCACTACGCGCCTTCGCTCCTGCTCCCAAGGTGTCCCGCTCTTAAACAAAGCAGAAAATTATTCCCCGCGCGCATCAACTCTTTGCCGTTATCAGCCGCTCCCTACCGCTCATTTGTTATTATACAATAATGCTACGTCTTGTATGTAGATGTATAATTAGCAAATTCCTAGACTTTCAGTAATGAAGAAACCAATTCTAGTTAAGTTCGCCAAACGGGTTAGGGAAGAAAGAAAAAAGCTCGGCTTATCCCAGGAAGAGTTCGCCGCCAAGGCCGGCTTCCACAGGACCTACATCGGGATGATTGAGAGAGGAGAAAGGAATATTACACTCTCGAATATTGAGAAATTCGCTAGAGCTTTACGTATTCCAATTGCAACGCTGTTAAAAGGACTATAAGGAAGCCAAAGGTTGGACTAGATGGGGTTTGCTGTTTTATTTAAAGGTTAGGTTGGGGAATATATGTCTTGTGGGACTACGCCATTCAATCCTGTTACATTTGCTGTGTCGTTGCTTCTTTCTGCCGTAATAATTTTTGGCGTGGGATACCTCATATCCCGTTTCGGGGCATCAGTTGAGCCTTTATTTCAAAGACTTAGCGGGAAATATATGCTGCCGGCGGCTAAGGGGATAGCGTGGTTTTGTTGTGTGCTATACACATTCGTTTTCGGGGCTATCGCGATTAAGGGAATAATAAGGACTGAGACCTTGGCTGTCGTACCTGTCTTGTTCCCTGTTTCACAGCTATTCCTTCTGCTGGTGAAGAAGTATCGGGCCTCGTTTTATCTTACTATCCCTGAGCTGCTGGTTCTGGCACTCGCCTGGTTCGGGTTCCTATATTCGGATCCTGATAGCTCACGATTCCCACCATATTCAATTGAGGTTGGAGGGCTTGGATTCTGGCTGTTCCTGGGAGGCGCCGGTCTATTATTTTTTGGCGTCTGGATATGCAACGAGGCCGCCAAGCAACTCAAGAAGATGGATGCCAGTTAGGATCAAGTCTAAATTCGTGGCCAGCAAGCGAAGTCAAAAGTGAAAACCTAACCCGATGTGAAGGGAAACAAAATGTTTGATCAATCAGTGATTAAGAAATCTGGCCAGATGTGGAAGGCTACACTGTCCTTAGCGATACTCATTTGTGGCGGTATATTTATGAGATATGGTTTTTCTCATGGATATCTTCCGTTTCCAATCCTAAGTGGCCTTGCTTTGATTGCATTTAGCCTTGTGTTCCCATGTATTGCAATTCGCTGTTCTTTGTGCGGCGCGAGGTGGGTATGGCTTGCCATTAGTGGGCAGAATTCAAACCAATGGCTGTTATGGCTATTTGCCCAATCAGAATGTCCTGCTTGCAAAGGTGTTGCACGCCCTCAGAACCCAGTGAATAATTCTGCGTTACCGCCCCATAGCTAAACGTCTGCCGAGAAGTGCCTCTGCTTGATTTATGAAAATAGACCTGAGTTTTAAATATGCTAATGGGAGGATGACGGCAGCATCCGATCACTTAGCCTTCCATGAAGAAAAGGCCGCCAATATTATTCTGGCAAAGCGGGACCAGAACGATGAAGTTCTCCTTTTGGTCGGAGAAACTGAAGAGGAGTTTTTTCGCAGCTTGAAAGAGGAAGGGGTCAGACATAAAAGCCTTACCAAAGAACAACTGCAGGCTGCCGGGGCCAAGTCCTTTGATGCCAGCACTTATGATGTATCCCGTTATAGGGCACTGAATCCGTTCTCCCCATTACAGGGAAAATGGGCGAGCACAGTTGTATTTTACTCCTGTTTACACAAGCATAAAAGCAAATTGGGATCCCTGTAGTAATTTTTTTAAAATGTCCGCTTTGCGGCAAATAGAAATGTCCGGTTTAAATGGTAAAAACTCCTTGTTCCAAAAGGACGAGGAGGCACGAT
>WOVA01000057.1 GCA_009773155.1 Elusimicrobiota bacterium
CATCCTGCGCAGCCTGGCGGAGAACGGCGGCGTACGGACCAGAACGATGGCCGATCTGAAGATATCCACGCGGCTGCTTTATTCGGTGATAAAGAAGACGGAAGAGAACGGGGGCAACGATGACTGACTCGGGAGCTTCGAAACTGCTGCACGACCTGCGGTCCAAATGCGCCAGCCTCAAAAGCGCGGCGGAGCTCTACAAGGACTGTTCGCCGGCCGAGAAAAAAGAAATGCTCGCGCTGATGAAGCAAGCCGCGTCCGAAATAACGGTTTCGCTGGAAAAACTTGGATCCGGTTCCTGAATCGCCGGCCGCGCAGATACAACAAACAGCTTTCTAACGGGGCCGACACCACGCTGTCGGGTGGGCGTTCTACACTATCCGTGCGCTGAAAGTCCACAATAGTTATAATTACCGGGGTTAAAAATGGCCAAGATAATACATACCGCCGACCTGCACCTGGCGACCGGGGACGATAAGGACTACGGTCTGTCGGTGCTGGACGAGATAATCGGCCTCTGCGGGGCGGAGCGGGCCGATGCGCTGGTGATATCGGGGGACCTGTTCGATTCTTTCGCCGATTTTTCGGCGCTGCGGCGCGAGGTCTGCGCGCGGCTGGAGCCGCTGGTCAAGGCCGGCTGCGAGGTCGTTTATATCCCGGGCAATCACGAGTCGCTGGGCGACCGGCCGGATCAGGGCGGCATTGCCCGCAATCGGTGCCGGGAGCACTGCGACCGGCCGGACCTGTCCAAGTACGATCTTAAGCCCCTGCGCTTCCAGGCTGAGCTGCCTTTTTCGCTGCTGGAGCTAAAAGGCGTGGAGTTCCTCTGCGTGCCGCACGCGGCGTCCTACGATAATTACCGCGACTGGGCGGTGCCGGCCAAGAAGGCGGGCGCGGTGCGGGTGGCGCTGGCGCACGCGCTCAATTCGACTATCTTCACCGGGCCGGACCCCGAGGACCAGTCCCGGGCCGGTATCATCGACGATAATTTCTTCACGCGTTTCGCGGTGGATTACGCCGCGCTGGGCCATGTGCACGCCGGGCGGCAGCAGCTGCTGGGCGGGGCGCTGGCCTGCTACCCGGGTTCCCCCCGCGTCTGGCGGGCGCACTCGCGCGAGGCGGGCCAGAAGACGGTGCGGCTGGTGGATACGGCCGGCTCGCCGGTCAATATACGCCGGCTGGAGCTTAAGTCCGCCGGTCAGTACCGCGAATACGCGCTGCCGCTGGGGCCGGATAGTCTGGTGCCGGAGCGGCCTGTGTCGAAGCTTATTTTGGAGCTAGAGAAACCCGACCTGGTGACGGTGCGGCTGAGCGGTTTTGTGGACGACGAAAAGGCGGCGCGGGCGGCGGCCGACGCGCTGCGCGAGCGGCTGGCGCCGATGGTGCGCCGGGCGGCGGTGGAGCTGGACACGCGGGTGGCCGCGGAGATATCGGCCAATAGCCTGGCGAAAGCGTTTTTAGAAGGGATGGAGGCGGCCAGGCCCTCCGACGGCGACGAGGCGGCCATGTCGAAATGGCTGCTGGCGCGGCAGTACGGCCTGGAAGAGCTGGCCGGGCGGCTCGGGGAGGGCGCGTGATAGCCCGGCTCCGGCTGATAAATTTCGGCAAGTTCCGCGGCCGCGACCTGGAACTGGGGCCGTTCACCATCGTGCACGGCGCCAACGAGGCCGGCAAGACCACGGTCTTCGACGCTATTTTCGAATCGCTGTGCCGGCGCAACGACACCAGGTCCGCCTGGAAGCGGCTGCTGGAGCGCTACGGCGACGAGCGGCAGGCGGCGGCGGTCTGGCAGCCCGAGGACGCCAAGCCCTCGCTCGACGACGCCGAGTTCCTGGAAATTTTCGCCATACGCGGCGGCGAGGCCGGCGTGCGGGCGCTCTCGGGCGATAAGGGCGGGTCCGCCTGGTCGGCCGCTGCCGAGAACGCTCTCCTGAACGCCGGTCTTAATCCCGCCCGGCTGGCCGACGCTTTATCGGCGCGCACCTCCACCGCCGCCCGCGATTCTTTCAATGCGCGGCTCAAGAAATTAAAATCCCGGTCGGCCGAGGATTCGCTGCGGCTGGGCGAGCTGGAAGCCAAACGCGAGGCGATATTCGCGGCCGAGCGGCACAGCGCCGAGCTCGAGGACGAGATCGCCATCCGGCGCGCCGAGCTGGGCACGCTCAATAAGAAGCTGGCCGACCTCAAGGCTAAAATCGACGAACTCTCCGGTGCCTGCCGGCTCAAGGACGCGCTGGAAGGCGTCAAGGCCGTGCGCGAGCTTAAAGAGGCGCGCGAGTCGCTCGAGATCCGCAAGGATTTCGCAAAGAACGAGATAGGCGCCTACCGCGCGCTCAAGGAGCGCGAGAACGAGGCTATCGGCCGGGCGCTGTCGGCGGCCGCCTCGCTGCGCGGGAAAGAGGAGGCCGCGGCCGCTCTTAAGAAGGCCGTGGCCGACCTGGAGTCGCGCGAGGCCGCGCTGCGCGTCCGCCGCGAGACGGCTGAGAGTCTTAAAGCGAAGCTGGCCGCCTACGCCTCCGGGCCGGACCAGATAGTGCTGGTCTCGCATCTGCCCACGCGGGCGGCGGTCTGGTTCGCCGGCGCGGCGCTGGCCGCTTTCGTGGCCTGGTCGGGCGGCAATACCGCCGCCTATATCGCCTCGGCCTTCATTTTCGCCGGCGCGGCCTGGGCCGGCGTGAAGATATCGATGAAGCCGATGCTGGCCGGCCACCGTCCGGAGGAAGTTACCCAATTTATCGCCGGGCTGGCCGCCGAATGGAAGGCGGGCACCGGCGCGGTTTCTTCGCCGACGCGGAAGCGGCGCATAAGTCGGCGGCCGGGACGCTGGCGGCGCGGCGAGCGGAAGTGGCGCCGGCAGACGGCGGGCTGACGGCGGCGGCGGCCGCGCTGAACGAGCGCGACGCCGAGGCCAAGGCGCTGGCGGGCAAGGCGGCCGAATGGCTGCGCGCGCGCGGCTGCGCGTCCGATTCGGAATACCTCGATAAAGTCGCCGAATATATCGCCCTGTCTGGCAGGGCCGACGGCCTGGCCCAGCGTACGGGACTGCTGCGCCGGCGCGTGGGCGCGGCTTCCGACGAGGACCTGAAGGACAGGCTTTTCGACGAGAAAGAGGCGCTGGAGCGCAAGGGTTTAGACCCGGAGAAGGCCGATCACAAGGAGCTCGAGCGCCTTGAGAAGCGCGCGGCGGCGCTGACCGAAGAAGCGCAAGGCAAGGACAGCGAACTGCGTGACCTGAGCGCCCGCCTGGAAGTGGCGCGGGCCACGGCCGGGGCGAAGCTCGAAGGCCTGCCCGAGGAGATCGGCCGGCTGCGCAACGACCTGGAGGCCGCGGCCTCCGAATCGGCCGATATAGAACTGCGCAAAGAGGCCTGCCTGCTGGCGGCCGGCGTTTTTGAGAAGATAGCCGAAAGCTCGTCGGCGGCTTTCGCGCAATTGGGCAAGGAAGTGACGGCGGCGCTGGCGGCGGCGCTGCCGTCGGCCGCGGCCGAATTCACAGATTTCGATTCCACTTCGGCCTCCATGACCGACGCCGGCGGAGAAAAACGGCCCGTGGATATGCTCTCGGCCGGCACGCGCGACCTGTTCATGCTGGCCGCCCGCGTGGCCCTGGCCCGCCGCGCCCGCAAGGACGGCGAGGGCCCGGCCCTGCTGGTCCTCGACGAGCCCTTCTACACGCTCGACCCGGAGCGCACCCGCGCCGCCCTGCGGCTGCTGGCCGGCTTCCACCGCGACAGCGGCTGGCAGGTAATCATCCTCACCAAAGACCCCGCCATACAGAACGAGGCCGCCCTCATCGACGGCCTCCACCCCAGGACGATAGACCTGTAAGAAAGCCCGCTTCCTTCATGGCGCGTACTATGCCGGCGAGCGGTTCCGGCGGCATGGTCAGGTCCTGCCCAGTATCTCGAAGCGCCGCGTGGCGTAGTTGCCGTCCTGGTCGACCACGGTCAGTTCGTGCGCGCCGGGCTCGATGTCGAGCGCCTGCTGGTGGAAGACCGTGGTCCTGCCCAGGTAATTGCCGTCGAGATGCCAGAACAGCGCGGCGTCCTGCCGGGTATGGGCGGCCTCGAAGACGACGCGCCCCTTCTTTTCCGCCAGGTCCATGGGGATGTAGATGCGGCTTTCCGCGCCGGGGTAGAGGAATTCTACGGGGCCTTTCTTCCTGTCGGCGCCGGCCTCGCAGTCGCGCCGGTATGCGGGTATGGGCTTGTAGCCGGGGTAATAGCGCCTGTAAAAATACTCCTGCCCGGGCGGCAGGGAGAACCAGGTTTGATGTTTCATTCTGGAGACGGCTTCGCATTTGCCGTGCACCCGCCACCGGCCGGCGGCGTCGAGGTGGACGGTCTTGTTGTACGGGCTGGCGCGGTCGAAATTGCTTTCCAGCGGGGCCCACTGGCGTTCGGTGACGCAGTTGCCGAAAGGCAGGTAGCCGTCGTTCCGGCACAACTCCACTTCCTTGAGGTGAACTTCCGGCGTGTCGAACCAGCCGCCGTGGGGCAGGTGGTTGAAGACCTGGAACAGCAGCGGCGCGGCCGCGGTGACGCCCACCAGCTCGGGCCGGCCCTCCCCGTCGGCGTTGCCCAGCCACACTCCTACCGTGTGGGAGGCGTCGCTGCCTATGGCCCAGGCGTCGCGATGGCCGTAACTGGTGCCCGTCTTCCAGGCTATCCTGCGGGAACTGTCGAAATTCTCCCAGTAGCCCTCCTCGCCGGGCCTGGTCACATCCAGCAGCGCCTTCATGGTAAGCCAGGCCGCGCCGGTCCCCACTGCGGAAGGGGTTTCGGGCTCCGCCGGCGCCGACGTCAGGAGGAGGGGGCGCAGGCGGGGGCCGTCTTTGCCCAGCCCCCCCCTGGCCAGGCGCGCCAGGTTGGCGTAGATACGCGCCAGGTCCCACAGCGTGCCTTCGGCGCCGCCCAGGATGAGCGACAGCCCGTAGCCCTCCGGGTCGCGGTGCAGGGTGGACAGCCCCAGTCCGCGCAGGAAGTCGTAGAACCTGGGAGCGCCGTAGGCTTTGAGCATCCTCACGGCCGGCACGTTGAGCGACTGCGCCAGCGCCGCGCGGGCGGGGACGGCGCCGCGGTATTTGCGGTCGAAATTCTGCGGCATGAAATTACCGTACTGGGTGGGCAAGTCCGGCACCAGCGTGGTCGAAAGCAGTTCGCCGGACTGGATCATGGCCGCGAACAGCAGCGGCTTGAGGATGCTGCCGGTGCTGCGGGGTCTGCGGATAAGGTCTATGCCATAACCCGAGGACGACCGGTCCCCGGGGGCGCCGGCGAGGTCCCGGCTGTTGCCGACATAAGCCTTAACCTCGAAAGTGCGGTTGTCCACCACGATCACGGCCGCGTTCCTGACGCCGTGCAGCGCCATCGTGTCGCTGTAGCGGCCCACCATAGCCTGCATGGCCCTCTGCAGCGGCGCGTCCAGCGTGGTCCGCAGCCTGTGCTCCAGGGCGCGCGGGCGCCCGGCGGAGAGGGTGTCGAGCAGATGCGGGGCGGCGCGCGGCAAGGGATGCGGCCTGCCGGGCAGGGGTTCCCGCATGGCCAGCCGCATGGAGAGGTCGTCCAGCGCGCCCGCGGCGTTGAGTTTGCGCAGCAGCGCGTCGCGCTTCCGGCGCAGTTCCTCCCGGTTTCTGCCGGGATGGATCAGCGCCGGGCTGTTGGGCAGGACGGCCAGCAGCGCGCTTTCGCTCCAGGAAAGCAGTTCCGGGGAACGCCCGTAATAGCGCCAGGCCGCCCCCTCCAGGCCGATGACATTGCCGCCGAAAGGCGCGTTGGCCGCGTACAGGGAGATTATCTCGTCCTTGCTGTAGCGCCATTCGAGGCGCAGCGTCATGAGGATCTCTATGAGCTTCTGCGGGTAGGTGCGGGGCGGATTTTTCCTGGCCAGGCGGATGACCTGCATACTGATGGTGCTGCCGCCGCTGACCACCTTTTTGCGGAGGTAGTTGAGGTAAAGGGAACGCGCCAGGGCGAGCGGGTCCACGCCGGGATGCCGGAAAAAGCGTTTATCCTCGAAAGTGACGAGGGCCCGCTTGTACTTTTCCGGGACAGCGGGCGCGGCGGGGAAACGCCATTGCCCGTCGCCGGCCAGCTGCGCCCCCAGCAGCTCCCCGCGGCGGTCCAGGAGCACCACTGAGAGCGGGGGATCGAACAGCGGCTCCGGCAGGCAGAAAGCCCAGGCTCCGCCCAGCAGCAGCGCGGCTGCGCCCCGGCGCAGCGCCGAGCGGCCCGGCCGCCGGAGAAGCGCGCCGCGGAGCTTTATTTCGAAGGCTTTGTGACCGTTACCCATTTGCCCTTTGTCTGGGCGCGTTTCCCGGCCTCGTACATGGCCTCGGCGTATATGCCCGGCATATAATACCGGCCAAGGTACGCGGCGTTGAAGCGCGAGACCACCTCTATTCCGGCGCCGGGCGGCAGACTGAAATACGAATATACGCGGTCGTCGCGGATATCCTGGTAGTCCAGCGGCCCATGCCGCGTATCCTGCCCGGAGTCCAGCCGCGAGTTGTGGATCTCCCAGCCGGAAGGGCTCATGTGGGTGAGGGCGATGTTCTCCAGCCTGAGGCCGGAAGTGTTGCTCACCGTCACGCGCGCGATAACGTCGGCGCCCTGCGGCAGCTGCGTCACGTCCAGCGCGTTGCCGTCCTTATCGGAGTAGTGCACCCGCATCGAAAGGCCGGCCGCCTGCTCCGTCTCTTCTCCGGCCGGGGCCACGCCCCTTACCGTAACCGCGGCGAAAAGCCTTCTGTCGGAGGTATTCCAGACGCGGACCTCGGCGCCGGCCTGCGGCAGCTCCAGCGGGACCACGACTACGGGACGGTCGGACTTGACCGGGGAAGCCTCCCCGGCGCCGGCGGCGTAGCGGAATTCCGGGCCGCCTTCGCCGGAGGCGCCGTAGTAACGGGCCGCGGCCATCAGCGCGTAAGCCAGGGACTGCGTGCTATGCGTACGTTCGGAAGAAAGTTCGGAGGAGATCTCCTCCGCGAGAGCCTTGTTGTCGTAGCGCCCCAGTATGGCGAGGCTGTCGAGGATTATCGCCTTGTCCCGCAGCTCCGAGCCGAACGTCGCGCCGGGCTGCACGTATTTCGCCGCCGCCAGGCCGGCTCCCTCCGCGACGTCCCGCGCGGCGTCCTTCATGCCGGCCAGGTGGTAGGCCGCCGCCAGCTGCCAGCGCGCCGCGTCGGGGAGGTTCTTCGCCTCTTTAAGCCGGTTCATGGAGCCTATCTCCGGCTCGCCGGCCAGGGCCAGCGTGTAGAGCCGGTAGCTCTGGTCCAGCGCCTGGCCGCCGCCTTCCGGGCTCCAGACCTGGGCGGCCGAGCGCTGGTATTTCAGCCATTCGGCGTGCATAGCCGGCGGGACGAAATAGCCCTTTTCCCTGGCTTCCGTCAGGTAATGCCCGGCGTAATTGGAGGCCCAGGAATCGGCCCCCTCGTGGGAGCCGCCGCCCGGCCAATAGACAAAACCGCCGCCGGCCGACTGGAACTGCCTGAGGCGGTCTATGCCGGCGTTCACGTTCTTCTCTATTTCCTTCTTGCGGTTCTCGTCGAGCTTTACCAGGCCCGGCAGGTAGAGCTGCGGGAAAACCGACGAGGTCACCTGCTCCGCGCAGCCGTGCGGGTACCGGATAAGGTAGGTCAGGCGCTTCTCCAGGTTGAGCGGAGGCACGGAGGCGACCTCCAGGGAGATCTCGTTGGTTCCCTTGAGTCCGTGCGGCACGACGCGCTCCGTCCAGGTCTCGCCGGGCTCCAGCTTCCCGCGGTACTGGCGCGACGTGGGCGGGTTGGGACTCCTCACGGTCAGCGCCGTCACGGACCGGGATTCGAAAGCCCCGCCCCGCGCGGAAACCGTAATCGTGCCTGCGCCGGTCTCCTGGCCGCTCTTCACGCGGAAGAAAACCATCTTCTCGCCCGGCCCGCTGAAAACGGCCGTCGCGGTGTCCCCGCCGGCGGGTTCGAAATACTTGCCGGCCTCCAGCTTCAGCGTGACGTCCTTTATGGAATCCTCCGACGAGAATACCGTCACGGGGACCGTGATCTCCTCGCCGGGACCTATCACGCGCGGCAGCGTGGTCAGCAGGCCCAGCGGCTCTTTGACCACCACGGTTTTCTCGGCCTTGCCGTAGGCGCCCTTGCGGCCCGCCACCACCATCACGCGCACCGCGCCCATATAGGCGGGCAGTTCCACCTCGTGGGTATTAGTGCCCCTGGCGCCCAGACTGAAGGGCCCCAGGAAGCGCACCACCGGCGGGAACCTGCGCTCGTCCTCTTTCTTCACCGTGTCGAGTCCTTCGTCGCCCCCGAGGGCCAGCAGGCGCTCCAGTTCCGCCCCGTAGGCCCCCACCACATAGTCGTAGAGGTCCCAGGTGGTTATGCCCAGGGCTTCCTTCTTATAGAAGTGCCCGTGGAGGTCGGGCGTCCTGAAGTTGGTCAGTCCCAGCAGGCCTTCGTCCACGACGGCAAGGGTATAATCCATCGGCCGGCCGCCGGCCTCCGAGACCTTTACCTGCGCCCTGGTCTCGGGGCGCCACTCCTCCGCCGCGCCGATGACGGGCCGAAGCGCCGTCTCCGGGTTCCTGACCAGCAGCGGGATGACGCCGTAAAGCCGTATGGGACGGTCGTTGTTCTTGCCCTGGTGCGGCTGGATCAGCGCCACGGAAACGTAGGCGTTGGGACTCATCCCGGCGGTTATGGGCAGTTCGAACTTGCTCTTGCCCTGCGCGAACTCCAGCCAGCGGCGCTCCAGAATACCGCTGCCGGTCTCCACCGTCAGCAGCGCGCGGCCCTGCGTGACCTCGGGCAGCTGTATGACGGCCTTCTCGCCGACGGTGTATTCCCGCTTGTCGGAGAAGAAGCTGAGCACGTTGGCGCCCGCCCCTCCCTCCTCCTGCGCGCGGCCGGCCCAGCCGGGCCAGTCGATGTAGAAGACCCTGGCCGAGCAATGCCCGCCGCTCTCGTCGCAGGCCTTCACCATGTAGCGGCCCCAGGTGGGGTACTTGATCTCGAAGTCCCAGGTTCCCGCGCCGTCGGAGGTGGAGACGACGTCCGATTTGACGGCCTCCCGGCTCTCGGCCGCGGCGAAGCGCGCGAGCGACTCCTCGGACTTGTCCCACCACCAGCGCCAGTCCAGGCGGTAAAGCGAGACCCGCACGTTCTTCAGCGGGACGGGCTTTCCCCTGTCGCTCAGGGTGGCGATGGAGACCTTGTGGGGCACGTCGGTCAGCAGCATGCCCCGGGCCGCGTCGCCCTCGGGAAGTTTTATGCCGACGTAAGCCGGGTAGGGCGAGAACGGGACGCTCAGCCGCGTGCTGCTGAAGTCGCCGCCGCTCTCGAAGACCCTGATCCTGAAACCGGCGGCCAGCTTGCCCGGCGCCCGGCCGGCGGCCGACAGGGAGGCGTTGAAAACGGCGCGCCCGCGGCCGTCCAGGGCCCCCTCGAAGAGCGTTTCCGGCTGACCCTTGAACTCGCGCGTCGGGTCGTCGAAGACGTGGTCGGAGAAGCGGTCGAACCTGGTGGGCACCGGCCGGAGCTGAACCTCGGCGTCGGCCTTAAGGCCCGCGGCCGAGGCGCCGTGCAGCCACTGCGACTCGATCACGCCCTGCACCGGCATTTTGCCGCTGTAGATCTCGTCGTCGTCGAAGCGCGCTTCGATCTTGAGGCGGTTGGGCTTTACGGTCTCCACCTTTACCTGCCTGCTGAAGACGCGGCCGCCTATCCGCGCCTCCGCCGTCCAGTTCCCGGTGGCGGCGTTCTCGTCGGTCTTCATGGAGAAGCGGTAGAAGCCTCCCACGGGGCGGTTGTTGGTAAGGGTGTGGATCACCTGCCCTTTCGGGTTGCGCAGGAGCATGGTGACCGGGTGGTCCGCGGGGATGACGCCGCCCTTGTTCTCCAGCGCGAAGACCAGGTGCAGTTCGTCGCCGGGACGCCAGACGTCGCGCTCGCCGTAGATGACGCCTTTTATCCCCTCGCGGACCTCCTCGCCGCCCACGTCGAAGTGGGTGACCGGGATGGCCGTGCCGGCGTTGAGTTTAAGGTAAGCCGCGTCGTCGCCTTTCCGCCCCTCCAGGTAGAAAGGGACGCCGGAGAGCGCCAGCTCGGCGAAGCCGCTGCCGTCGGTGACTCCGGCGCCGATCTCCTGGTTCTGGAAGTTCCGCGCGGAAAGGCGGACGCCGTCGAGCGGGGCGGAGGTGGCCAGGTCGGTGGCCGAGACGAAAAGCCTGTTGCTCTGGTCGCGCTTGGCCAGCAGGCCGATGTTGGAAGCCATGAAGCTCCTGACGTCGCTGACGCCCTGCGCGTGCCTGTAATAGGCGTCCTTGCAGGGGTCCGCGCGGTCGTGCCAGTCGCGCCGCTGCTGTTCCGGGTCGTATTCCTGCCCGTAAGAATCCCAGTAGCTGGATTCCCGCGCGTAAAGGTCCTCGTTGTCGGCGAAAGGGGCTTCCGGCGCCGGCTCTATGGCGTTCTCCTGTTCGGAGCAGGAATAAGTGGAATCCTTCCTGTTAATGGAGAGCTCCAGCCGGAAGATCCCGCGAGGCGTCTTCCGCAGCAGCTCGGTGGCGTCCAGGTTATACCGCTGCCAGCGGTCCGGGTCGATGGAGGGCAGGTGTATCGTCTTGCGCCACAGGTAGCGCCCCACGCGCTTGAGATCGCCGGAGCCGTCCAGTTTGTTCGCCTGCAGGAACTGTCCGACGTTGTTGTCGAAGATCTTGAAGGCCGTTACCTGCACGGAACGGATATTGACGGCCTCCACCGGGATCATCAGGACCTTGTTCTCCGGCAGGATCACGCCCTTGCCGGCGAACCTGACCTGCG
Source organism: Elusimicrobiota bacterium (assembly GCA_009773155.1). Taxonomy (GTDB): domain Bacteria; phylum Elusimicrobiota; class Elusimicrobia; order Elusimicrobiales; family UBA9959; genus UBA2231. The sequence goes on from WOVA01000057.1 coordinate 10,808, forward strand.
GCTTCTGGCTGGCGAAAACGACCGTCTGCCGGACCCGCTCCCTGAGTCCGGCGCCCTTCTCGTTCCTGAGGCCCGGCTCCAGCGTGACGGTGACCTTGCCGACGAACCGCTTTTCCGGGTACACCTTGACCATGTTGTTCTCGACGCGGACGGTGTAGCCGCTCTGGTCGAGCGTCACCAGACCGCGCACCGCCTGGTCGGCCCTGAGCTTGTCCGAGAAGTAGACGAGGATATATTGCTGCGCGTCCTGGATGGGCTTGACTTCGGTGACCTTGAAGACGCTGGTGCCGGGCACCTCGATGTCCTTTCCGCCCTTTTCCCTGGCGCCGATCCCGCTTCCGTCCCACTTCAGGGCGAGGACCGTGTCCCCTTCCCGGCGGGCGATGCCCGTAACGATGAACTCGTGCCTTTTGCCCGACGGATCATGGGACCACCTGATCTCCGGCCTGTCGCCGTCAAAGGAAGCGGCGAGCACCTCTTCGACCTTGCCGGGAACTTCCGCGTCGGCCGTAAGCAGGACGCCGCCGAGCTCCATGACGCTGCCGCCCTCCGCGCTGACCGCCAGGCCGCGGATGTCGAGCTCCATGGCCTGTTCCAGCACCTGGAAGGCGAACTCATAATCGCCTATACCCGCCGGCAGCCGGTCTATCTTGCCGCCTTTCACGCGCACCAGGTAATGCCGGCCGCGCTCCAGGTCTTTCCCGGGCACTATCGTTATTTCCCTGGTGCCCGAGATCGAGTATTCGCCGCCCACGGATGGTTCCACGGCGACGATGGGCGAGGCTGACTGCCCCACGGCCTCCTGCGGGAAAACGTCGGTAAGGAATTCTATGCGGATATTGCTCTTGCGGGACACCAGCCCCGACGTATGAGCGCTTATGTAATTCCTCCAGAGCGGGTCGGACGCCCTGGGCCGCAGGATCTTCGTGGAGGAACCGTACTGGGAAAGAACAGCCAGCGCGGAGAGGCCAAGCAATAGGCCCGCGAGGACACGCGTACGGCGGGTGGAAACTATCGCGTTAAGTTCCAGCAACCGGGCGGAAGCTATCGCGTCCAGTTTTAACAGCAGGTCGATGATTTTTTTCATAAATAATGAACGGCCGTGTCGCGCCCGCGCGCAACCATGGTCCTGATCGGTCGGTTCTGATTCGGGGCCCCCTTAACTCCCCCGCGCGCGCCGGAAAAAACGCCGCCGCGGCTAACCATCGCATACCAGATCCCGCATCCCTCCTGACGTGTTTTATTCTATATCTTCGCGTTCGCGCTGACAACCCCGCCGCGCAGGCGGTTCAGATAAGTCCGGCTCCCAGGAAGACGGCGATGAGGCCCAGCATGGCGGCGGTGACGAGCTGGATGGCGGCGATGGTGACTTTTTTGAGGAATTTCAGGCCGATGAGCACGCCGGTGACAGATGCGGCTATGGCCGCGGCAACTATCGTGCCCGGAAAGTCCAGGCCGCCGGCGCCGCCCGGCGCGAAGCTGGTGTAGGCGTAGACGGCCAGGCGCGAGGCGTCCACCATGAAGCCGATGACGGCGTTGGTGGCGACGAAAGCCTCGGGTGTGACGTCCACTTTGACCAGGAAGGCCGAGCGCAGGGCGCCCTGGTGGCCGCTGAGGCCCCCGAAGAAGCCCGACAGAAGGCCGCCGACGGGCAGGTAACGGCGGTCGAACTTGACGCTTTTAAGCGCGGGATGGACGTCGAAGAGGGCGAAGCCCATCATCAGCGCGGCCAGCAGGAGCTTGAGCGGGGTTATGACGGCGGCGCGGCCCAGGAGGTCGTAGGTCCAGGCGATCTCGCCCGAGAGCGCGGTGAAGAGATGCAGCGACCAGGCGCCGGCCAGCGCGGCTAGTATGGCCGGCACGCCGAATTTGAACACCAGGTCCTTGTCGGCGCGGGCGCCGACCATCGCTATCTTGAAGAGGTTGTTGGAGCCGTGCACCACGGCGGTGGCGGCTATGGCGGCCGGCAGCGGCATGAAGACGGCCAGCACGGGCATGAGCAGCGTGCCCAGGCCGAAGCCGGAGTAGAAACTCAACGTTGACGCTATCAGCGCCGCCAGCGGTACAACAACGAATTCCATGCCCACATTTTACAGAATTATTGACCTTTAACTAATAATGGATACATGTTACAATATGCTGCATGAGACCACATGGAACCCCGGAACAGTTGGAAAAGCGCAGGCGCCAGGCCA
>WOVA01000058.1 GCA_009773155.1 Elusimicrobiota bacterium
ATATTGGATACGGCAAGCAGGGCCAGGAAGAAGAAGACCACGGTGATGAACAGGATATAGTTCTGACTGAACACCGCCGCGTTGACGTCCACCAGGTCTATCACGTATTCGAGACGCCCGAGTTCCGCCCCGTTCGATATGAACGGGACACTCCGTTCAAGTTGGGCGCGGGGCCGGTCGTAGAGATTACCCACGATCGCCTCTTTGAAGATCCAGCGGCTGCCCTCGAACTGCACCGGGTGGAAGGTGATGCGCTTTATGTTCTCGTTCTTGACGCGCCACATTATGCGCTGCGTCTCGAAAACGTCGCCCTCAAGGAACGCCTTCTCGAAGTACGCCGCGTTCTGACGCATGGCCGTCGCCAGCTTGTCGTCGGCCACCCGCACCGCCGAAAACACCGAAAAAGCCTGCCAGAACGCGACGAACACCAGCACCGACACCGAGTAGTGCCGCCAGTTGTAGGCCAGTATGCGCGTGAACAGTTTTACCATCTAAAATCCGCGATTTCGGGGTATTCCGTAAATCCTTTCCCTATAACCAGGTTTCGTATTTCCGCAGGGTAATAAAACTCTTTTACTTCCTGAAAAAGAGGAAGAACGACATATTCCTCAGCCAGAGCTTTTGTTATCTCAACGGCAATTTCAGTTTTTTGCCGCTCATCTTCGACCCGCAGAAGCCTGCTCCTTAGTTCGGCTATCCGCGGCAGATCATAGTCGAGAAAGCCGTCCTTGACGCAAAAATCCTTGAAAAAAGTCTCGTACTCCGGTTGCACAACGCTGTAGACTATCGGCACCATGTCATAAGGGTGAGGCCGGTCAAACAACACCCGCACCAGATCTCCGGCCGAATACAAATGAACGTCCATTTTTATCCCGGTCTTCTCGAAGAAATCAGCGGCCATCGATTGAAGCTGCGCCCGGTTATTCCGGTCGACCGCGGCCAGAACGATCCGTTTCCCGCCAACTATCTTTTTATCGGCCCTGCACTCCTGCGCGGGACTGCCGGGGCGCGCACCCGGGACCCCGGCCGGCAATATGCTCGAAATATCATTAAACCTTTTTGCGTGCGGGTATACCGCGCGCCGTAGCTGGGCGATATCCATGCAGTTATAGACGATTCGCCGTACATCCTTATCAGAAGATACGAGCACCAATCCGAACGATTTTAACGGGATATTGTCAAAAACTTTAAAGCGGCTCAGCACTTCCTCCGGAATCTCACGCCAGACGATCCTGTTAAAATCCGCTATATCCGGCCTCTGCAGATCCGACAAATAGTCCCGGGCCGACTCGTAAACCACGATTTTTTCGTAGCAGTTTCGGCACGGCCGTTTTTTATCCAGCCTGATACGCTCTCGATCTATTTCTGAAACCCGATACTTTCCAAGACCAAGCTCTATCAGATCCGTCAGTTTAAGCGTGGGGGCATTTTCATACATGCTTAAAAACTGCATATATCCCTTGCGCCCGGTCCCGAACTTCACCTTAACGCATTCGCCGCCGGCGCCCACAGAGTAAACCCCGGAGAATCGGGCCGTGATCTTTTCAAGATGTTCTCTTAAGATTTCCGGAGTAAGCGGGTGTTTTTCGTCGAATTCCGCTTCAGGGTCCGGGCAAAACAGATATTCAGAGGAGTCGGCATTTCGGCGCCAGGATATGAGCACTTTTGAATAATAATTCTGGCCGTCATCGCTGCGCAGCAAAGGTTCGTGGGTCTGCTTCAGGATATACAGCGGGACATCCTCATCCGCCAGCGCCGTAGTCACCCGATCGGGCAGGCCGGACACCACGACTCCCCAGACTTTGGGATCGGAGCTCCTGCCTGAAAGCGCGACTGCTGCGACCAGGAGCAGCGCCAACAGAACGAGCGGGATGGCTAACTTCGATGATTTTACGGCCGATAGGGTCATTTTGTTCAGCGACAGGGACCACGATCGATGCTACGACTTTTTAAAAACAATTCCTTTTATCCGGCAATAATCGAGCAGGAAAGACCGGGCTGCGGGAACTTTCGGGAAAGTCAGCGAAATATATTTGCCGGCCAATATGCGCTCCGTGATCCAGCGCAACTCCTCCGGCTCGGCGCCCGGCCTCTCCAAAAACAGCCTTACTCCCTTATTCCGCAAGATGTATTCAGTCCCGAGCTCCTCCGCGTAATATCTTCCTCTTAATCTTGCGGCCCGGGAGCCGGCGATCCGCGGCCTTGGCGCTTTCCGGTACTCGACCGGACCTGAATTCAGTTTTTTTAACATGACACGCGTGTTTCCTGGCACGTCAGCCAAAACCAGCAATTCCCTTAAGCCCCCCGCGACGGCGTAGCGGCCAACACCGATGCAATACAGTTCATACCTGGACTCGTCGTCCCTTAAAACATATTTGCCGCCGGCCGATTCCAGTTCTATAAACCCTTCGTTCCTCTCGTCCAAATAAAGACCGGGGGACGGCGAGCGCCCCTTCACGCCGCGCCTTCCCGCGGCGCAGGGCGTGACTGGAGTGGGACGCCCCTCCAGTTCCCCTTCCAGGCAGATATCGGCTACCCTCTTGGAAAGATGCGTCGGCTTGACCTGTACAAGATTGGACAAGCATACTATAGTAAGATCTTTATCCGGAAAACGCATCATCTCGGAGCGATATCCGACCCACGCTCCTCCGTGGCTGACAATCCTCTGCTCCCTGTAGCCGGAAAGGAACAGGCCGTATGAATATCCCAGTTCCCGTCCGTCATTCAGCCGGCCCGGAGTGATGATTTTTTGGATCAGATCCTGTCCGCCGCCCAGCCGGTTCACATAGAAATTGGCGTCCCACTTCGCCAGATCCGTCACATTCGTGTTCAGTCCCCCGTCGCCGACCACGTCAAAAAGCGAAATATCCGTCTTAAACCCGTTAGTCGACGCGGAATATCCGGTCGCTTTGTTTCTGACGATCACGGAATAATCATCATGAAAATGTGTGTTCTTCATGCCAAGCGGAGAAAAGATATTCTTCTCGGCGAACTCCCTTAACGAGAACCCCGAAACACGCTTTATGATCTCCCCCAGCAGCAGGTAGCCGGAGTTGCTATAAAGAAACTCGTTGCCCGGAGTGAAATTCAGATCGCGCTGCATTTTTATCAGATTAAAGATCTGCTCGTCCGGGTATTCATTCTCATAGCGCATCCCCGCCAGCTCCATCAGCGCCAGGTAGTCCCGGATCCCGCTCGTATGATGCAGCAGATGTCTGACACGGATTTTCCCGGCGTACTTCCCGAGTTCGGGCAAATACCTGGCCGCATCATCCTCCGCCGATATTTTCCCCCGCTTTTCCAGAAGCGCTATACAGAACGCCACGAACTGTTTTGAAGTGGAGCCGAGATCAAAAACTGTTTTCTGCGATATGGGGACGTTATGCTCCAGACTTGCCATGCCATAGCCGCGGGAATAGAGGACCTTGCCACGCCTCAATATTCCCAGAGAGCAGCCCGGACTTCCGGGGTCGTCCCATTCGCGGAACAATCTGTCGATTCTTCGGACCATTTCCTTATTCATAGTCGGCCTCATAAGCCCTTCTTATTCGGATCCCAGCCGTTGCGCGCCTTATCAATAATCCCGGGGATCAATGCGGTGCAGATACGGCACGGAACGGAATGTTCCGGATTCAGCCTTACGGTATCCCAACCGGAAACTGCGGCCAACTCCCCGAAAGTATATTCGGAAAGAATACGGTAGAAAACGCTTTCAAGATGCTCCGCTATCGTTCCATGAACATATTCGGACTTATCGGCAAAGGAGGCAAGCGGCCCGCAGCAGACCGTAAATCCCGAACCGCAGTTAAAAACCATCCCTCCCAAGTTAGGGCATTTTTTATCCAACACCCCGCGGTCAAAGGACGCGCAGCGGTATTCCATGCCGTTTTTTTTCGCACGACCCATGGGAAGGATTTGCTGTATGGAAACGACCAAACCGGGGCTCCTTAAGGAGTTTAAGAAAACCAGGTCCATCGGGGTTTCAACCGCACAGACTATCTTAACCTGCAGCCCCAGGTCGCGGCAAACGTCCAGAAGGATCGAAATCTTACGCTTTTCAACGAATTCCGCGTGAAACCGGTCATATGAAACGACCACTTTGTACAGGTGCGCTATCCCCTTTAGAACGCTTTCTGTTTCAGCGCGGCTTCCAGCGAAATAACCGTTCGTGATAAGGGTTACTTTCGGCGGGACAGCGATGCTTATCCCGGAAAGTATTTGCCGGATCTGGCGGAGATAAAGGGCCGGTTCTCCGCCTGTAAATACGATATGTCCCGGGGAAAATTTGTTTATCTCCAAAACCAGGGAGCGGATCTCTTTCTCGGATATGGACTCCGAGCCGAGGTTAGGTTCTACAAGACAATGTCGGCACCGGATATTGCATCCGGTGCCGACAGTTATAGCAAGCGGATCGACCGCGTTGCTCATCCAAGCCGATTTTTTTCTACGACCCTGGGGGGCTCTACCGTGGCTTCAGTTCCGGAATCCGCGAACTGAACGAGTTGCGTCTTCTGAACATCCGTAAGCTGACGAACATATTCTCCGGCCTGAGCAAGAGAAAACAATCCTGCCGTCACCAAAAACCCCATGAGAATTTTATCTTTGCTTTTCATACTGTTCCCCCTTGGTCGCTATATTCTTCCATTTTCGAGACTCTTTGGCAAATTTCCGATAAAAAAAGGGAAAGCAAAATATTTTTTGCTTTCCCTGGATACATCCGGTTAAGGCCGGATCGTGGATACTCTGGGGCCGATCCCCCAAATTACAAGGCTTTGCCTGTGCCGTATCAAGCGCTATGCGCATCAGACGGCCAAGGAAGACTGCGCCTATAGTATGGCCCGCGCCGCGCGCCCGCGGAAGGGTCCATGGGCCTACCCGCTTTTGGGCCTCTTCGCGATTTCGCTTCATGCCAAGCGGAGAGCAATTTTAATGCCAGGGCGGGCGATTTTCAACGGGAGCCCCCGTCTTTCCTGGCTATACGCACGCTGCCGGCGCCGGCTATAATATTCAAACTGAACGGCGCGGTGTCGTCGTTAGCGAACTCGCTGGAGAAACTCCCGGCCCCCAGTACATGCCGGATCCGCATCCTGGTCTCCTCCGGAAAAGAAAGCGCGAGAGGACCGGATCCGGATTTTATTGAAACGCCCCCTTTCGCCGGTGAAGAACCCCAGGAGAGAGCTATTTCGGCGGAACCGGATTTCACATCGGTATTTTCCGAGAAGATCTCGCCCTCGACCTTTCCGGCGCCGGTCACAACGCGCAACGGTCCGGAAAATCCGGACAAACGTATCGGTCCCGCTCCGGAGAATACGTCGCCGCCGGCCCCGAAAGACCCTATTTCTACGGCCCCGGACCCGGTCTTTACAATGAGTTTCTTTCCCGCCGGAGCGGAAACCTGGAACCCGGTCTTGCAGGACCGCTTAAAGAAGAATGCGCGCTTTGTGCCGCGCGCGGACAGGCGAAGACGTCCGTCGGACGCCGCGGCCTCTATCCCGCAGCCGGCCGAAGCCTCCCCGTCCAGCAGGGAGACCCTCACCGTTTCCCCCTCCTCCGCCCGGAGGACTATCCGGCCTTCCTCCGTTTCCACCTCTATAACGGATATCTCGTCCGAACCGAACTCCCAGTTCCTGTTACCTTCTCCCATAGCATATCCTCCTGACAGAAGCGTAATGACAAGCGCGATTTTCTTCATATTCCGCAAAATCCGGGCTCCGGGAGGCGCGCGGTACGTTTGTTCAGACGCGCCAGATATATCCCTCCGGAGATAAGGACTATTATCCCGGAAACCAGGAAAGGGAGCATCACGTTATGCCTTTCCGCCAGCGCGGAAAGCAGGACAAGCCCGAACGGGACGAAAAGGCCGGCGATATTTTCGCTATGCGTACGGACCTTGCAGTAATAGCCGGGCTTGGCGGCGCTTATCAGCAGGGTGATCCTGATATTGACGCTCCCGAGCCCCATACCGACCAGGAACACCATCAGGGTGAATAGCCTGAAATCGGAAACAAAAAAAGTCGCGCAGCTTATAACGCCGTTGAACAGCACCACCAGCCCGACGTGCCGGTAAATGTCCCCGATCGGGCGCCTGCTTATAAGTAATCCCGCGATAAGGGCGCCGGTCCCGTTGGCGAGCAATATCATACTATACATGGCCGGCGTTCCGGAAAACCCGACCTTGACGACCATCGGCAGCAGGGACGCGATGGGCGCGAAAACCGAGTTTACGACCATGAAAAGGAACATTATTTTCAGGAAGCCGCCGCCGTCACCGGCCATATACGCAAAGGAGCCTTTTATATCCCGGATAAGCCCTCGCGTATATTCCGCCGCGTCCCGCGCCGAAGGAGCGGACGCGGGGGAGGCGGCCTCGCCCACGAACGCCTCGATAAAGAAAGCGGCCAGATATGTCGCCGCGCTGTAGAGAAAGATGCTCTGAAAGGGAACATACTGAGAGAGGACGCCGCCCGCCGCCACCAGCACAAGGCTCACGGCCGTGGCGATGGAGCGCGTCAGCGGAAGTATCCGTTTATAAGCGTCGCCCAGGAACGACAATTGCCAGGCTGAAATGGCGGGAGAGGAGAAGGAACTCGATATCCCCAATAGCGCCTGAAGTCCGTAGATCGCCCAGATGTTTTCGGACCCGGTCCCGGCCATAAAATAGAACGCCAGGAAGACGAAAGCCCGGACCAGTTCTCCCGCAAGCGCCCATTCTTTTTTGCGGCCGCGGTCCACTATCGCGGCGGCCACGCTGGAGACCCCCGCGCACACCAGCGCGCCGGCGGCGAATCCCCAGACGGACCTGGTGATGGATCCCGTTATGCCGTATATCCAGAACATGGCGACGACCGAATTCAGCACCGATCCGGTCAGGGACACCATCTGCGCGGAATACAACGTCCAATAGGAGTTCATCGGGCGCTCCCGCGCGCCTCCAGGTATATCTTCGCGAACTCGTCGGACTGGAACTTGTGCTTGGAACAGGCTTTATCCTTCCCTTCTTTTCTCTCCATCGGGCATCCCCCCGTGCAGACAGGCATGAGTTTGCATTCGCGGCAGGAAGTCTGGAACGGGTCGCTCAGAATATGGCCGTAAAAGTTCTCCTCGCGCGAGATTATCTCCCCCTCCGGGGCCAGGATATTTCCGAAAGAAAGCTCTCTTCTGCCGACGTCGTTCCAGCATTTGAAGAGATCGCCGCGCGGGTCTATGGTATACCCGTTCACCGTATCCGCTACGCAGTGGTTGTAGGATAGCGCGGGCAGGCAATCCGTCCTAAGTCCCAGATCGGAAGCGCACCGCATCAGCTCAAGATCGGCGGCCGAATACCTGGCCCTGGTCATACAAGCGACCGACTTGCAGCTCCCGGTATTCTTATAATCCTTTACGTGGCCGAAATAAATAAAGGGTTTCTTTTCCAGAGAGCAGAGGAGGCGCAGCAGTTTTTTGGCGTCCTGGAAATTAGACTCCGTCAGGTTATACCGGACGGCCAGCGTGAGCCCTTTATCCATCGCCGCGCGCAGATTGTCCAGAATGCGCCCGAACGATCCCCCTCCGCCCCGCTGGCGGCGCACGCGGTCATGCGAATCGCCGAAGCCGTCAAAGGTCACCTGCACCTGGCGCACGCGCCCGGCCAGGCGGAGCCGGTCTATCATAGCTCCGTCGAGAAAATACCCGTTCGTTATCATCTGGATGGCGAGCGAAAATCCATATTTATCCCGGAGAAGCTCCATCCTGTCCAATATTTCCCCGACCAGCTCCGGCCGCAGCAGGGCCTCTCCTCCCAGGATATTGAGATGAACGTCCTTTACCGCGTCCTTCCGTATCTTCCTGTCGGCGAACGAAAATATCGCGTCCAGCACATTCTTATCCATGGCAGCCTGTTTCACGCCGTTCTCGTAGCAATAGGCGCAGGCAAAATTGCATTCCAGCGTGGGAATAACGGTAAGACCGAGCGAAGAAGACTGAAATTTGCCCGCCAGGTGCATGAACTCCAGTCGCTTTACCTCGTCCACTTCTTCCTGGACGACAAAGCCTTTTCCGTGCAGGAACGTCAGCTCTTCGGGCGAATAGTCCCCGGGGGATATCTCCCCGCCGACGGCGTCGGCCGGAAGCTCCGCGATGGCCCCGGTATAAAAATTGTAGAGATATCGTCCCCCCTTATGCCGGAATTCCTGATTGTATTTCGAAAATTTATATTTCATGGTCTCCTCCGGGGCTCTGGATTATCGGCCTCGTTCGCCGGCCGGCATAGGCTTTTGATAAAGCGTACCGGCCAGCGAACTTCCGTCCATTGTTTAGTGCGGCGGATTGGGATCCGGCACAGTTATCTGCGCGCAGCCCTGGCATCCGCAGTTATTGCCGCAGCCGAAATTCCTGGACACAAAGGTTATCCCTTTGCGCTGCACTTCCCTGATCATTTTTATCCTCATACTGTTTCCTCCTGAACTTTACCTGCCGTCGCCTGCCTACGCCCACATCACAATTCTCTTGAAGATGCGGCAGCCACTGCCCAGAATAGAGCAATTTTAATGCCAGTAAAAAGCGGGGATTACCCGATTTTTTGAATAAAACCGCGGTTTTTGCCCGTTTTTTTAGGCAAAATGCTTAAAATTATTTTCAGGGGAGAATTTTATGGAGTAAAGAATAGGTGAAATACCGGAATAGTTACCGTCAGTTTCACCGCGCGCCGGAGCAGGCGATGGCCATGTCCTTGCGGTACTGGGCGACGGAGCGGCGGGAGAGATCCACGCCGTGACGGGTGCGCAACTCGGCACGCAGTTTCTCGTCGCTGAAGGAGGGATGTTCCCCGGCGATGGAGCAGAGGCGCTCCAGGTTGACCCGCTTGGAAGTAGGAAGCAGCGTTATCATCGGGGCTTCCATCCCCCATGGCATCCTTATGGACTTGTTGGAGACCAGGCGGTTAAGCACGCTTGGGTGTACTTCGAGGTTTTTGGCCAGCGTCTTCTGCGAGAGCGGGCGGCGGCGGCCGGGTTCGCCGGTGCGCAGGTAGTCGGCCTGGACGCTGATAAGTATTTCCAGCGCGCGGTAGAGCGTGGTCTTGCGCTTTTCGGCGAACTCGACGCGCTTGAGCACCTTCTCCACGCCGTCGCGCTCGGAGAGCGGCATATCGCGCGTCATCTCGGAGAGTTTGTCGTTGTCGACCTTGTAGCTGCCCTTCCAGATCTCGCGGTGGAAGAAGGCCAGGACCGGGATGCCGTCCTCCAGGTCTATGACGGCGACGGCGCTGAAGACGGCCGACTCGGGGCCCGCGGCGGGCGCCTCGAACTCGGCCTGCATATAGACGCGGTTGACGAAATCGCGCAGGCGTGCGGCGTCGGCTTCGCTTATGCCGCACTCGCGCGCGCGGTCAGCGTCGCTCATGACGCCGTCGCGCAGAAACCAGGTCTCGAAATTCTCCTGTCCGATGCCCTGTATCAGTCCCACCAGGTCGCCCCTGCCGTCCTCGAGTTCCGGCAGACCGCCGGCGGAGAGCTTCATGCCCCGGCCGGCGTTATGAAGGGCGGCGTAGCGCGCCGCGGGGTATTCCGAGACGCGCAGCGCGCCGCTGGTCCTGAGGAGCTGGAAGAAGCGGTTGTTCTCCAGCGCCGCCAGCTGCTTTTCGAATTCTTCTTCGCTGAGGCCCGCCAGCTGCGCCAGCTTGAGCGCGCCCATCAAAGCCGCGGAGGCTTTCGCCCCGGTATAAAGTCCCGCTCTCATGCCTTTAGCCATAACAGTCTTTCCTTACTTTAACGCTCGTTTTTCAGACGCAACGGCCGCCGCAGAATCCCCCGCAGACGCCCGCGCCGAAGAACCTGCCGAAGAATGAAACCACCATCAATAAGTTGTTTATAAGCATCGCCCCTCCTGGATTATATCCTTTCGCAAACAACAGAGCAATTTTAATGCCATATTTTGGACGACGATTTTGTGGGCTGAACGCCGTGAAAACCTCCATTTTGAGTATAATGTCCGGGGGTTTATTTTCACTGGAAAATCCTCCTTTTCAAAAGGAAATGTATGGAAAAACTCGATATTCTGGTCCTCGAGGACGATAAGCTGGCGCAGAAGATCATGGCGGCCCAACTCACCGGCCACAAGATAGACATGGCCGGCGACCTGAAAAGCGCGCTGGGCTATCTGAACCGGGAGCGTTACGATATCGGCTTTTTCGACCTGATGCTGGGTCCGGACGACTGGTGTCCAGCTCGGATTCCGAAGATATAATCGACAGGGCCTACGAACTGGGCGCGCGGGACTTCTACGCCAAGGGAAACGAGGAGTCCAATGTAGCGGACATCATCCGCAAATTCACGCAGAACCGCCGGCTCGAAGCCGTCACCGACGTTTTTGAATCGGCTTTCGTGACGGAGGACCCGGAGACCCGCGCCGCGGTGACCGAGGCGCTGCGCTACGCGCCGACCGGCCTGCCGGTGATGATACTGGGGCCGTCGGGTACCGGCAAGACCTCGCTGGCGCGCGTCATACACGACCGCTCGGGCAGGCCCGGCGCCTTCGTGGCGATAAACTGCTCGGCTTATACCGAGGACCTGCTGGAGGCCGAGCTTTTCGGCTATAAAAAGGGCGCCTTCACCGGCGCCGGCGAGGCGCGCAAGGGGCGCCTGCTGGAAGCGCATAAAGGCACGCTTTTCCTCGACGAGATAGGCACGATGAGCCCTAACATGCAGATGAAGCTGCTCAAGGCCATCGAGGAGAAGACCTTTCACCCGCTGGGCTCGGAGCGGGCCGAGACCTCGGATTTCCGCGTCATCAGCGCCACGCTCGAGGATCCGAAGGACCTTGTCGCGCGCGGCAGGATGCGCTTCGACCTGTTCCAGCGCGTGCAGGGCTACACGATAAATATCAAACCGCTGGCGGAACGGACCTGCGACCTGTTCCCGCTGATACGC
>WOVA01000059.1 GCA_009773155.1 Elusimicrobiota bacterium
TACGATGATAAAAAAAGCAAGTGACATCCGTTTTTTCAGTCTCCGACGGTAAAGTTATTGTAAAATGGACCTAGTGGCTAAGAGGCGGGAATTACAGGACGTAAGTTTAGCTTTGATGGCGATGCGTTACTTAAAGAACTAATCTCTTCAGGAGTTCTTGTCAAAGAAATGGAGGGGGCTACGGGTGTAGTTAAGTTTAGATTCGCTTGCTTCTTTGAATACTTTGTTATGAAGCAAATTGAATTTGACGATTCTTTCCGGGCAAAAGTGCTCGGCGATGATTGTTTTCTTTCTTATGCAAACGAGATTGGTTACTACACCGGGATTAAGCGTGATCGGACTGATATTCTGAAACTGGTTGTTGAGCGGATGTGGTCGGAGTTCCTTCCGCTTATTACTGGGATTAATAATACCCCAAAAACCTACGACGGCCTGTTGGATACTACGGTCTCACTCGCAAGCACTTTTGACGAGAATAGGTTCAATCAGGAAATTGACTTAAAGCGCCCAACGGATGCGGAGATGGAGGCTAACAGCGATAAGGTCTTGGCGACTATTGAGCCGGAAAAGGATATTAAGAAAAAGACGATAACTGCGTCACACCTGGATAGGCTTGAAAAACTTTGGGTCTTGGCCGCGCGAATATTGAAAAATACGGAAGAATGTAGCGAACCCGGGCTTAAAGAGTACGCGTATTCCAAAATTCTAACGGCTTCGATGTCATATGCCGTACTATTTCGGATTTCCTTAAAACGTAAATTTGCAGAAAAGAAGAAGACGGGTGAAGAGGTCGATGAATTCTTGTCTGCAATGAATCTTCTTTTGCCTTTACTGCATCAGGTTGTATTAAATGGGTTAATGGGTTCAAAGAAGTTGGTGCGTGTCTTTGAGGAAAAGATTGAGGCTGATTTGGGAAATGACGCTGTTTCGGAGTTTGAAAGGTATCTATCAATCTTCTTGTACGCAGATTCCCATGGCCCAAAGGCGCAGGCATATATCAAGCAATTCGTCGCCAGTATTAAGAATAGATATATGTTTGATATGTCGTTGTTTAAGTTGGTTGAGTATTTCTTTTTTAAGTCAGCGACAGAAGAAGCGGAGCGTTTGTATAAAAATATGATGGCAGACATAATCGTTAAATCAAAAGGTCTTAAAAAAGAGAAGAAGAGTGTGATTATGGTCGGTTATGAGAGGGAGAAACTGGTTAAAAAATTCCGAGGCGAAACCGAAGAAGAAGACTCTGGTGTATAACAGAGGAATGAAATGACGATTAAAAAGTCTGGTTACAATCCTGATATTGAACTCGCAAAAGGCGCAAGGTTAAAAGCTGCTACTTACGACAAGACACAGGGCATTAAAGTGCTTGCAGCTAGGGTGACGGTTGGAGGTACGCCGGGGATTGCTGAAATATCCGGGGTTGCCACCGGGCGCAATGACGCCAGCATAAACGGCTGTATCAGCATTTGGTTGTCCATCTTCCGCTTTATGCGGCCTGACGGCACAATTAACCATGTGGCCGGCTGGAATATTATGCTGCCACTTAAGGCCAAGCAGACCGCCGCGGCTACGGCAAAAGCGTTCACCAAGATAATCAATACAGGCCCCAGGCCGTACAGGGCAATGGCTACAACAAGAGCAGGGAAAGCTGCTCTAAAGATCTGGTTTTCCGAAAAGAACTAAAGGGAATAATATGCCATCAGACTTTACCCCGTCTATTGCCCAGGTTGTCAGAACTTTCTCAATAAGCGCTCAGACGATGCTTCGTGAAAAATATCCCGAGCTCTTAAGTGTTCTCGCACGCAGTCCCCGGCCATCAAACGATTGGGACTTTTTCATGACAGCAGCCGGGGTTGGATATGCCATTATTGTCACCAATGCGAGCGGCGAAGAGAAGGCGGCTATTTTGCGCCAGGCGGCAGAGATTGATTCGCAGCTGCCTGCCGCAATAAGCAATTTATTCGATTTTGTTGAAAAGCAAAAGTCAGCTGAGGCGGGATTGCGTGCAAATCTGGGGGTCTGGGTGCTATGGAACATCGGGGGAGGCTGTCCTGAACACCGTGAAATGGAGAAACTCGCCCCGGCTATCGGGATGTACTTGGAAATACTCGTCACAAAATTCTTAAACGAAGGAAAAGGGAAAAGGTAATGCGTACAACGTTTTTGGCCACATTCGTAGTGCTCGCCAATGTCGCCATAGCCTTTTCGGCAGATAAGCCAGTTTATAAGTGGGTTTCTGCCAACGAGTATTACATGATTATGCCCACAGGGCAGAGCCTGAATATTTCCGGCGGTGGTAATGAGAGCGTTAAGCCCTGGGGCTTTGGTTTTCGCGCTGTTGGCAATGAAACTATCTCCAAGACTGGAGGGTTGCAGTTCCAGAGCATAAAGGTTGATAATCCCGCCACAGGCAAAGACACGTTCTATCTTTTTGATCTGCTGCTCGGTATGCAGTACATCGCGCCAAAGGTGCAGGGTAAACCTTTGCGGCTTACTGCTTCGGCCTTTGCCGACCTGGGGTTGTCTGATACAACGCTTTACGCGGCGCCCATGATATCCGCCGGGTTGCTTTACACAACCGAGGAATACGCTAATACGCCCACCGGATTTACTTTTGATGTTTTCTACCGGCTTATAGACCTTGACCTGGATAATGTCGGTGGCGGCAGGGCCGGAACGCTTAAGCCCGCGCTCGGGTTTAAGATCGGCTATATCTTTGAAGGCTTCTGGACCATAAAAGAGAAATCTAAAGAATGAAAAGATCTACTGCTTGGCAGCCTGTTTATAAAATAAGTCCTAAGATAGCGCGGGCGTTGATGGACATTGAGTCCGCAAAGACCATAGTGGAGCGCACGGCTTTGCCGCCTGCTGTTGAGGCGGAGCTGCGGCGCGCGGCCAGAGTGCGGTCCACGCACTTCTCTACGCGCATAGAGGGCAACCGCCTTACGCTGAAAGAGGCGCAGGAGGTTATAGAGCGCAAGAAAGCCTCTTTCCACGGCCGCGAGCGCGATACCAGCGAGGTGCGCAACTATTGGAACGCCATGCTGAAGGTTGAAGAATGGGCGGCGAAACGCGCCGATTTCACCGAAGAGCTGGTGAAGCGGCTCCATGCCATTGTGGAAAAAGGTAAACGCTCCAAAGCTACGCCTTACCGAAGCGGGCAGAACGTTATTAAGGATTCCGCTACCGGCGCTATTGTGTATATGCCGCCCGAGGCCAAGGACGTGCACAAGCTTATGAGCGAGATGGCGGCTTGGGTGCGCCAGGCCGATCGCAACGGCATCCCCGGCCCCATAATAGCGGCGCTCGCGCATTATCAGTTCGTCACTATCCATCCTTACTATGACGGCAACGGGCGCACCGCCCGGCTGCTGGCCACTTTCCTGCTGCACCGCGACGGCTACGGCATGCGCGGGTTCTTCTCTATGGAGGAACATCACGCGCGCGATATAGAGGCTTACTATAATTCGCTCGCTACGCATAAGCACCACAACTATTACGAGGGCCGGGCCGATGCCGACCTGACCGGCTGGATAGAATATTTTGTTGTGCTGCTTGCTGAGGTCTTTGGCCGCGCCAAGGATGAGGCGTTGAAGTATTCCAAAGAGGGAATGCCGGCCGAGCCTGCGCTACTGCGCAAGCTCGACCGCAGGGCGCGGGTGATCCTGGGCCTTTTTGCGGGGAAAGATGTGGTCTCCACGCAGGAGATGGCCGCGGCTTTGGGACTTTCCGACCGGATGGTTCTGTATTTGCTGACAGAGTGGGTAAAAGACGGCTGGATAGTGCTGGCTAACCCCTCAAGGCGCTCCCGCGCCTACAAGTTATCAGAAATTTATCAGAAATACATCAGAAATAATCCGGCAAAATAAGATATAATAAAAACAGGCAGAGATTGAGTTCTGCGCCTTATAACAGCGGGGATTTATGGGCGCGGGAAATAATTTTCTGCGTTGTACGGCCGCCGAAGGCGGACGGGAGCGGCCCTGACGGCCCAGTTGGGTACCGGCCGGCCGCGCATAGGAGGTTGTTGATAAGTGCGGGCCTCCTTGGGAGCAGGTGCGACGGCGCGTAGTGCCGGAGCCCTGCGAACGCCCTTCTCGCGGCGAGGAGCAGTGCGGGGCCGCGAAGTGGCCACGCCTGCGACGGCTTCTCGCGGATAAGATCCGCCTACCGCTGATATCACGGCTTATCAGCGGTATTTATAAAGTTACCTCGGGATGTTGCGCAAAGAAGTTTCGAACTTCATCCTGAAAACACCGCCAATATTTAAAAATCCCGCTTGCAGCGGTGTTGTATGCCTATCATGATCCATACCCGCGCCGCCGCGCTTCTGCCCAAGTCCGCTGCTTACCTCATCGGCCATCTCGCCATGATATTCCTGCCGGCCGGAGGCTTCGGCTACCCGCAGGGCTGGGCCTTTTTTTCGCTGCTGCTCGCGTCCGCCGCGGTCCACCTGGCGCTGCTGGCCCGGGACCCGGAGCTCGAAAAAGAACGTTCCTCTCCGGGCAAAGGGATCAAGACCTGGGACCGGTTCCTGGCTCCGGCCGCGCAATGGTCCATCTACGCGGCCATCTTCGTGTCCGCCTCGGAACGGGGATACCTCGGCGACGCCGGGAATTTCAGGACGGCGGCCGCCGCGGCGGGGCTGCCTCTGTACGCCGCCGGAAACGCCCTTTTCCTCTACGCCATGGCCTCCAACAGGTTCTTCTCTTCCATTTCCAGGATACAGTCCGACCGGGGACACGCCACGCAGGAAGGCGGGCCCTACCGCTGGGTGCGCCATCCCGGCTACGCGGGGGCCTGCCTGCAGCTGGCGGCTATACCGTTGGCGCTGGGCTCTGCCGCCGGAGCGATTCCGGCGCTGGCGGGAATACTGCTGTTCATCGTAAGGACGCGGCTGGAGGACGGGATGCTCGCGAAGGAACTCGCGGGATATCCGGACTACGCGCTGAAGGTGAAGGCCCGGCTGCTGCCGGGCGTGTGGTAGCTCAGGCCGCCAGGATCAGTGATATGTGCGCGGCGGCCAGCAGGAGCCCGGCCCAGGCCAGCCGGAAATGAGCCTGCATCGGCAGACGCAGGCCCCTCCGGTTCAGCACGGGGACCAGGGCGGCCGCGAAGAGCGCGGTGAAGGCCGCCATGCCGACGACCTTGAACAGCGGCTCGCCGAACAGATCGAAATAGGCAAGTTCGGCGGCGCTCATTTCCCGCAATGCCTCAGCATCATCCGCGCCTTGGCATGGTCGTAGGCGTAGTTGGCGTCGAGAAGCGCCATGAAGTTTATCTTATCGTCGGACATCAATATCTCAACGACAAGTTTTTTTTCCAGCCGCTCCCGGAAATCCTCCGGGACGTCGTCGTTGCCGCAGACCGCGGAGGCGGCGTAGCCCACGCTTTCGCCCCCGACGCTTTCAGCGTAGCCCTCCAGCTTCCAGGCCTTCAGGAAATGGTATTTCACGGGCGTTTTCTTTTCCTGGACCAGGTCGTATATAGCCTGCCTCACCAGGACCGGCGTCCCGGCCGAGGCGATGTCGGCCACCGGCAGCACTACTCTGTCGTCCATAAGGGAGTAACTGCACCCCAGGCCGTCGCCGCAAAAAGGCGTCATCATCGAATACAGGAAGCCCGGCCCGGCCAGGTACACTTTGAACTTTCTCGAGGGAGAGTAGAGCGGGGAAGTTTCCAGCCGCTCGATGGCCTTATCCAGGTATTCGAAGCCGGGTTTATCGACGGGGTTAGCCGACATCAGGACGAAGCCCTTGTGCTCGACCGAATGTTTAAAGAGGACCCCCGGGTATTTCAGGAAACCCCAGTAGGAACCGCCCAGGACCAGAACGATCCAGAATACTGTCTTCATAGTCTATTATCCTCCCTGAAAGCTGAAACCCCGGCGTCGTAAGCCGCCCCCAGCGCCATAGGCACGTCGTCGGTCCATATGGAATCGAAACCCCTGTCCATCAGCCAGCGGACGTCGCCTGGAGTATTGGCGATGCCGCCGCTGAGCTTGAGCCCCAGGTCGGAAGCTATCTCCAGCTGGTCGGCCAGGTCGAAGGCGAAGGACGAGGCCTTGAAGAGGCCGCGGGCCCAGGGCCTGTCTATCCAGCCCGCGCAGACCGCGTCGGCGCCGGCGGCCAGCGCGGTGCGGCTTATGTTCCAGGGCAGCAGCGGCATGACGGCCGCACCGAGCTCCGGGCAGATCCGCTTGACGCCGTCGAGCAGCCCCTTTCTGTGGGCGAAGACCAGCGCGTAAAGGCGGTCGGCGAAGCCAGTGGCCTTGAGGCGGTAATACAGACGGCCGGCCAGCACCGGATCGTCGAAGCAGAGTTCGAAATAGCAGGTCTTGTCCTTCCGCGGGGCCAGCAGGTTAAGCAGATCGTCGAGGTGGGCCACAGGCTCGCGGCCCAGCACCCTCAGTTTTGAGAGGTCCTTCCATTTCATCGAGGAGATCCGACGGTCGAAGCCGGTCAGCCTCCTTGCGCCCTCGTCGTGAAAAAGGACGAACTCGCCGTCGGCCGTCACCCGGACGTCGCACTCCGCGCCGTGGGCGCCGTCCGCGAAAGCGCGCCGGAAAGCGGCTATCGTGTTTTCGGGGGCGTTCATCGCCCCGCCCCTGTGAGCGAGTATCCTGGCCATAATGCGATTATAGAGATTATACAGGATGGGGGTTTAAAAAAACAGCCGGCCTGGAAGGCCGGCTCCTCCTGCCGTACCGGCCCGGTTAACCACCGACGATGAAATACCAGATCAGCAGGGCGATGATCAGGGAAAGGATCTTTATCTCCCAGTTGCGGGTGAAAAGTTCGCGGAAGTTCATTTGGCGCCGCCCTCCTGCTTAGCCTCCGGCTGCTTGGCGGCCTCCGTCCTGGCGCCCCTGCGCAGCAGGGTCTTCTCCGCCTTGGAGCGGTAGAGTTCGTAGAGCATCTTCTCCAGGTCCTCCGTGTCCACGTGCCGCTGCAGTTTGCCGTTGCGGGCCAGCGACACCATCCCGTTCTCTTCGGAGACCACCACCACTATCGCGTCGGCGATCTCGCTGAGGCCCAGCGCGGCGCGGTGCCGCATGCCGAGTATCCTGGCGAGTTCCTGCTGCTCGGTCAGCGGCAGGATGCAGCCGGCCGCCACTATCCGGTTGTTGGCTATGACCGCGGCTCCGTCGTGCAGCGGGGTCTTGGGGTGGAAGATGGTCATCAGCAGTTCGGTTGAGACCTCGCCGTTGATGCGGGTCCCGCTCTCGATTATATCGCGCAGGCCCATATCCTGCTCCAGCACCACCAGCATGCCGGTGCGGCTTTCCGCGGCGTCGCGGACCGCCGAGACCAGTTCGCCGATGAACCTGTACTCCTGTGGCACCAGGATGCGTCCGAGGGGGTTGGCGCCGATATTGGCCAGCGCGAAGCGTATCTCGGGCTGGAACACCACGATGAGGAGGAAGATACCGGCCAGCCAGAACTGCTGCAGCAGCCAGACCGTGGCCGAAAAATGGAGCAGCTTGGCCAGCGAGGTGATGACGGCCAGGATGAAGACGCCCCAGACGACCTGCATGGCCCTGGTGCCCTTTATGAGGAGGATCAGGCGGTATACGATGTAGTATACCGCGAAGATGTCCAGAGCGTTAATCAGATAAGTTTTAAGGTCCATCGGCTCAGGCCGCCTCCGCGCCGGGCTCAACGCCGGGACCCGCCGCGGCCGGGGGAGCGAAAATGGCCTCTATCTCGGCGGCACCCAGGACTTCCTTCTCCATCAGCCCGTTCGCCAGCGCGTCCAGCATCCTCTTGTTCTCCATCAGCAGCGACTTGGACTTATGGTAGCACTCGCTTATGATGCGCTTGACCTCTTCGTCCACGCTGCGGGCGGTCTCGTTGGAATAGCCGGGCTGGCGCATTATGTCGCGGCCCAGGAAGACCTCGCTCTCGTCCTTCTTGAGCGAAATCGGGCCTATCTTGTCGCTCATGCCGAACTCGGTCACCATCTTCATCGCGTAGGCCGTCACCTTGGCGAGGTCGTCGTGGGCGCCGGTGGTCAGCTCGCCGAAGATGGTCTCCTCGGCGGCGCGGCCGCCCAGCAGCACGCTGAGGCGGTTGAGAATATCGGTGCGGCTGGTCAGGTAGCGGTCCTCCACCGGCAGCTGCAGGGTGTAGCCCAGCGCCGGGCCGCGGGGAATTATCGAGATCTTGTGCACAGGATCGCAGCCGGGCAGCATCCTGGCGACCAGCGCGTGACCCGCCTCGTGGTAGGCCACGATCTTCTTCTCCCGCTCGGAGATGATGCGCGAGCGGCGCTGCGGGCCGGCCATCATCTTCTCGATGGCCTCCTCCAGGTCCGGCATCTCCACCGCGCTCTGCTCCTTCTTGGCGGCCAGGATGGCGGACTCGTTGACTATATTGGCCAGGTCCGCGCCGACGAAGCCGGGCGTGTTGCGGGCGATGACGGCTAGGTCGACCCCGGAGACCATCTTCACCTTTTTGGCGTGGACCCGGAGTATCTCCTCGCGGCCCTTTATGTCCGGGGCCGGCACGTTGATGCGGCGGTCGAAGCGGCCGGGGCGCAGCAGCGCGGGGTCCAGCACGTCGGGACGGTTGGTGGCCCCGATGAGGATAATGCCCTGCTTGGACTCGAAACCGTCTAATTCCACCAACATCTGGTTTAGCGTCTGTTCGCGCTCGTCGTGGCCGCCGCCTATGCCGGCGAACCGGGCGCGCGCCACCGCGTCGAGCTCGTCGACGAAGATTATGGCCGGGGCGCTCTTCTTGGCGCGCTCGAACAGGTCGCGCACGCGGCTGGCGCCGACGCCCACGAACATCTCCACGAACTCCGAGCCCGAAGAGGTGAAGAACGGCACGCCGGCCTCGCCGGCGACGGCGCGGGCCAGCAGCGTCTTGCCGGTGCCGGGCGGGCCGTAGAGCAGCACGCCCTTGGGCAGCTCGCCGCCCAGATTCTGGTATTTCTTGGGGTTCTTGAGATAATCCACTATGTCGCGCAGCTCTTCCTTGGTCTCGTCGCAGCCCGCGACGTCCTTGAAGGTGATCTTCTGCTTCTTGAGGTCCTGCTGCTTGGCCTTGGACTTGCCGAAGGACATGGCCTGTTTGCCGCCCATCTGGGCCTGGCGCAGGAAGAGGAACCACCAGAGGAAGATGAAGATGGCTATCCAGCCGAGGTTCATGATCAGCGCGGTGACCCAGCTGCGGTCGGCGGTGCCGGCGAAGCTCTTGACGCCGGCGGCCTCCATGTCGGAGATGAGGTCGTTGTCGGTCAGAGGCAGGGTGCGGAACTTGACGGTCTTGCCGCCCTCCCTCAGCTCGCCCCTGATAAGGTCCGGGCGCACGGTGACGCTTTCGACCTGCTTGTCGCGCAGCTTCTGCTTGAATTCCGAATACGGGAGGTCGCGCTCCTTGTCTATCTGCCGCAGGTTCTGGTAAACCGCGGCGAACAGCATGAAAGCGAGCCCCCAGAAGAGCAGCTGCCTGAGATTCTTGTTGCCTTGCATCTTACTTTCCTTTTATGGCCGACGGTTTCAGGACGCCTATGTAAGGCAGATTCCTGTAAAGCTCGTTATAATCGAGGCCGTAACCGACCACGAATTTGTCCGCGATCTCGAAACCCTTGTAGCGTATGGGGACCTTTACCGCGCGGCAGGAAGGCTTGTCGAGCAGCGTGCAGATCTCGACGGAGCGCGGCCTGCGCGTCCTGAGGTTCTTGAGCAGGTAATCCACGGTAAGCCCGGAGTCTACGATATCCTCCACCACCAGCACGTCTCGGCCCTCTATGCTCTCTTTAAGGTCCAGCAGCGTGCGCACGACGCCGGTGGATTTCTGTCCGGAGTAGGATGAGACCATCATAAAATCGACGTGCGCGTCCAGCTTCAGCCCCTTGAGCAGGTCCGAGAGGAAGAGGACGCTGCCCTTGAGCACGCCTATGAGCGAAAGCGTCCGGCCGTGATAATCGGCGGAAATCTTCTCCGCCAGTTCGGCGACGCGCGCCTGAAGGCGCTCCGGTTCGATCAATATCTCGGATATATTCCTGTGCATGTACAGTTACAGATAGTATATTCTAGATTTTTTGGCGCCCATTTCCAAATCGTGGAATCGGGTAGGAGGCGGGTGATTATTTCACCCGCCGTCCTCACCACACCACCGTACGTGCCGTTCGGCATACGGCGGTTCATCGGAACTAACAGGCCAA
>WOVA01000060.1 GCA_009773155.1 Elusimicrobiota bacterium
GCCTCACGGCGGACACCCTTGCCTTTGGCTAACGGTAGGTTCTATCAACCCCCGTAGGGGACTTTCACCCCCAAGTGTGCGCGCATGCCGCGCGCACAACAAAAAACCCCCCTTTCGGGGGTTTTAAAGTTTGGCTCCGGGACTAGGATTCGAACCTAGACAAAGAGATTCAGAGTCTCTCGTGCTACCGTTACACTATCCCGGAATATCTATTTTTGTTATTATATATTTTCTTTGAGACGATAAACAAATGAGCGGATTCATCCCTGAACTCCTTATAATAGCGGCGATGCTGGGCTTCAACGCCGTTTTCGCCGGCTACGAGATGGCGCTGGCTTCCATCTCCAAGACCCGCCTGGCCGAGCTGGCCGCGAAGAAGGCCGCCGGCGCCGCGGCCGCGCTTTTCATGAAGACCAGGATAGAGGCCGCGCTTTCCGTCATACAACTGGGCATAACCCTTTTCGGGGCCATCGCGGCCGCCACTGGCGGAGCCGGCGTCAACGAATCCTTCTCCCCGGTGCTCGCGGACCGTTTCGCGCTCAGCCCGCGTACGGCGGACATAGTGGCGCTGACGCTCTTCGTCGTCCCCCTGAGCGCCATAACGATAGTTTTCGGCGAGCTGGTGCCCAAGGTCTTCGCCATAGAGAACAAGGAGCTCGTCCTGCTGCGCATATCTCCGGCCATGCGCGTCCTCTACACCATCGCCTATCCCGTGGTGCGCGGCATGGAGAAGATAACCAAGGCCGCCGTCAGGCTGGTCTCCACTTTCCTCCCCTCCTCAGGGCACCGCGAGGAGAAGGCCTCCGTGCAGGAAATGAGGGCCGCGGCGGCCCAGGCCCTCGAGCAGAAGCTCATCGGCCCGGTGGAGGAGCGCATAGTCTCGGCCGCCGCCGGCCTCTCGCTCAAGAAGGTCGGCGACCTCCTGATCCCCCCGCCGGCCATCTCCCACATACCGATCACCTTTACGCTGACCGAGGCGCTGCTCCGCGCGCACATGGACCTGCACACGCGTTTCCCGGTCACCGCCGCCGAGGGCGAACCGGAGAACATAAAAGGTTATATCAACTTCAAGGACATCGTCACGGCCCTGAAGATGGGCGCGCAGTCCGGCACGGTGGCGTCCATAACCCGGCCGATAGAAAAAATATCCTGCGGCATGACGGCGTCCAGGGCGCTGGAGAAGATGACCGACGGCAATATCCACATGGCCGTGGTCACGGAGGAGGGAGGAAAGGTCCTGGGCCTGCTGACTCTGGAAGACATCATCCGCCAGCTTACCGGCCAGATAAGCGACGAATACGACCGCCTCCCGGCCCATCTCTATCCCAGCGGCGACGGCCTCATCGCCGGCGGCGCCTCCAGGATAAAGGACGTGTTCCGCCGCCTGCACCTGGCCACACCGGCGGAGAACGATATTCTGGCTTTCTGGGTCGAACGCAAGCTCGGCCGCCCGCCCAAGGGCAGCGAGGTGCTGAAGATGGAAGGCCTGACCATCCTGGTGCGCAAGACCCGACGTCACAAGGTGCTGGAAGCTTATATCAGCAAGGCTCCCTGACCCGCTATTTTGTAGAATATCCGCTCGCGGGGCATGGTGAAATGGTATCACGCGTGCTTTGGGAGCATGAGTCCTGGGTTCGATTCCCTGTGCCCCGACCAGATTTATGAAAAAACTGTCGGCATTGGTCCTGTTCTCCGCCGCAGCCCTGGCGGGCTGTGCCGGGAGCAGGGATATCGCCCTGCGCTACGCGCCCGATTTTCCCGGCGTGCCGGCCGGCACCGGGAAGACGATAGTGCTTGCGGCCACCGAAGACGCCCGCGCGGACAAGGAACTGGGAATACTGACGGGCTTCAACGCTGTCTTCAAAAAACCGCCGGTAAAGGCCCCTGGGCAGGATATCCCGGCCTGGGTCGCGGGAGCCGTATCGGCCGAATTAAGGGAAGCGGGATTCAAGGTAGCGGAGGAAGGCGGAGGATTGCGGCTGGAGACCCGGCTTAAAAAGTTCACTACCCGCGCGGCGGCGGAAATAATACTACAGGCCTCTCTCTACCGCGACGGCAAGGCCGTTTTCACCAGAGAGTACGCGGGACGAGCCCCCGCCCCTTTCATGGGGAAGGCCGCCGATATAGAGGAAAGCTTCCAGAACGCCATGCGGCAGATCAACGTGCGGCTGGTCTACGACGTTATCGGGAAACTCTGACGGCCCCTCTCAGGACCTGGAAAATACGCGCAGCCCGACTATCCCCGCCAGTATAAGGAAAATACAGAAGATCTTTATCCCTTCGCGCGACTCGCCGAGGAAGAACATTCCCGCTACGGCCGTGCCGGCCGCGCCTATGCCGGTCCAGACGGCGTAGGCCGTGCCGATAGGCAGCGAGCGCAGCGCCAGCGAGAGCAGGTAGATGCTCAGCGCCATGGTGCCCAGCGTCCAGACGCTGGGCCAGAGCCGCGTGAAGCCGTGGGTGAACTTCAGCCCCACCGCCCAGGCTATCTCCATCACGCCGGCCGCCGCCAGGTATAGCCAGGGGGTCATAGGCCCGGCAGCCTTTCCTTCAGTTTCGCGTCGGCCGAAATATTCTTCATCATGTCCTCCGTTGTGCGGAAATAAATTCTAACATAAGCGGGGCCTTGGCGGGCGGGACGGCCTTCTGCGGCGCGGCGCGATATTTGATAATATTGGGCGGGAACCTATGACGAAAGACCCTACCCGCTCGCGCACCGTACTCTACGCCCTGCCTTCCGATTTTTCAGGGTGGCGCGCCGGCGGCCGCGCCGCCGTTCCGGAGAAAGGCTGGCCGGTACTGCGCGGAGGCTACGGTAAGGCCGCGCTGTTCCCGCCGCCGGTGACGGCGCCGCTTCTCTTCGACCAGCTGGTGCTCTCGGCGAACGCCGATATCAGGGGGAACGGCGTACTGCGCGTGGAAGTTTCGGTACCGCAGGCCGGGCGCTGGTCGCCCTGGTTCGCCATGGCGGACCTGAAGCGGCGCGGCGGGGCCAGCGTGCCCTCTAAGCCGCTGCCGCAGGGCGAGGTAGGGGAGGACCTGCTCAAACTGAAGACAAAAGCCTCCGCTTTCCGCCTGCGTTTCGTTTTCTCCGGCCCGGCCGGCTCTCGCGCCGCGCTGAAACTCGCGGCCGTCTGCCTCACCGATACTTCGATCCCTTATTCTCCCGCCGCCCTGGACAGGGGCCCTTACCGCGGCGGGTTCCGCCTCAAAGCGGAACCCGTCTCCCAGATGCGGCTGCCGCACCCGCGCTGCAAGGATATGTGCAGCCCGGTTTCCGTATCGATGGCGCTCTCGGCCATCGGCCTTCCGACGGAGCCGCTGCGTCAGGCCGCCGCCGCCATAGACGGCGCCGCGGACATATACGGGAACTGGACGCTCAACGCGCGCGCGGCCGCGCTGCGCGGGGCCGCGGCCTGGTACGCCCGGTTCAACACTTTCGCCGAAGCCGAGGCCGTACTGCGGCGCGGCCTGCCGCTGGCCGTAAGCCTGACCTTCGGACCCGGCGAGCTGCGCGGCTCGCCCCTCAAAAAGGGCACGCGCGGGCATTTCGTACTGCTGAAAGGCTTCGACGCCCGGGGCAACGCGGTCTGCAATGAGCCGGCCGTGAAGACGGGCAGGGCCGAGCGGACCTACCGCCGGGAGGAGTTCGCCCGGGCCTGGTTCCGCAACAAGTACGGCGCGGCCTACATCATCGTGCCCGATCCCTCCGTCTTCGCGGCGGTCGCTTCGCCCGTCGCCTCCCTCTATTCCGCGCCGGCCGTAACGGCCGCCCAGCGGAAAAAGAGGATAGAATCCCAGCTGCTGATGAACGAGGCGGCGCGCCCTCTCGCATATACGGGCGGCTGGACCCGGGTGGAGGCGCTGGAGCAGCCCCATAAATCGGGGGAGAACCGCGGCCCGGCCGGCTGCTACGCAGGCTTCCTGCGGTCGGACGCGCTGCGCGCCGACCCGCTGCCGCCGCACAACTATTGCGTCCGTTCTAAGTCCGCTGCGGCGGCCTCCGCCGGCGGGAAGATAAAACTCTCGGCCGGCACGCGCTTCTACGCCGCCCCCGCCGGCAGGGGCCTGCTGCGCGCCTGGCTGGCCGGCGGGCGCCTGGCGCTGATCAAAAGATCGGACTGCCTGCCCTTCCCCCCGCCGGACCGGGGAGAGCGCGCCCTGCGGCGCTCCATACTGGCCGCCGCGCGGCAATTCCTGGGCGACAAGTATTTCTGGGGCGGCCGTTCCTGCCACGGCCCGGACTGCTCGGGCCTGGTCGGCGTGGCCTGCCGGGCGCACGGCCTCGACCTGCCGCGCAACGCCGACGACCAGTGGCGGCTCGCGCCGCCGCTGCGCTGGCGGGACCTGAAGCCCGGCGACCTGGTGTTCTCCTCCAAGCCGGGAAAACCGCGCGAGATAGACCATGTCATGTTCTACTCGGGCGGCGGGCGGCTGCTGGAGGCCACCGGCGAATCGGGCGACGTCAGGGAGATCCCTTTCGAAAAAAAGTTCGGCGCCGTACCGCCGCGGGACGCGAAAAAAACGATATTAAAAGGCAAGACCGTTTATTTCGCCGGGCTGAAAGCCTGAGGCAGGAGGAAGGATCCATGACCGTAAAAGACAGGGTGGCCGCCATTTTCCCCGAAGAATCAGAAGTCCCCGCCGAAGCCGCTTTCAATTACCAGGACCAGAGCGAATACCTGGCCGGCGGAAAACTGCGTAAGTGGAGCGGGCCTTTCCACGAGGTGCTCTCGCCCGTCAGCCTGCAGGGCCGCAAGGGGCTCGAGCGGGTGAAGCTGGGCCGCTACCCCCTCCTGGGCGAAAAAGAGGCCATGTCGGCCCTCGACGCCGCCGTCAAAGCCTATGACGACGGGCGGGGAGCCTGGCCGGCGATGTCCGTCGAAGAGCGGATCAAGCACCTCGAGAACTTCACGGAGGCCATGAAGAAGCGCCGCGCCGAGGTGGTCAGCCTGCTGATGTGGGAGATCGGCAAATCCGCCGAGGACTCCGCCAGGGAATTCGACCGCACGGTGGACTACATCGTCGACACCCTAGACGCCCTCAAGGAGCTCGACCGCACTTCGTCCCGCTTCCAGGTGGTGCAGGGCATCATCGCGCAGGTCAAGCGCGCGCCGCTGGGCGTGGTCCTGTGCATGGGCCCCTACAATTACCCGCTCAACGAAACCTTCACCACGCTGATCCCCGCGCTGGTGATGGGCAATACCGTCATCTTCAAACCGGCCAAGTACGGCGTCCTGCTGCACCGCCCGCTGCTCGAGGCTTTCCGCGACAGCTTCCCCCCCGGCGCGGTCAACACGCTCTACGGCGACGGGAAAACCGTCGTCACCCCCATCATGAAGTCGGGCAAGGTAAACGTGCTGGCCTTCATCGGCTCCAGCGGCGTGGCCGACATCATAAGGTCGCAGCATCCCAAGCCGCACCGGCTGCGCTGCGCGCTGGGGCTGGACGCCAAGAACGCCGGCATAGTACTCGAGGACGCCGAGGCCAACGGCGCGAAAGTGGTAAACGCCCACGGCGGCGCGCATAACGCGAACTTCTTCTACCCGGCCGTACTGTGGGGAGTGAACGACAAAGCCCGGCTCTGGCGCGAGGAGCAGTTCGGCCCGGTTGTGCCGATGACCTCTTTCGAAGATATCTCCGCCCCGCTCGACTACGTGGTCAACTCCGACTTCGGCCAGCAGGTCAGCATCTTCGGCCACGACCAGAAGCGGATGGCCGCCCTGATGGACACGCTGGTCAACCAGGTCTGCCGCGTCAACATAAACACCCAGTGCCAGCGCGGCCCCGACGTGCTGCCTTTCACCGGCCGCAAGGACTCCGCCGAAGGGACTCTGTCCGTCTCGGACGCGCTGCGCGTCTTCTCCATACGCACGCTGGTCGCGGCCAGGGACTCCGCGCCCAACAAGGAACTGATAAACGGCATCGTCCGCGGCCGCAAGTCCAAGTTCCTCTCCACGGACTTCATACTGTGACGGAGAAGGAACGCCTGGCCGGCATAATAAAGGCGCTGAAAAAGTCCTACCCGGACGCCGCCTGTTCGCTGGACCATAAGAACCCCTACCAGCTGCTGATGGCCACGATATTGTCGGCCCAATGCACCGACGAGCGGGTCAACATGACCACCCCGGCGCTCTTCAGAAAATACCCGGGACCGGCCGAAATGGCGGCGGCGCCGCTGCCGGACCTGGAGCGGCTGGTGCGCTCGACTGGTTTCTACAGGAACAAGGCGCTCTCGCTGAAAGAGGCCTCGAATGGCATAACGGAAAGATTCGGCGGCAAAGTCCCCCGGACCATGGAAGAACTGCTGACCCTGCGCGGCGTGGCCCGCAAGACGGCCAATGTCCTGCTGGGCACGGCCTTCGGCATAGCCGACGGCGTGGTAGTGGATACCCACGTGAAGAGAGTTGCCTTCCGGCTGGGCCTTACGCGGCACACCGGCCCGGAAAAGATAGAGCGGGACCTTATGAAGGCCCTCCCTAAAGAACACTGGATCTGGTTCGCCCATTCGCTGGTGCTGCACGGCCGCGCCGTCTGCGCCGCGCGCAAGCCCCGCTGCGGGGAATGCGTCCTCCGCGCAGTCTGCCCCAAAAAAGGAGTATAGCCATGAAAAAACTGAAAGCATCCCATCTGCTGGCCGCCGCCGAAGAACTGAGGGCGGAAAGCGCCGAAACCGCACGCTTGTCGGATATCTTCGCGGATGACCAGCCGGAGATACTGGAATTCATAGAGGATCCGGCGGAGGAGGAAGACGGACTGACGGACAAAGAAAAAGCCTTCCTGCAGACCGTCGCGTTCAACGTCTGGCACGCCCTGCGGACGAACGGCTGCCCCCCGCCGGCAGCGGAAAGGAAAACCCTGCTGGCCCTGGAAGAAGCCAATCGCCTGAAACTGCGGAACGCCGCCGGGAATGAAACACGGTCCAGCGATACGCTCTTGAAAGCCCTGGACGGACACCCGCAGGACGAACTCGCGCGGTCCGCCTTCCTCCTGTCCCTGAGCGCGGACGAGAAGGAGGACGGCATGGCCCCGGCGAACATAGTCCTGCCCGTCATGGCCATCGTGGACTCGCTCTGCGGCTTGAAGCCGCCGCGGGAAATGCTCGACGAAATGAGGGACCTGCCGCCGCGGCGATGGCTGGGAATAGCCGACCTGCGGCTTACGGAACCCGCCATGGACCACATGCACAGGTCGATGGCCGGAAAGAATTTCGCTTCCATCGACGAAATGAACGCTTTCCTGCAGGAACACCGCATCGGCCACCCCGAGAAAATTCCGCCGGCCACCCCCCTCCAGGCCGCCCAGGACCTGATCTACCAGGCCATGGACCATCACAGCCTTCGGGTGAGGAGACGCCTGGCCCTGAAAGCCCTGAGCCTCTCGCCGGACTGCGCCGACGCCTACAATCTGCTGGCCGAAGACGAGGCGGAAACCCCTGAGGGAGCCCTGGAATATTACGAAAAGGCCGCCGAGGCCGGCCGTCGCGCCCTCGGGGAAGCTTTCCTGGAGAAACACCGCGACAAACTATGGGGGGATTTGGCCGCCCGCCCCTATATGCGCGCGCTGGCCGGCCGGGCCCGTACGCTGCACGAACTTGACCGCCGGGAAGAAGCTGAAAAAGCCTATTACGAACTACTGGACCTCAACACCAGCGACAACCAGGGCATCCGTTACGTTCTGCTGACCTTCCACGCGGAGAAAGATGAATATGAAAAGATCGAAGCCCTGATAAACGGCGGAAGATACCCCGACGACTGCGCCGCCGAATGGCTTTACACCGGGGCGCTGGCCGCTTTCACGCTGGGCAGGCCGGGGGCTTCGCAATTACTGCAGCAGGCCCTGCGCGCCAACAGGCATGTACCGGACTATCTGCTAAACGCCAACAAGCCCGCGGAGGAGTTGGGAGACAGCGTCGCCCTGGGCGGCGAGGATGAAGCGTTCTCCTACAGCCTGAACTTCAAAGAAGCCTGGTCCCGCTCCCCAGGCGCCCTGGTCTGGCTGCGCAGCGGCGTGAAGGCCCTGAGCGGCGCCCCCGGCCGCAACGACCCCTGCCCCTGCGGCTCCGGCAAAAAATACAAAAAGTGCTGCGGCCGGTGACCCTCCACCCACCGCGGCGCTGAAGAGGAACTCCTGAATATGGCCGAGCAGGGCGGCTTCCAGGTCGTTTTCGCTGTATTCCGGGCGCTCTTTCAACCCCGTGAATTCAAGGATATACGGGTCTTTTATAATATCCTCCGGCACCTGAATATCTTTTTGATCATGGACCTTTATGAGAAGGGCCGCTTTGTTTTTTGAGAGGCCGCTCCGCTCGTAACGCAGACTCTCACTCTGCCGCTTAAGATGGCGCACGCTCCAGTTGCCTTTAATGCCCTCCGTTTCATAAAAAGCCCTTTTTCGCGAATTATCTATTTTGAGCAACTCGACAAAATGCGAAAAGGTGAAATGGCGGAGCAAGAGTTCCGGATTAACGGTATAGCCCTCGGCCAAAACGTCAGACACCGTCTGACGTTTTCCTGATTGTGCAGACGGTGTCTGCACATTTATGGGGATTAAATCCTTCGCGCCTTTAAATTCGTCAGACGGTGTCTGACGAATCACATCCGACGCCTGAATGCCGCGCATTTTTAATCCGGCCGGGATTCTTTGAGTAATTTGCGGGTAGCATCTATAAAAAAGCCGGAATAACTTTAGACTTGTAGAAGACATGCCTTTGATGTTTTTCTTTTTTAGTTTATCCACCAATAGTTCAAGCAAATTTTTACCGTATTGTGCCCGATCACGGCCTTTTTGTTCATACTCCACGATGTAACACCTGCCGAAAATCCTGCCCGGGTCTATTCCATTTCCATTAGCACAACCTGGTCAATTCTGGTTCGCGCCCAGGGGTTCATCCCCACGTGCGTGGGGAACGTTATCTATAAAACTGGATAGCCGGGAATCCATGCGGTTCATCCCCACGTGCGTGGGGAACGTGCGTTCCACTTCCAGTATACGCGCCTGGATTTCGGTTCATCCCCACGTGCGTGGGGAACGTTTGGGCGCGGGCCGGGTGACATCGTAGGCAATCGGTTCATCCCCACGTGCGTGGGGAACGTTCGTAAATTTCTCGGCAGTAGCAGCAGGTCCGCGGTTCATCCCCACGTGCGTGGGGAACGTTTTTACTATCCAAATTTGAGCCCCCCCGGGCGCGGTTCATCCCCACGTGCGTGGGGAACGTTTTCAGAGGGCGAAGACCGGCGAAACAATCAACGGTTCATCCCCACGTGCGTGGGGAACGTGCCGTTGTAGTGCCGGATAACCTCGTCCCGCGCGGTTCATCCCCACGTGCGTGGGGAACGTCGAGCGCCCCGGCCCTGCCTCGGTCCACGGCTCGGTTCATCCCCACGTGCGTGGGGAACGTGTGTCCTCTTTGCCGGAGGAACGGCGGTAGGTCGGTTCATCCCCACGTGCGTGGGGAACGTTTGACGGACAGGTCGCCGCCGACGGATTCCAACGGTTCATCCCCACGTGCGTGGGGAACGTGTACCGGAAAGGAGGTGAGGCGTATGTCAGAACGGTTCATCCCCACGTGCGTGGGGAACGTCTCCGAATTACGGCGCGCGACGTAACTACGCGCGGTTCATCCCCACGTGCGTGGGGAACGTCGAATAAGCAAGCGCGCCATACGATTCAAACGCGGTTCATCCCCACGTGCGTGGGGAACGTAAAGAAGCCTACCGCCAGGCCCGCTTTTACGCCGGTTCATCCCCACGTGCGTGGGGAACGTCCCTTGCCCGCGTAGGCTCTCATCATATTTTCCGGTTCATCCCCACGTGCGTGGGGAACGTAATATCTCCATAAAGCTGGATAGCCGGGAGAGCGGTTCATCCCCACGTGCGTGGGGAACGTGGGATAAGGTGGGGGGTAGGGCGGTTAAAGGCTGGTTCATCCCCACGTGCGTGGGTGTTACGTCCCAGCTACCCGAGGCCGTAAAACAGGTAGTAAATCCCACCTGACCGAGGCCGCATTGGCGGCTTCCATTCCCAGTTAAGCGAGGCCG
>WOVA01000061.1 GCA_009773155.1 Elusimicrobiota bacterium
GGGCCCAGCGCTATGCGCGCCCGGCCCGACGAGGTGTATACCTCCCGAAGGGCGCCCGCTATGCGGGCGGAAAGTTGCAACTGCAACTTTCAGGTTAATGCTGGACGTCGCAGAATTCCTGCGGCTCGGTACCCTTGAGGAAGGCTTCCAGGATGCGTTTCTTGCAGCCGGGCAGGGCCAGCTTGCCGGTCTCCTGGTCTATGGTGGCGAAAACGATCCCCTCGGGCACCGGGAAGTCGCGGGCGGGCTGGTCCTTGAGCACCGAGGCCATGATCTCGGCCCACCAGGCCACCGCCTGCGAGCTGCTCCAGTCCTTTATGGGCAGGGAGGTAAAATCGTCGTAGCCCATCCAGGCCCCGGCCGCCAGGTCGGGCGTCATGCCGATGAACCACATATCTTTGGAGTCCTGGCTGGTGCCGGTCTTGGCGGCCAGCGGGCGCCTTATGGAGGAGGCGCGGATGCCGGTCCCCCTCTGCACCACACCCTTCATCATATTGACCAGCAGGTAGGAGGCCTGCGGCGAGAAACTCTCGGTCTCCGTGGGCACGTGCTCTTCCAGCACCTTCCCGCGGTTGTCCACCACGCGCAGCACGCCGAAGGGCTTGACGTGGATGCCGCCGTTGCCGAAAGTGGCGAAGGAACTTACCATCTCCAGCTGTGTGACCAGGGAAGTTCCCAGGCCCACGGAAGGCACCGAATCCAGCCGGCTCCCTATGCCTGCCTTGTGCGCCACGTCCACCACCAGAGAGGGACCGATGCGGTTGACCAGGGAGACGGACGAGAGGTTGCGCGACTGCTCGAGCGCACGGCGCAGCGTGATATTGCCCTGGAACTTGCCGTCGAAATTGTTGGGCACCCAGATCTTGAAGTCCTTGCTGCCGACGAAAGGCTGTATAGCCAGGTCGATTGCGTACTGGTCGGTGGCGCCCTCGAAGAGCCGCCAGTCCTTGCCGTCGTAGTAATAGGCCAGCGGCAGATCCTCTACTATCGAGGCCGGCGTATAGCCGCTCATGAGCGCCGCCATCCAGACGAAAGGCTTGAAAGTGGAGCCGGCCTGGCGCTGGGCCTGCGTGGCGCGGTTGAACTGGCTCTCGCGGTAATCGCGCCCCCCGATAAGGGCCTTTATGGCGCCGGTGCGCACGTCAAGGAGGACGAAGGACCCCTGGAGCGGCGCCGTCGAGGGCAGCACCTCCCCTCCGGCCGGCTCGGGGCGGGCGACCCTGGCCGCGTCCTCGTCGTACTTGGAGAGGTATTTCTCCATTATCTCCTCGGCCGGCGCCTGCATGCCCAGGTCGAGGGTGGTGTATATCTTAAGGCCGCCCTTCCAGAGCTGCGAGACGCCGTACCTGGGCTCGAGCTGCTGGCGGATATACTCGATGAAATAGGGGGCGCGGCCGGAAAGCATGCTGGACCTGGTCTCGGGCAGAGGAACTTCAAGCGCCTCCTCCTCCTCTTTATCGGTAATATAGCCCTCGCGCCTCATGCTCTGCAGCACCAGCTGACGGCGCACCCGCGCCCGGTCGGGATGGCGGAAAGGGGAGAACCTCTCGGGTGAGGGGATGACTCCGGCCAGCAGCGCGCATTCGGCCAGGGTCAGTTCCTTCACGTTCTTGCCGAAGAACAGTTTGGCTGCCGATTGCACGCCGTATACCCCCGAGCCCAGGTAGATCTGGTTGAGATACATCTGGAGGATCTCCTGCTTGGAGAAGCTCCTCTCTATCTGCAGCGCCAGCACCACCTCGCGCACTTTGCGGGCGATGGTCTTATCGGGCTTGAGGAAGATGCCGCGCGAGAGCTGCTGCGTTATGGTGGAGCCGCCCTGCGCCTTGCGCGTGTGAAGCAGGTCGCGCATCAGCGCGCGCATTATGCCGCGGGGAGAGATGCCCCAGTGGCGGAAGAAGGACCTGTCCTCCATCGCGATCACGGCGTTCTGCAGGTCCACCGGGATCTCGGCCAGGTTCAGCAGCGCGCGCTTCTCTATGGAGAACTCGGCGATGATATCCTCGTTGATGTCGTAGACGTAGGTGGTAAGGGACGGAGTATACTCGTCGAGCTTGTCTATGGAGGGGATGTCGTAGAGTATCCGCCTGCCTATGAACGCGGCCGTCAGGGCCAGCGCCGCGAAGAGCAGCGCGGCCAGATAGGAAAGCCGCAGCGCCAGCTTGTGCGGCGGCATCTCCTCCATTTCCTTGAAAAATCTCATAAGTCCGGTTTCAATTATACAAAGTAAGGGGGACACCCTGCGGCCGGTCGCAGAGCTCCCGGCACCGACTGCGGGCAATGCCGCCCTGTTCCGGCCGGTCGCAGAGCTCCCGGCACCGACTGCGGGCAATGCCGCCCTGTTCCGGCATGGTGTCCCCTGGCCCGAAAATGCTAAATTTATTCCACATATGAAAAAACACCTTTTAACGGCGGTTTTCGCCCCTGCGGTTCTGGGGCTGCTGGTCTCATGCTCGGGCAAGGAGGAAGGCAAAGTAGTCGCCCGCGTGGGCGGCGAGAAGATAACCGAAGCGCAGCTGGAGGAAAAACTCGCGGAGATCTCCCCCTCCTACAGGGATTTCCTGGACACCCCGGCCGGCCGCAAGCAGTTCCTGGAAGTGCTCATCAACGAGAAGCTGATCATACTGGCCGCCCGCAAGAGCGGCGTCGCCTCCTCCGCCGCCTACAAGGAGCAGGTGGCGGGCATGGAGAAGGACCTGGAATCCAAGCTGGAGGAGTTCCGCAGCTACCTGCTGACCAAGCTCTGGGTGGAGGACCTCAAGGAGAAGACCCTCAATACCACCGACGAGGAACTCGCGGCCTACTACGCCGAAAGCCCTAACGAGATAGTGATAGACCACCTGATGTACCCGACCCACGACGAAGCGGAGGCCGTGCTCCGGCGGGTCAAAGCCGGGGCCGACTTTTCCAAGCTGGCCAGGGAGCGCGCCGGGGAAAAGGGGCTCATGACCGGCTCGGGCCGGATGCCCCCGATGATGAAGGGCGAATTCATACCCGAACTGGAGGACATGTCCTTCAAGATGAAAGTGGGAGAAGTGCAGGGCGTGGTGAAGACCAAGTTCGGCAACCACCTGATAAAGAAGATCTCGCAGACCAGGAAGCCCAGCGGCCCGGAGACCGACGAGCGGGTGCGCAGGATCCTGGAGAAGAAAAAGTTCGACGCCCACATGGAAAAACTGCAAGCCGAACTCAAAGCGGAGGTACTCGATGAAGATTATAAATAGCTTTCTGGCGCTGGCGCTGACCGCCGCGCCGGCGGCGGCCCAGCGCGCCGTGGACGGCGTCGCCGCCAAGGTCAACGGGGAGCCCATACTCATCTCGGAGTACAACAAGACCAGGCAGGCCATCCTGGAACAGTACCGCGCCATGATGCCCGACTTCCTCAAGCAGAAGGACGCCGAAAAGCAGCTCGAGACCATGGCGATGGATAAACTGGTCGACGAGCTGCTGCTGACGCAGCAGGCCGATAAGCTCAAAATAAAGGTCTACGACCGCGAGCTAGAGGCCGGCGTGGCGGAGATCAAGAAACGCTTCGCGCGGGACGAGGCGGGCAGGCCGGTTAGCCCGGAGAAGGCCGAGGCCGCCTTCGGCGCCGAGCTGGCGCGCGAGGGGGTGTCCGCCGCGCAGTTCCGCGAACGCATACGCAAGCAGCTGATGGTGCGCAAGCTCATAGAGGAGAAGATCAGACCCCAGGTCTCCGCTCCCGACGAGAAGGAAGTCCGGGCCTATTACGACAAGATCCAGTCCGCCGTCAAGGGCGACACCGCCTCGCTCGGCATGGACAAGGACGACCTGGACGAGCTCAACGCCGTCGCGCAGCGCTTCAAGGAAGTGACCGCCGAGCGCGTCCGCCTGCGCCATATCCTGGTCAAGGTGGCCGAGGGCGCGCCGCTGGCCGAGAAGAACAAGGCCCGGGAGAAGTCCCTGGCGCTCAAGAAGCGCCTGGACGCAGGGACTGATTTCGAGGAACTGGCGGAGAAGGAATCCGACGACCAGGAGAGCGCGCGCAAAGGCGGCGACCTGGGCTACGTCTTCAAGGGCTGGCTGCCGGACCCGGTGGAGGAGGCGGCCTTCTCGATGCGCGTCGGCGACAATTCAGGCCCCGTCGAGTCCCCCTTCGGCTGGCACATACTGCGGCTGGAGGAGAAGCGCGCGCGCCAGAAGCTCCGCTTCGAGGCCGCCCGCGACGATATCGAGCAACTGCTGGCGAACAGCAAGTTCTCCAGGAAACTGACCGAGCACCTCAACGGCCTCAAGGAAAAGGCGAGCATCCAGTTCTTCGGGACCAAGTGAAGCGCAGACCGCTGATAGTCATCACGGCCGGCGACCCGGGGGGCATAGGCCCCGAAATAACGGCGTCGGCCGTCGCCTTTCCCGCCGTCCGTCGGGCCTGCTCCGTCGCGGTGATCGGCTGCCGCCGCGCCCTGCTGCGCGCGGGGCTGGACGAGAGGTTCGTCCCCGTAATGGACATTCCCGGCCCGTCCGCTCCGCCCCGCCGGCCCGACGCGCGCTCGGGCCGCGCCTCGTACCTGGCGGTCAAGGCGGCTTTCGGCCTTGTCTCCTCCGGCCTGGCCGACGCGCTGGTAACCGCCCCGGTCTGCAAGGAGGCCTGGCTGGCCGCCGGCCTGCCGCAGACCTCCCACACTGATTTTTTTCGCGCGCGGCTGCCCGCAGAGCCGCTGATGGCCTTCTCGTCGGGACCGCTCAACGCGGCGCTGCTGACCGAACATCTCCCCCTCTCGCGCGCGGCGGCGGCCATCACGCGGAAATCCGCGACGGCCAAGCTTGTCCTTTTCTCGCGCGAACTGAGCCGGCTGCTTGGCAGGAAGCCCAGGCTGGGCCTCTGCGCCCTTAACCCTCACGCGGGAGAGGGCGGGCTGCTTGGCGGAGAGGAAAGGAAGGTACTGGCCCCGGCGGCGCGCGCCGCCCGCGGGGCGGGAGCGCTGGTGGAAGGGCCGCTGCCGGGCGACGCCGCCTGGGCGCTTCACAAGGCCGGAAAACTGGACGGGCTCATGTGCTGCTACCACGACCAGGCCATAACCCCGATAAAGCTCCTGGCGGGCATGGAGCGCACCGTCCACCTCACGCTGGGGCTGCCCTTCGTCCGCACCTCCCCGGCCCACGGCACCGCTTTCGACATGGCGGGAAAAGGAAAAGCCGACTGGCGCGGCATGGCGGAGGCGATACTCTCGGCGGCCAGACTATCCTCCCGCTGAAAGCGGACGCTCAAAATGAAAGAGCCGCCCGGGGGGGGCGGCTCTTTTTTTGCCCGGAGAAGTCTTTCAGGGAACCTGAACTAACTTCACATCGAAGCCGGCGGGGACCAGCGTCGAGGAGAAAACCTCGTAATCCTTGCCGCTCCCGTCGGCGGCCATGGCCAGCGGGTCCAGCCGGTAATAGACATTGACCGCCGCGCGGGTCGGGGCGACGCCGGTTATCTTAAAAATACAACTGGGCAGTTCGGAGACGGAAACAAGTATAAGAGGGAAATTGCCGCTGAAATCGGATTCGGGGAAATCGCCCTTATGGGCGCCCCTGAAGGCGTTCCAGGCCGCCTTATTCCGGAAAAGTTTATAGTCGACCGGCGCGGAGATCATGCCGAGGCCGCCCTCCTGCATCTCCCCGCCCGGGAGCGGGACGGCGGAGGACCTGACCGCCCCCTCGTAGGGGCCGCCGCCGGGCTTTATGCGCATATTATCTAGCTGCGCATCGTTCAGGGAAACGGCCGCGGGCTGCTTTGCCTGCGCCATTTCCCGCAGCATCTGTTCCATGCCTTTGGGCTTTTCGGCGGCGCCTTCGAAATTGCGGTCGCGCACTATCATTATGCTCCCCTCCGACAGGACCTCGGCGTCAGGCGAGACCGGCATCCTGGGGCGGCGGCTCTCCCTGTTGCGGGCGGCGTACTCCGCCGCGGCCACGGCCTGTTCCGCGTAGGAGGACTGGCTGGAAAGGTCCACCCGGCCGGGAGGGGTCCTGCTCAAGGCCGCGTAAAGGACCAGCGCGAGAGCGCAAGTCACGGCCGCCAGCGGCAGGTGCTTCCTGTATTGCGGGGGGATGTTCATTGAAAATTCATTGTACAATAATTTAACCTGTCGTTCTTATTTTCGTAACACCCCCCCGCTAGAATCTTATCTGCCGGGGAGGAGCGTCCTCCCGGGGGCGCGGGAAGGGATGCGCCGGAACGATTTTCTATAAGGATCTATTAGTATCGCCGACACCCGGAAGCAAGGATTTGTGACTATGAAATACTGGGCGTACGTCAAGAACGAGATACTGGGCCCTTTCGAGAAAGAGAAACTACTCGAGTTGCCTGAATTTGCCTCGTCGCTGCTTATCTGCCCCCAGACACCGGTGGGCGAAAAGACTGAGGATTGGAAAGAGGCCTCGGCGTACCCCGAGATAGCGACTCTCCTGGGCGGCCAGGGCGGCGCCGCCGCATCCGAGCCTCCCGCCATACCCCCGGCCGCTGTGATAGGGGAAACCTCGGCCGCGGCGCCGCTGGAGGAACCCGCCCCTCTTTCACCCGCGCAGTCTTCGACCGCGCCCGCTCCGGCGCCGGCCGCGATCGAACCTGCCTCGATAGAGCTGGAACCCCGCGCTGACGCCGCCCCCAAAGCGGAAACCGGCGGTCTGAAGCACCTGAACCCCA
Source organism: Elusimicrobiota bacterium (assembly GCA_009773155.1). Classification (GTDB taxonomy): domain Bacteria; phylum Elusimicrobiota; class Elusimicrobia; order Elusimicrobiales; family UBA9959; genus UBA2231. The sequence goes on from WOVA01000061.1 coordinate 6,650, forward strand.
CCCCGATAAATCCGGCGGCCATCGAGCACAAGGAAACCGGCGGGGCCTTCGATATCCCGGTGGTCAAGCTTTCCGGCGAGCTCAGCGGCCACGGCAAGATCGGGCACCCCGGGACTATCCAGTCCGAGGAACTGCACCACGACGAAAAGCCTGCCACGGCCGAACCGGCCCCTGCAGCCGCGCCGCGGGAAATCCAGGCCGTCCCTGAGGCCGCCGCGCCCGCGGAACCGGCCCCCGCGGAGGCGAAGAATTTTTCCACCTCGTTCGATCCCATATCGCTCTCCAGTATCGGCGGCAGGAATACCCCCCCGGAAGCCGCGCCGTCCGCTCAGCCCGCCGACTTCGCGCCGCAGCCAGCGGCCGCGGCGCCGCCTTTCGACCCTTCGGTCATAGAGGAGATAATAAAGAGGAATCTCAAGCTCGCCGCCTCCCCTCCTCCGGACATAAGGCCTCATCTGGACCCGCTGGTCATAAAGATAGACCAGATGGGGGAAATACTCTCCTCCATGCGCAACAGCCGGTTCCAGCAGGAAGTGATGACCAAGATAGGCCTGATAGAGGATTCCATCTCGGAACTGCGCAGGATGGTGGGAGATAAGCAGGGACCGGCGGCGGAAAAGCCCGCGGAGAAAGGCAAGACTTCCGGTCTCTTCGGCTTCGGCGCCGCGCCGGCGAAAAAAGAAACTTCCCCCGCGGAAAAGGCTCCCGCGCCGGAACCCGCCAAAGAAGAGGAGATAGTGGACGAAGGCAGCAAAGGTGAGTCTTCCGGTTCCAGGGCCGGGGCCGCGGTCAAGAAGCTGCTGCGCGGGATAATGACGCTGATCCTCCTGGTCGCGGTCCTGGGAGGGGCGGCTTTCATGCTGCGCAATCTCGGGATATTCGACGTTACGCCCTACATCCCCTTTGCCATCCCGGGGCTTACGCCGCCGGCCGCCGAACAGACTGACGCCGTGAATCCGGACCCCGAAGCCGCCGCGGGGCAGGAGCGGCCCGCCGCCGACACCGCGGATGGAGCGCCCGCCGGACAGCCGGCTCCGGGAGAGTCCCCCGTCGAAGATGTCTCGCCTGAGATCGTCTTCCTGGTAAGGACTTACTCCGCCAAGGAAGGCGGAGAGATACTGGAGTCAAAGATATTCGCCGACGCGATAGGGAAGAACGGAGAACTGAACAAGATCGAATGGAAGATCTCCCCCCCGGACGGCGACAATTACAAGGCCGAAGCGGTGATACCGGTGAAGGACGGCAAAGCTCCGCTGGTCTACGCTTTCACCGTGGAGCGCGGGAACAAGAGAGTGACCCCCAGTAATTTAGGAGGCAGGGAAGTGATGCAGGCGCTATTCGGCCAGAAGCCCGCGGCGCCCAAAGCCGCCGCGAAAAAACCGGCCAGGAAAACGACCCGGCCGGCGCGCAAGACTCCGGAGAAAACCGCGCCTAAAGCCGCGCCGAAACCGGCCCCTAAGGCCGCGCCCGCCACGGCCCCGGCCGAAACGGAACCGGCCGAGGACGACGAATACGAATACGTGTACGTGGAGGAAGAGGAAGCCGGCGGAGGCGACGAGGCAGAGTACCTGATGCCCGGCTTCAACGGGCAGTAGCGCCCCTACTTCCTGGCTATGCTGAGGCGCGCGCGGGCAGACCGGCGCGCCTCGCCTATTTTGACCAGCCGTGCCACGACGCGTTCGGGGCTGACGCCCGTCTCGTTCCAGAGGCGCGGGTAGAGACTGTGCGAGGTGAAACCCGGGGCGGTGTTTATCTCGCAGAACCAGAAGCGGCGGGGGTCGCGGGGATCCAGCAGGAAATCGACGCGGGCCATGCCGGAGCAGCCCAGCGCCCTGAACGCGGCGGCCGCCCGGTCGCGCAGCGCGGCCGCCACCGCAGCGGGCAGCGCGGCCGGCAGTATGAAGTCCATGCCGTCGTCGTCGAGGTACTTGGCCTCGTAGTCGAAGAATTCGTGACGCCCCTTGGGCTTCACCTCGCCGCAGACGCTTGAAGCGGCCGACGCCCCCTCGCCAAGTACGCCCACAACGATCTCCCTGGCCCGGTCCACCCCCCGCTCTATCATGACCGCGGTATCGAAACGCAGCGCCTTGCGGACGGCGGGGCCGAGGGCGGCCCGGGACTTCACCTTGGTCACGCCGACCGAGGAGCCCAGCGAGACCGGCTTGACGAAGAGCGGCAGAGGCAGCGTGGCGGCTTTCCTCAGGCCGCGCTCCAGCGAGCCCTTTTCCGCGGCCTCGATGAGAACATGGGGCAGTACCGGAACGCCGCGCTCCGCGGCGAGTTTTTTTGAGAGGATTTTATCCATACCAATGGCCGAGGACTCCACGCCGCAGCCGGCATAGGCCGCGCCGGCCATCTCCAGCAGGCCCTGCAGCACGCCGTCCTCGCCGGTGGTGCCGTGTATTATCGGGAAGTAGCAGTCCGGCTTAAGGCGTGAGCGGCCCCTTAGCAGCGAGCCGTCGGCGGGGTCGAATATGAGCGGGGGGCCTTTCGAGCCGAGGCGCGGGTCGGCGGCCGTCCAGCGGCCGTCGCGGCCTATCAGCACGCCCAGGGCCCGGAAGCCGGCCTTCTCCGCCAGGTCCAGCACCGTCTTCGCCGACTCTATCGAGACCTCGTGTTCCGACGATCTCCCGCCGTATATCACCGCCACCAGTTTCTTTTTCATGATTGGGGACATAATACCTATTTTGATTCTCTTTTAAAATGGGGAGAATTATCCAATACAAAATGAGCATGAAATTTCCCGTGTTTCCAACGCAAAATGAGCATGAAACCTGTTTTGCCTTGAAAACCGGGGCTATTCCGTC
>WOVA01000006.1 GCA_009773155.1 Elusimicrobiota bacterium
CGCTGGGCCCTCCGCCCGCTTCGCGGGGAATCCTGCAGAATAATTCTGTTCCCTTATTTTCCCAATGAAAACTATGCTGAACTGCAGGATTCAGGTTAAATCTTCGTGCGGCCCTTGAGGGCGTGGCCGAGGGTGACCTCGTCCATGTAGTCCAGGTCGCCGCCGAGCGGCACGCCGTAGGCGATGCGGGTTATCCTGGGGACCAGTTCTTTGGCCAGGCCGCTGATATACATGGCCGTAGCCTCGCCCTCGGTATCGGGGTCCATGGCCAGGATAAGCTCTCTCACTCCGCCCTTGGACGACTCCAGCCGCTCGAGCAGTTCCTTCAGCCGGATGGACCCGGCGCCGAGGCCTTCCATGGGCGAGATGGCGCCGTGGAGGACATGGTAAAGTCCTTTGAACGCGCCGGATTTCTCTATCGCGGCGGCGTCCTGCGGCTGCTGCACTACGCATATCACCGAAGCGTCCCTGTTGGGATCGGAGCAGACCGGGCAGACCGGAGTATCGGAATAATCGCAGCAGACGCCGCATTGCGAGACGGAGGTCTTGAGCGCCTTCACCGCCTGCATAAATTCCTCCGTCTCCGGCTCGCTGGAACGCAGCAGGTACATGGCGAAGCGTTCGGCCTGCTTGGGGCCGACGCCGGGAAAGCGGCGGAACGCCGCTATCACCCTGTCGAGGGATTTCATTTGAGTTTTTTGATGCTGGTTATCTTGCCGTGGAAGACTTTCGCAAGTTTTTTTATCTCGGGGTCCGACTCCACGGCGTCGCCGGGTTCCAGGTCTACCCACTGGGTCCCGGAAGGCGGGCGCGCCGCCGCTGCGGCCGCGGCTTCCGCGGGAGGCTCGTCCTGACCGGCCTCCTCGTTGGAAAGTTCCTCGACGTGCGGGGGCGGAGCCGCGGCCTTCTCCGTCTTTATTACTACTTTGGAGCCGCAGATGGACTCGAGCCTGGCCTCCAGGTCCGCCTTGTTGCGGTCGACATTGTCCAGGTTGTACTTATTGTCGGAAGAAACTTTCCAGAGCCCGTCGGAGCCGAAGGTCACGCGGACGGAAAGCATTATATTGTAGAGCAGCGGTTTGTTCCGCGAAAGCTGTCCCAGCAGCGTCTTCCAGGCCGCGGCGTGATCGGCCGCGCAGGAAGGGGACGGTACGGGGACACCATGCCGCATGGTGTCCCCCGCTGATGCGGCGGGGCGCGGGGCCTGGGGCTGAACGGCGGCGGGAGCCGGGGAGAACGGCCGGATCAGGGCGGCATTGTCCGCAGTCGGTGCCGGGAGCACTGCGACCGGTCGGGCTATTTCAGGGCTTTTTTTTTCACCGGGGACACCATTCCGCATGGTGTCCCCCGTATACTCCGCCCCCTCCACTGCCTCGAGTCTGCGCACCAGGTTCTCGAGGTCCAGCGGGGCTTCTATGAGGGTAAAAAGAGCTATCTCGGCGGCTACGGCCTGCATATCGGAGAAGCGTATCTCCTCGAGCACAGGGTTGAGCTTGCGCGAGAGCTTGGCCAGCGCCGCGGGCGCGGCGCCGGAAGCCGCGAGGTCCTTTGCGGCCGGTGAGGCGGAAGGAGCGAAGCCCTGGGCGGCGAAGAAGGCCTCGGAGAAAAGATTGCGCAGGTCGCGCAGGGCCACCAGCGGGTCATAGCCCTCGCCGTTGAGCTTCTCGAAAGAGGCGTGCAGGGCGGCGGCGTCGCGGTTGAGCACAGCCCTGGCCACGGAGACCACCAGGTCCTCGCGGGCGTGGCCCAGCAGCTCGCTGACCGAGGACGCCGTCACGGCTCCGCCGGAGAAAGAGGCGCCGCGGTCGAGCATGGTAAGCGCGTCGCGCATGGCGCCGCCAGAGGCCCGGGCGATAAGGCGCAGCGCCTCGGGCTCGGTCTTGAGCTTCTCTTTGGACGCGACATGGGTAAGGCGCTTTATGATCTCGTCCTCGGGTATGGGCCGGAAGCGGAAGCCCTGGCAGCGCGAGACTATCGTAACGGGCACCTTGGACTGCTCGGTGGTCGCCATGATGAACACGACATGCGCCGGCGGCTCCTCGACGGTCTTGAGCAGCGCGTTGAAGGCGCTGTTCGAGAGCATGTGCACCTCGTCGAGGATATAGATTTTGTACTTATCGCGCGAAGGAGCGAAGCCGACGTTCTCTATGATGACCTCGCGCACTTTGTCCACCTGCGTATGCGAGGCCGCGTCTATCTCCAGCACGTCGAGCGACTTGCTCTCCGCTATCTCCGTGCAGGAGGAGCACTTATTGCAGGGTTTGCCGTCGTCAGTGAGAGCCCGGCAGTTAAGGGTCTTGGCCAGGATCCTGGCTATCGTCGTCTTGCCGCAGCCGCGGGGGCCGAAGAGCAGGTAGGCGTGGGCGATGCGGCCCAGTTTGACGGCGTTCTCTATGGTGGTCTTGACCGAGGCCTGGCCGAGGACTTCGTCGAGGTCCTTGGGGCGGTATTTGACGGCGAGGTTCTGGTACATCGGGCGACTCCGGGGGGAAGAATGTGCCCGGGAGCGGAGATCCGCCCCCGGGCCGCTACTGCGGCTTAGAACTTTATGCCGGCGGAGAGCGAAAGGTAATTGTCCTTGTCGCTGCCGTCGTCGTAAACCTGGTACATCACATTGGCGCCGACCAGGTTCAGGTCCAGGTAGGCCCCGACCCCGTAGGCGGCGGTGTCCTTAAAGTTGTTCTTGTACTTTGTAGTCGTATAGGACAGGAAAGGCGTCACCATCGGGTAGCCGGGCAGGTCGAGGCGGAAGTTGACGCTGGCTTTGGGCAGGGCCAGGGTGTCGTGGGAGAGCGCGCGGGCCTGTCCGTTTATGGAGCCGATTATGGGCGTGCTGTCGTCGTCGCCGTACTTGTAGCCGGTCCAGGAGGCCCCGAGGCGGGCCATTAGGATCTTGGCGCCCGCGAAAACGGAATACTCGGTCTGCGCCGTCTTGGTCTCCGTGTTCAGCGCTTCGGTCTTGTGCCGAGTGTGCTTCAGCCCGGCGCCTACGTCGACCCGGGTGATGCCCTGGCCGCCGCCCGAGGCTGCCTTGGCGTTGGGGCCCGCGAGGCGGCCGCCGCCGGTAGCCGAGGGGGTCAGCGAGAAAGTTATGTCACCGCCTAAGGACATATTCGAATATTCGCTGGTCGCCGAACTATTCGTCCCGGGGGTCATACCCGCCTCGCCGGCGACAGTGTAGAAATCTTTCTCGAAGCCCACGCGGGCCGAGTAATGATTCAGCGGCTTATACAGGTTGTCTGTGTTCTGGCGCATCAGCGCGCCCCTGACCCACATATCGCCGGACCCGATGGTCAGGTTGATGTCCGTCTTCTTGTAGCCGCCGGGGCCGGTGGTCTGGCCCACGCCGCCGTCGAACCAGGCCGAGGCGGACGCGACCGATATGAACACGGTCAGCAAAGTCGCTAAAGTCTTTTTCATTTTGTTTCCCCTTATCGTTGAATCAGCCCGGCCCCCTCCCGGGGGCCGGAGCCGTACTGCCGCTTAAGCTTTGACCAGCTGCTTGTTGAGGAAGTCCGAGTAGCAGCGGGCCTTGCGGTTCTTCCAGGCGCCCTTGTGGTAGCCGTAGCCGGTTATTATCGGCATGGCTATGGTCGCCTCGGCGTAGACCATCTGCTCGAACGTGGTCTCCACCTTGCCCCAGGAGGAGGCTTCCTTGAGCGTGGAGCCGGACAGCGCGCCGTCGCGCGCGTCGGCCACGGTCACCTGCACGGCGTACTTGTGCATAGGGGCCTCTTCGCCCAGTATGTCGGCCGCGACCACCGTGTCCTGCGTGAAGTTCTTGGGCACGCCGCCGCCGATCATGTAGATGCCGGTCTCGCCCGCTTCTATCTTTACCTTGGTCAGTTCCAGGAAGTCCTTGGCCGAATCCATCGACATATGGTTGCCGGGATTCTTCCACTGATGCTCCACCATGCCGAAGCCGGCGGAGCAGTCGGAGAAGGCGGGCACGAAGATCGGCACGCGCTTCTCATAGGCGGCCAGCACCACGCTCTCCTTGTTCTTGCCGTGCTTTGAGAGGTAGCGGCCCATCTCTTCGATGAACTCGCGCGAGGAATAGGGGCGCGGCTCCAGGGAGTCGGCGATCTTGCGGGTCGTGTCGTCGCAGACGCGCAGTTCGTCCTCGTCGATGAACGTGTCGTAGATGCGGTCGATATGCAGGTCGCGCAGGTTATTGTCGTCTATCCCGTACGGAGTGCCCTTGTAATGTTTGAAGCCCAGGCCCTCGAAGAAGTCCTGGTCCACTATGATGGCGCCGGTGGAGACGATGGCGTCCACCATGTTGTTCTTTACCATGTCATAGACCACTTTCTTGAGGCCGGCGGAGAACAGCGAGCCGGCGAGGCAGAGTATGACGGACGAGTTCTTGTCCTCGAGCATCATCTGGTAAATATCGGCTGCGCGGGCCAGGTCGCGGGCCGAGAAGGCCATCTCGCGCATGGCGTCCACCAGCGGGACGACATTGTGCTTCTTGATATCGATGTGCTGCACGGTCTCTTTGAGATAATCGGACTTCTTGAGCTTGGGCATTTTAAGGGGTTCTCCTGGTGTGTCTTTCGGTAGGGCTTTTGCGGCCCACAGGCATATTATATGAATTTGCTGGGCGGGACTGTAAAAGATCACAGAAACTTGTTCAACCGTGGAACAAAAAACTTAATTATTTTCTCCATCGCGTTGATGGCGGAAATCGCGTCCTTTACCGAAGCAGCCGCGCCGGGATATCTTATTTCCACGGCATATTGACTAAGTCTTCGTAAACAGGGAAGAAGCCGCCTCATGTTTAAGTTACAATTCCTGCGGATTGCAAGTTCCGCGCTAAGAAGATCGTGTGTTCTTGGAACGGGTTGTCCGGAAACAGCCAGCATCGCTTTCATGTATTTTTCCGCACACTGCTGGGCGTGAAAACAAGCTATCTCCGCCTGATCTTCGCCATGCCTGGCGTCTTGCAAAGCCCTCAATGCCGCCATCTGGTCGGCTTTAGCCTTTCTTATCCATTCTATGGCAAAATCAGGACTCATAGAGAACAAGACCTTTATTGATTATGTCCATAAAGAAAGTGTCCTTAAGGTTTACGCGCTGCGCTATTTCCTTTTGATTGCGGATAAGGATATCCAGCGGGTAAAGATGGTCGCCTACGGCTTTATCAACCAAATCGTATCTTCTGGTTTTCTCCCGCGGCTTATCCAGCACGACAAGAATATCTATATCGCTGTCGGGGCCAGGCTTGCCGTGTGCATAAGAGCCGAATAAAATAATTTTCTCCGGTCTGGCTTTCGCGGCTATCCGGCCTGCCAGATATTTTATCCAGACGGAAGCCGGCATATGCCGGTGGTTATGTGAGCGATTGTCTGATTGTTTGGTTGTTTTCACTATTAGTCCCCGTCCCAACACCTGCCTGCCCCGATAATAGTGTGCTGTCCCCATTAAGCATTTGGCCGTACCCACATTATACGAATTTGAGATGCCGGCCCACAAAAGCAAAAAACCCCGCCCCTTGCGGGGGCGGGGCCCAACCGCCATCCGTAGTTATTTGCCGTCCGCCAGGCTACCGCAGATGCCGCCGCTGTAGGCGGTGCGCCGCCACTCGCCGTAAGGAACTATCTGCCCCACGGCCGAAGTCATGGTTATGCCGGCGGAAACACCGGATCGCTGAACTCCCAGGTTGAAGCCGGTGGATTCGGTGTACATAGCAGGCTTGTCCACCTTGAGCGAGGTAGATGTCACGCGCCACTTGTCGGCGGAGTTCCTCTCGCATAGCAACTCGAAGTCCACGTTGTAGTTGCTCTGGGCGCTACCGCGGTAGCCCTTGTGGCTGGCGCCGTCGTTGGTCCTGGCGGCCACCATCCGCACTATATCCCCGCCGGAAGCGGTGTTGCCGGCCGAATTATAGCCCAGCTTGTAGGTGGCCGTGAAGAACTTCTTTTTGCAGTCCGCCTTGGCGCTGGACAGGGTATGGAAGTTTACAAGGGAGAGGGCGCCTTCGAAGAAACCGCCTATCTCGTTCTCGCAGATCTCATTCCTTCTGGCGGTTGACAGATTCTGGCCGCGGTACTTGCTGTATATCCTATCGTTCGCCCGGCCTATCACGCCCGAGCCGGAGTATATGCCGGCGAACGTGGAAGGACTGATGGGCGTCCAAGTCTGGATGAGATAGAAAGAACTGACGGTGCCGCAACCTTCCCTGTTCTCCCAGCAGTTGGCGGACTCCGGCGGCTTGACTACCGGCGGCTTGGGCGGTTTCGGCGGCTTAGGCGGCTTGGGCGTCTCGGGCGGCTTGGGCGCCTGCTCCGGCGGCTTGGGCGCCTGCTCCGGCGGCTTGGGCGCCTGCTCCGGCGGCTTGGGCGCCTGCTCCGGCGGCTTGGGTGCCTGCTCCGGCGGCTTGGCGGGCGCGGGTACGTGGGGCTTGAGCTGATCTTCCCACCCCTTTATCTTACTGGTGACATCGACCGCGATTCCGTCCAGCACCGGGGCGCCCTTCATGTTGTCTATGTCCCACGGCAGCTCCAGATGCGCGCGCATACCGACGGAGATTATCTCCTGGGGCAGTTCGCGCTCGGCATTGGCCGCGGGATCGTAACCGGGGACATTGATCTTATGCCTGGGGCTGATCTCGCGCCAAAGCGCGCTCTCCACTTCCTTGGTGCGCTTATCGTCAATTTCTCTGGAGTTCCAGAACTTCCCGGTATCCATACCGCGGAAGGATACCATGTCTTCAGTATAAGCCTGGGCCGCCTGGCCCTCCCGGGCTCCGGGCGACATCCGGAAGTCTTTCGGGAAGTCAACTAAGTTGGTCAGGGTCATTCCGGGGGCCGGTGCAGGGGCCGGGGGCGGGTCCGCGCGGGGAGTGAAGTTTGTCTCCTTGCCCGTCAGTTCCTTGAATATCCCAACAATCTTACGCTCATCACCGGGAGTCAGGCTACTGCTGAGCCAGCCGACCTTATCGATAAACTCCTTGAGCTCCCCTCCCTTGCCGTCCTCGCCCACCAGCTTCGCGCCCCTGTTATAGGCTTCCACGGAGACGCCATTGATGGCGACGGACTTTTGTTCCACCTTGCCGATCTGGGCGGTGTAGAGCTTGGCCGCCGCATCGTGATATTTGACGCGCATGTCGGCGGAAGAAACCGCGGATCTGGCCTGAGCGACCTCAATCCTCAACGACTTGATGATCTCGGTCAACTTCAGGTCCTCTATTATGCCGGCCTGGCCGTCGGCAGTCTGGCCGGGCTTATTGGCCCCGGCGAGGCCATCGAGCGTCTTGGTGAATCCATCCAACTGTTCGTTTGCCTTAGCGACCTGTGTCTTGGCTGTCGCGATGTTTTTCTGGTAGGCGCCCAACGGCTCCCGCAAGGCGGCGGCTTTGTTGATGCAGGGCTGAGCGTGCCTGATGTAGTAGCTCTTGGAGGCGGCCATCATACCGGCCGCCACCTTGACGGTGTTCTTGAGCAGGTCCTTCGCACTCTCCGCGGCCTGGCCGTTTATAACTCCATCGGCCATATCCTTGAGAGCGGGGTCGAGTTCGTTCTTCAGGAATTGCACGGTGTCCGGCTGCAGGTTGGTGGACGGGATGGGAGAATTGACGCCCGGCGTAGCGCCGCTCGGGGTGGAGCCGGTGCCGCCGGTGCCGCTGCCGAAGAATCCCGTCGGCAGTGCACCGCAGGGGCATGCCCTGTTGGCATTCCAGGATTTATGGACCTCCGGATCGCTGGAGGGGGGGTAATCGGTCGTCCTGTTATCTTCACGGCAGTGTTTCTTATCCGGGTCCACCATCCGCCAGCATATATACGCAATCGGGGCGCTGCCTCTCTGGCCCGTCAGATCGTTGGTAAGGGACTCCGCGAATTTGGTCAGGCTGGTGCCCACGCCGGAAAGGACGGCCTCTATGAGTTTCTTGGGGATCTCGTACTTCTTGTACATCTCCCACTCGAGCGCCTTCTCCGCGCGCTTGCGGTTGAGCATCTCCGCCAGGGATTCCTTGGGAGAATGCGATTTCTGGTCGCGGGCGCTGCTATTGGAGGGGGACTTGGTCTTGTCGCCGTCCTTGCCGCCGCCCATGCCGCCGTCGCCGGCGCCCGCGTTGACGGAAGCGGCCGCGGCCTGGTCGAGGCCCTTGACGGCGCTGCCGGTGGTGAAGTTGTCGGCCGCGGCGCCGGCCTGCGCGCGCAGCTTCTCAAAAGCCCCGCGCGAAGCGCTGTTGGGGGTCATAGCCACGCCTTTGTAGCCGGCCGCGGCTATGGGGCCGACCATGGAGCGGGAAGCGGCCTTTGAGGAGGCTTTCTTCGCGTCTTCACTTATCTTACCTCCGCCCGGGCCGCCGGAAGTCCTGCTGCCCTCGCCGCCGCCGAAGAAGGAGCTCATGCCACGCAGGCCGGACTGCATCTTGGGAATGACGGTAGGCGCGCCGCCCGATTTTACGGCCGCGGAGAAGGCCTCGCGCCCGGCGTCGCGCACGGTATCGCGCAGACTGCTGCCGGGCGGCGCGGAAGGCATCGGCGGGGGCGCCGGCTTGGCCGCTCCCAGTATCAGCGAGAGCGGGTCGCGGGCGCTGAGCGGCACTATCACCTCGCCGCTGCCGTCGGGCGAACCCTGGCTGAGCCCGTGGATCCCTGGCTCGTAGATGGAGGAACCGTCGCCAATCCCGCGGGAGCCGAAGCCCGCGGTGAGCGTATTGTCCATCGGGGGGCGCGACATCATGTATTCGGCGACTGGCGCCATGATCAGCGCGCTCAGGCCCAGGACGACCAGGCCGAGGTCGCGGCGGGAAAGGCCCTTTATCCTCTCCATGATGCCGCCGGCGGCCTTCGAGAAAGCGGGGGCTTTGCCGAAGGTGCTGGATTTGCGGAACGAGGGACCCTGACGGCCCAGCACGGGGGGTACCGTGTTGCGTTCCTCTTTATCATTATTAAAGCTCATATATCCTCCGAAAGGGCGCCTTTTGCCGAATATGAAAAACACTTCGCAGGGTATGCATGACCTTCTGGATCAGCCGCCACTGCTCGCCATACTCTACCTAATAAAGGCCGTTTCTCCAAGTGTCATTCGTCCTATACGCGCCTGGGCCCTATGGCCCTGGCAGAATCAAAAACCCGGCCGCCTGCGGTACTGGGACACCATGCCGCATGGTGTCCCTCCCTGAGGCCGCGTAGGGAGCGCATCCCGCCGCCAGTGGCGGACGGGTCCGCAGCGCTCTCGCCGCCAGCCTCCAGCAAGGGCCGGGCCGAGACCAACTTCACATTACCGAGACTCACAAAAAATCCCACAGCGGGCCGCACTACTTCTCTCCGCCATCCGAACCGGCGCCCGCGACCGTCTTCAGGGCGCTGGCTATGGCCTGCTGGGCCAGGGTGGCGCCGAGATAGAAAACGGCAAGCATACCGGCGAGTATACCCAGGAGCATACCGAAAATACCCGGCACGAGCTGGGAGATAAGCAAGGAAGCGCCGGCCACTATCAGGGCTATGCCTATCGGGCCCAGCAGGAACGCTCCCACGATTATAAGGAGTATGGCGAGGATGATGCCTATCCAGCACTTCAACTTGCTGCATTTCTTGATCTTCGCCTTGTTGTGGTTGTTGCAGTTCACGGGCGTGTCCACGGTCTGGCAGGCGGCGGAAATAAGCGAGTTGCGGGCGTTGTTGTCCATGCACAGCGCTTTTATCTGCTCGATCTTGCCGTTCCACCTGTTCACGGCGCCGTGGTTGCAGCATTTGGGAGGCTTGCCCATGCTCTTGGCTATCTTGTCCATCTTGTCCGAGTTCTCCGATATGTGCGTGGTCTGCTCGCTCGCCACCCTGGAACACTCCTTGGCCAGGTCTGTGAGTTCGGCGGCCCCCTGCATAATATCGGAGGTCCAGGAATTATCCGGGACCGGCGGCGGCGTGGCGTCCGTCTGTATCTCCTGCAGCCCCACCGCGTTGCCGTCATAGGTGGCGCCCACGTGGGAGGCCTGGTACTCGGAAGAGGCCGTCGGGTTTTTGTAGGCCGCGCCGGTCATGGTGAAGGTTTCCGCCAGGCGGAACATGGCGCCCTGTTTATTGATCCGGGAACCGGGATCTCCTCCGCCCTGCCTGTACCCGGCGTTGCGCCAGGAAAAACCTGAGACCCGGCCCATACGCTTGCCGGTAACGGGCTTGGGATTGCCGGCTACCGGCACCCTGCTGGCGGCCTGGTTCATGGCGCCGCCGTACATGCCGTCCGCGGCGCCCCCTATCCCGGGGCCTTTACCCAGGATGGTGCGGTTCATGAACGGCGAGCCGGAGCCGAGGGCGCCGCCAAAGGAGCCCGCCCCGCCGCCGCTCATGTAGCCGAAACCCGAACCGTCGCCCGGGCCTCCGGCGCCGGCCAGGTAATCCTCGAAATCGACCGCGTCCGCGCCCGCGCCGCGCGCCTTCTCCTCGTCGCTGACCGCGCCGGCCACCTCGCCCGGCTTCCTCTTGCCGGCCTTGCCCGGCTCGCCCGCGCGGTAATAGTCCTCTCCGCCGCGCAGCATGGCCAGCGAAGAACCCGCGCCGGCGCCGGTCATAGTGCCGGACATGCCGCGCAGGAAACTGTTCCAGACCGAGTCCTGGTCGCTATCGTGCATCGCGCGATTTATAGCAGCCCTAAGGATATCGTTAGAATAAGAAGAATCAAGGGCGGTGATGACGCTGTGCAGGCCCGTCGCCCGTAGGATATAACTGACGGGCGCGAACTGGACTAGGCGGTAGAGCATATCCTGCGAAACGACGAAAGGAGCCGAGGCGCCCAGCACCATGACCAGGAGTACCACGTACCTGGCCCTGCCCCTGAAGAGCAGGAGCAGGGCGGCCAGCAGAGATTTCCGTTTGTGCTTCTCCATGAATTTGCTGCCCATAAAAATATCCCCTTAAACAGGGGACACCATGCGGCATGGTGTCCCCCACTCTCCGTCCGTCAGAACCCGTTCATCATCGAACCCAGGAGGCTGACGATGCCAGCTATGGCAGACACCCACAACTGCGCAGTGTTGTTAGAGGCCTTGCCGGCAAACGCTAATACCGCAGCCGCTATCGCGCAACCGCCCCCTATCACATATATCGTCCCCATAAGCGTCTGGCCGTGTGTGCTCATTATCTGGATGCCGTTCAACACCGCCATAACGCCAAGTAGCAGGGCGACACCAGCCAGAATATACCCGATAACTTTCAGGTAGAAAGTGGCGGGCGTGTTACCTATGGAAATAAGATAACTGGCTATCGCCGACAGGACAATCGACAGCATTATATACATCATCGCCTGGGAAGCCAGGTCGGCCCAGGGGCTTATGTCGTCGGCACCGGGATCCGTGTAATTATATTCGCCGGGGGTGTCGTAATCGCCGCTGCCGCTGCCGGAGTTTGTGTTGTCCATCGAAGGAGACGTCACTATGCCCGCGCCGCCATCGCCGACTCCGAGGCCGGAGCCGCCGGACACGTCGCCTTCGCCGGTAGCGCCTTCCCAGGCCTTGTCCTGCGTCGAACGCATACTGTCGATGTTGGTGGCGCCGTAGCTCTTCTGCACGTCGCGCACGGCATTGGCTTGGTCGAACGATCCCTTGGCCTTCTTAGCCGCGGAAGAGGATTTGTCTCCGCGCTTGACCGAGACACGGGAAGCCATCGCGGTGATTTTGCCTTTCTTGGGGCTCTGCATCGGCGCGAATTTACCCGCGCCCATATCGGTAAAGCCGACCTTGGGTCCGAAAGCGCCCTGCCCGGTCTTCATCCCGCCCATCATCATCTTGCCCGAACCGCCGCCGGGGAGCGAGGTGGAAAGCCCCGTGGCGCTGGCGCCCTGCAGCCTGCCCAGCACGGCCTGTGGGTCGCTCATGTTGCTATTGTCGGAGGCCTGCTCCGCGTCGGGTGCCGCTTCCTCTTCCGCGGCCGCTTCCGCGGCCCCGGCGGCCTTGGCTTTGGCGGCCTCGCCGTCGAAGTCTATCGCCCCCTTGTTCCTGTCGGCGAACATATCCAGCGAGGAGCCCGGCGCGGCCTGGCGCCGGAGTATCGCCGGCACGTATTCGGCCGACTGGGACTTGTCGGAACTGAAGGAGGAGCTCTGCGAGCCTACCCCGCCCTGGTTGCTCACGTAGAGCCCGGCGCCCAGGCCGACGGCCACTATGGCCGCCACGCCGAGCACCTTGGTGGTGAGCAGCCCGCCGGCCGCGCCGAACTTGGCGGCGCCGCCGAACTTAGCGGCGCCCAGCGCGCGCCCGGCATTAGCCCCTACGCCCGCCGCCGGCCCGGCGCCGGCGGAACCCATGGAACCGCGCGAGCCTATGCCCAGGCGGCCCTGGAGCCAGGGGAGGAAAGCCTTCCTCTCCTTCTTCTCCTTGAAGCCGAGCTCCGGCAGATCCTTGTCTTCCATAAATTCCTCCCCTTACTTATAACTCCGAATCAAATCCCTTTCATTATGGAACCTATATCGAAAGCGCTGCTGAGCCCGCCGGCGTCCTTGAAGAAGCCGCTGGTGGATTCACCCATGATGGGCTTCTGGTTGTACACCTGCTTACCGTCCTCCATCACATTCTTACCGTCGACAACCTTGGGACTGTCGAGATCATCGACCGAAGCCTCTCCCATCGAGCCCATGGCGTCCAGTATCACCTGTATGGCTTTCATGGCCATCATCACGCCGAGCATGGCATACATGCCGCCCATCCATGTCTGACCGAACTCGTTCATCAGCGTGAGGCCATTGAGGATAAGTTTTACGGCGAACACAAGGGCAACGACTGCCGCGGCTATCGCCAGCGCCGCCACTATCAGCTTGGGCCAGGCGGTCAGTTTTTTGGCGATCCCCGCCAGGACCATGCCTATCACCAGCGCGATGCCGCCGGCGAGGATATTATCCATCGCCTCGTCGAGCGTCTCCTGCCAGGGATCCACCACCTCAGGGTCCGGCACCTTGGGAGGTTCGCTCTCGTTCATGTTAAGGTTGGGGTCGTTGGCCTTGAGCGAATCGCCCTTCGAAACACCGGCCCCTCCCAACCCGGCCCCGGTCTCGGCGGCGCCCACGTCGCCGCTGCCGGTGGTCTCGCCCGCGAAAGCCTCGGTGGCCCCGGTATGGGCCCCGGCGTCGGAGGCGGAGTAAGCGGCCTTGGCGCCCATCTTGCCGGCGTACTTGGCCTGGCCGAAAGCGCCTTTTTTGTTGAAGTTGGGAACGGTATACTTGGGCGAGTTCGACAGTCTGGCGGCCGCGCCCTTGCGCATATCCGAAGCCTGCCCCGCGGGGGCGCGGTAGACGGGCGAGAACTGCTGACCTATGCCGCCCGAAAGCCCGCCGGAGGTCTGCATCTTGGGCATGGACGTGCCGCTGCCGGCACCGCCCTTGGAGCCGAAGCCCAGGGAAGCCGCTAGTTTGCCTTTACCGGAACCGGAGCCGGAGCCTGCCCCTGACTGCCCCGCGCCGGATCCCGCTTCGGGAGCGGAAACATCGGCCGAGGCGCTGGCGCCCGCGCCCGCTTCGGAGCCCTCTCCGCCTTCGGCCGCCGCATCCCCGCCGCCTTCACCGAAACCTATGCCGTCCTTCCTGGCCTGCTCCTTGAACATATCCAGGGTCGAAGGCTCCACGGAAGCGGCGCTGTTGACGCGCTGGCGCTCCATGTTGGCGCTGGCCGCCTGCTCTTCCTGGTAAGCGTTCTGGAAGAGGGAAGGGGAATAGACGGGCCTGGAAGTCGGGCCCATGAAGTTGTAGACCACGCCCACGCCGGCAGCTATCGTGGCGCCGCCGAGGACCACCCCGAGGAGGCCCGCCTTGCTGGCGAAAAGCCCTCCGGCGCCGCCCGCTCCTGCGGCGCCGCCCAGGCCGGAGGCCGCGCCCGAAGCGCCGCCCCCCCCGCCGAAAAGGCGCGCTACCGCGGCCAGAAGGCCTTCTTTCTTCCTCTCTTCGTTATTGGCGTTCATAAATCCTCCGCTTCCCTGTTTTTAAACAAAACGATTCGCCTTACAGTTTAATCTTCCCGTCCGGCCCGCCCGTCCCGGAGGCGCCCTTGAACAAGGCGCCGAACATCGGCCCCAGAACCTGCGAGATTATCATCTGGATTATCATCTGTTTGTACATCTCGTCGTTATCGACGACCTTGGGCTCGGGAATTTCCGGCGGCTTGAATTTTTTGCTGTTAAGGCTGGGGTCGTTCTTCTTGAGGTCCGAATCCACCTGGCCCAGTTCAAGGCCGGCCACCGCGGACTGCTCCTCTATCTCGGTGGTAAGGTCGGGGTTAGACGAAGCGGCCGATCTCACGAACGCGCTGGAGGACCCGCCGCGCGACTGGTCCACTTTCATACCGGCCGAAGAAAGACTTTTTTTCTCCACGGAAGACAGCGCGGCCAGAAGGCCCGAAGGCTTATCCTTCCCTATCGACTTCTTGGCGTCCTGCAGCGGGGACGGCGCCAGTTCGGCGGCCGCGTTGCCGGCGCCGAAGAATTTCTTGTGGGAGCTTCCCGCCGTCATCGAGTTCCCGCCGCTCCCCGAAAGAGAGCCCGGAGCGCTCATCTTGGGGATGGAGGAACGCCCCGCGCCGGCCGAAGGCGCGCTGACCCCGGCCGAAGCCGAGGCGGAAGCGGAAACGGAGACCGCGTCATCGGCCGGGCCGGCCCCGGCCTCGCCGTCCGAAAGCTCTCCTATGCCGGAACTGTACAGCGACGAATCGGCCAGGTCCCCCGCTGTGGCGGGATTGTCGGACATCATGCCGCTGAGGGCGTAGCCGGGGGCGGAACCCTCGGCCGGTATCTCCAGCGAATTGAGGTCCACGGCCTTGGATTTGAAAGGGTTGCCGGAAGGCACGGAGGTGTCGAACGAGGACTGTTGCATGAGAGGCAGGGAGAGCCAGGCGAAGACTATCACCACCGCTATTACGCCCCCCACCGCGTACTGGGTATTCTTTGATTTCTTCCCCGAATTTATTTTCATCATAACGCCCCGCTTTTCCCCGTATGGCCTAAAAAAACACTCACTTTCCCTTGACACACCTTCCGCGATGTTCAGGGTAAAGTTTATTCCTCTATGTTATAGCAGGCGTTCGTTGACTTGTCAAGACCCACAAAGGGCCCTCAAAGGAGCGATTAGAAACAGGAGGACTCGTATCCCCCGCCCTCGAGCTGATAAACCGCGCAGTCGTTCTTTATATCTGAGGTGCCGTGTTCTCCACGGAAAGTGATGTGGTAATAATCCTGACCCGGCCTCACTCCGTCGGGGCAGCCGGAGGAGCACTTCTTGGACGTGTAGTCGTACTCCTTGTCGATATCCAGCTCGTCCTTGAGGATAAGGTTGTCTTTTATGTACTGTTCCACGTCGGGGGGAAGCGGCTTCGAAGAATTACCCGAATCCCCGCCTGCGCCGCCTCCGCCGAGGAGGGCCTGGGTTATCTGGTCCGTCATGCTCTTCTTCAGGGCGTCCTTTGCCTTATCGGCCGCCGTCTCCGCCTCTTTTACCGCCTTGGGCTTGCCCACGTCCGGGACTGACAGCGTGGTAGGATCCCCTATCTTCAGACTGCCGACCTCCCCGGTCTCGATATGGTCCAGCGAGGTGGCGGCCTGGTTATAGGAGGACATCTGCCCGCCGCCTCCGGCGCCCGTGTGCTTCATGCCGAAGCCCTGGTCCCACTTGGACTTCGCGGCAAGCGCGGAACCGGTATTTGTGGCCGCGGCAAGATGGCCGCGCGAGGCCATAAGGGCGTTCATGGTCTTGCCGCCCTTGGCCGCGGAACTTCCGGAGCCGGAGCCGGGCACGCCGGCGAGCTTAAGGCCGTCCGAATCGCCGGAACCTGAAAAAGAAGAGAACGATTTGCTGCCGCCGCCGCCCAGGGCCCCCGCGCCCGACAGCGAAGCCCCCAGCCTGGAAGAGGACCCGCTTCCGCCGCCGTAAGAGCTTCGCTTGGAACCCGGCGCGGCGGAGGCCGCGGCCGGGGCGCCGGCCGCCGCTCCCGCCGCCAGCCCGCCGGAATTAAGCGCCTCTTCTATCTTAAGAGCTTTTTCGTCCCTGGCCTTGCCTTCGGGCGTCTCATTGTCCACGAAGCCGAAATATTTAAGTATCGGAAGCGTGGCGCGGCCGGCGATGCCGGAACCGAAGCTGCGGAACTTGACGTCCTGCATATCCTGCAGGCCGTTCCAGATAAGGAAACCAAAAACACCTCCCCCCATTAAAAGGAAGGTGACGACCATGACTATAAGGGATTTTTTTCCCCTGTCGGCATTATCGGCCATATAATGTCCCCAAACAAAACACTCCTTCCACAACAGCCCTTACGGTGCGCGGAAAGCTCCTTCAAACAGTCTAGCAGAGGGCCGCGCTTTTTTCAAGGCCCAGCGAGGCGTGCTTTTTGGCTATCTCGCCGGCCAGTTCGTCCACTTTGACCAGGTCCGCTTCCAGCGGCAGGCCCTTCACAAGTACCGGCGGCAGGACCTCTGCCTTGAAAGCCCCCAGCGCAGAAGCCAGCGATTCGACCAACTTCCCGCCCCAGCCGAAGGAACCGAGCACCCCTATCCACCTGGCCTTAGGGCGCAGGGCGTTGACCAGGTAAGCGGCGTAGACGGCTTTGGGATGGGCGCCGGCCAGCACCATCGGGGTCCCCACCACTATAGTGGCCGCGTCCACCAGCGCCATGGCGAGCCTGCCCGTATCCACATCTTCGAGATTGAGCTTCTCCACGTGCACGCCCAGTTCCTGCAGCCGGCTATGGAGGCGGTTGACAAGGACGAGGGTGCTGCCGTGCATGGAAACATAGGCCAGGACCACCTTGTTCTTCGGCGCGGAAATGGCCCAGTCGGAATAGTATTCCCTGACTTTGCCGGGCATCTGGCCCTTGTGCACCGGGCCGTGGCTGGGACAGATGAAGCCGGCCGGCAGGTCGGCGATCTTCCCGAGATTGGCCTTTATCTGCTGTCGGAAAGGCATCATGATCTCGGCGTAGTACCGCTTCATGGGCTCGTAGACGTCCTCCGGGTCGGAGAAGGGGTTGGGCGTGGCCAGATGGGAGCCGAAGAAGTCGCAGGTGAACAGCACGCCGTCGGACTCGAGCCAGGTGCACATGGTCTCGGGCCAGTGCACCCAGGGGGTGTAGATGAACCTGAGCTTCTTCCCGCCGAGGTCCAGCTCCTCGCCGTCCTTCACCTCGATGAACTTCTCCGCCGGGACATGGAGGTGCGACATCAGGAATTCTTTGCACCTGGGGTTGGTCACCACCATGGCGGCCGGGTACTTCTCCAGCAGCGTGACTATGCCGCCGCTGTGGTCCTGCTCGGCGTGCTGGGCTATTATATAGTCTATTTTCTTTTCCTCTTTGAGGTAGTCGAGCAGGACGCCTATCTTTTCGGGATCGGCCGCGTCTATTACCGCGACCTTATCATTCCCCCTCACCAGGTAGGAATTATAGCTGGTCCCCTGCGGGAGCGGGATAAGCGCGTCGAAAAACTTGCGGTTAAAATGATTGACGCAGATAAATTCCACGCTTTCGGTCAGTTTCACGGGTTTCATGTTGTCTCCTTATCCTCCCGATACCGGCGGGAAGATATGCAGAATGTCTCCGTCGGAAATCTTCACGGCGCGGGCGGCGGCGTTGTCGAGCATTTCGGAATTAAGGGTCAGCACGAAATGGCCGCGCACTTTCCCCGCTTCGTCGAGCAGTATTTTCCTTATCTCCGGCTCCTTAACCGCGCAGAGCGCCTCTATCAGCTCGCCCACGGTGGAGCCTTCCAGCTCCCGGCGGGCGAAGCCCAGCCTGGAGCGGAGCGTCGTATATACGCTTACAGCGGCCTTCGGCATAACTCTTCTATATTTTACCATTTGCCCCGGGGGCGCCGGATAGCGCCGCCAGTATATTCCGCGCCAGCTCAGGCAGACCGGGGTCCCGGGCCCCCATCACTATGACGATGTCGCCGGGGCGCGCGGCGGCGGCCACTTCCGCCGCTACCCGTCCCCGGTCCGGCAGATGCCGGGCTTTCAGCCCCGCGGCCGCGGCGTCGGCGGCCAGGTCGGCGGACGAGATATCCTTCGCGACGGTGCCGCCGGCGTAATAGATATCCGGGAAGAAAACCTCATCCCCGGGGGAGAGAGCCGCGGCGAGGACGCCGGCGAGTTCCCGGCGCATCAGCCGCGCCGGGGTGAAACCGTGAGGCTGGAAAAGGGCGAGGACGCGCCCACCCTCCCTCAGCCTCAGCGCTGAAAGAACGGCCGCTATCTTGGCCGGGTTATGGGCGAAATCGTCTATCACGGTCACGCCTCCGGCGCGGCCTATGACATTGAACCGGCGCGCGACTCCCTTGAACCCGGAGAGCGCCGCGGCGCAGGTCTCCAGGCCCACGCCCAGCCTGGCGCAGGCCGCCGCCGCGGCCACGGCATTGTCGATACTGTAATCGCCGGGCGCCGGGACGGAGAACTCCACGCCGCCGAGCTTAAATCGGGACTCGAAAAGGCCGGGGCGCGGGTCGGAGAAGCGGGGCTCCCGGGCGGAACGCCCGAAAGATCCGGCGGCGGGCTTTATCGCCGAAGCTTCGGGGTCGTCGGCGCAGGATATCATTTCGCCGCAATTGGCGGCGAAAGCGGAGAATATCCCGCGCAGTTCGGGGACTTCCTTATGGTCGCGGGTTATGTTCAGAAGGACGCCGAGCGCGGGCTGGTAGCGCGCTACGGTGCCGTCGGATTCGTCGGCCTCGACCACCAGCGGCCCGCCCCCCCCGGAGAAGGCGTTGCCCAGCAGGCCTTTCGCCTTCAGCGACAGAAGTGCCCCGCCCGTTATTATCGACGGCTTCAGCCCGGCGAAATCCAGTATCTCGAAGATCATGGCCGCGACGGTGGATTTGCCGCTGGTGCCCGCTACCGCGACGGCGCGCGAGGAATTGACATGCTCCGCCAGCAGTTCCGAGCGGTGAATTACCGGTACGCCCAGTTCCGCCGCGCGGGCCAGGTCCGGGTTGGAGTTTTCCACGGCGGTGGAGGCGACCACTTTCGCCGGGCCAGCCTCCACGCCGGAGCCGTCCTGCGGGAATATCCTTATGCCGATATTTTCCAGAGCGGCGCGGGTCTCTGCGTTGCGGCCGGCGTCGAAATCCCTGTCGGAACCGGTGGCCGGCAGCCCGGACAGCGCCCGCATCTGGGCCAGCGCGCTCATACCGAAACCGCCTATGCCCGTAAAATGAAAAACAATCTTCTCCATGTCAGTCAATTAAACAATATTCCGGGGACGTTGTTTAGTCGGAACTAAACAACGTCCCCTTGTTTTTGTAATATATATCCTGCGACCGCTCGATAGCCGCCTTCATCAGGGACAGGAAAGGTTAAAGGAGAAAAACATGAAAAGCGTGATAGTGACCGACAAAGCGCCGGCGGCCATAGGCCCCTACTCGCAGGCCATAGAGACCGACACTCTTATTTTCATCTCCGGACAGCTTCCCGTGGACCCAAAAACCGGCCAGATGGCGCCGCCCGAAGTGAAGGCCCAGACCGAGGCCGTCCTCAGGAACATACTGGGGATCATGGCCGCCAGGGGCCTGCCGCTGGATAACATCATCAAAACGACGGTTTACATGACCGACCTGGGCCAGTTCCAGGCGATGAACGAGGTATACGCGAAATATTTTCATAAGCATCCCCCCGCCAGGGCGACGGTGGAAGTGAAGGCCCTGCCCAAGGGCGCGCTGGTGGAGATAGAGGCGATAGCGGAGAAGCAGCTATAAGGAGCCCGGGACCGGCGCACATGCACAAGATACTCAAACGCAAGCACGTAGGCGTACTGCTACCCATCTTCTCCATGCGCTCCGAGCGCGACTGGGGCATAGGCGACATCACCTCCATGCACGGCTGGCTGGAGATACTCAAGGCCGCCGAGCTGGACATACTGCAGATACTGCCGATCAACGAGATGCCGCCGGGCGTCAACTGTCCCTACACGGCGCTGAGCGCCTTCGCCATAGACCCGGTCTACATCGACCCGGAGGCAGTCGAGGAGCTCAAGGAGGCCCCCGAGGCGCTGGAATTCCTGGCCTCCAAAGAGTTCAGGGACCGCCTGCACCATGTCCGGTCCGCGAAGACCATACTCTACGACGATATACGCGGGCTCAAGCACGAGGCTCTCTGGAAGATCTACGCCGCCTTCGACCGCAACCACGTAAAGAAAGGCACGAAAGAGGGCCGCGACTTCGCCGGGTTCTGCGGGAAGAACGCCTATTGGCTGGAGGACTACGCCCTGTTCCGGCGGCTCAAGGACGTCAATCGCTGGATCTCGTGGACGCACTGGGACCAGGCCCTGTCCGAGCGGCGGCCCGAGGCGCTCGAAAAAGCGCGCGCGGAGAACGCCCTCGAGATAAATTATTTCAAGTACCTCCAATGGCTGATCTTCCGCCAATGGGCGCCCATGCGCTGGCGCGCCGGCGAGCTGGGCATAAAACTTTTCGGCGACCTGCCCTTCATGGTCAACCAGGAGGCGGCCGACGTCTGGTCGCGCCAGGACGAGTTCGACATCACCAACTCGATAGGCGCGCCGCCCGACGCCTTCACGCCCGAAGGCCAGAAATGGGGCCTGCCGGCCTACCGCTGGGAGGAGATCGGGAAGAATAATTTCGAGTGGTGGCGCCTCAAGCTCAAAAGCTCGGAGGACCTCTACGACATCTACCGCATAGACCATATGGTCGGCTTCTTCCGCACCTGGATAGTGCCCGAGGACAAGAAGCTCAAGCCGCATTTCGACGTGGAGGGAGAGGAGAACCAGGAGGCCAGGGGCCACCGCTTCCTCAAAGCGCTGGTCGCCGCGTCCCCGATGCTGCCCATAGGCGAGGACCTCGGCCTCATCCCCCCCTTCGTCCGCAAGGTGCTCGCAGAGCAGGGCGTGCCCGGCTACAAGGTCATGCGCTGGGAGACCAAAGAAGACGGCGCCTATATCGACCCCGCCGATTATCCCGCGGTCTCGCTGGCCACCACCTCCACCCATGACACCGAGACGCTGGCCGAGTGGTGGGCGAGCGTCGCCTACGCCGAGAAGAAGAAATTCTGGGAAATGATAGCAGGAGAGGGCCGGCCGCCGGCCTTCGCCAAAGCGCTGGACAGGATAACCGAGAAGGCCATCGCCTCCGGTTCGCGCGTGGTGCTGCTGACCTATCCCGATATATTCGGGACGAAAGACCGGATAAACACCCCTAATACGCTGGGGCCGCATAACTGGGCCTTCCGCGTGCCGGTGCCGCTGGAAAAATTCGTTTACAAGCACGGCGCCATGCTTGAAAAGCTTGCTCGCTGGATAAGGGAGGCCCGGTGAAAAAAACGCTGCTCACGCTGCTGGCCGCGCCGCTGCTGGCCGGCTGCTCGCTCAACCGGACGGCCGCCCGCGTGACCGGTGGCGTAATAGACGAGGGCATATCGTCGGTCTTCGCCCAGTCCGACCCGCAATACGCCCGCGAGGCCCTGCCCGGCAATCTCCAGCTCATGGAGATACTCATAGCCAATGACCCGGGAAATAAAGGGCTGCTGGTCAACGCGGCGCAGGGTTTTTGCGGCTACGCTTTCATGTTCCTGGAGGACGGCGCGCCGGAGCGGGCCTCCGGCTTCTACCTCAAGGGGCAGGCCTACGCGGAGCGGGCCCTGGGCGGGCGCGGCCCGGCCGAAGCGCGCAAGAAAGACGTGCCGGCCCTGTTCTGGCACACCTTCTGCAAAGCCTCCTACGTTAACATCAACCGCGACAAGCCCGAGGCCATCGCCGAGATACCGTCGATAGAGCCCGCGGCGCTGCGGCTGCTGGAGCTGGAGCCTTCGTACTATTACAACGGCGCGCAGAGCGTCATGGGCGCCTATTATTCCATACGCCCGCGCATGCTGGGCGGCGACCCGGACAAGGCCCGGGCTTATTTCGCCGCCGCGGCCTCGGGCGCCGGCGCGGATTTCCTGCTCAACCGCTACATGGCCGCGCGCATGTACGCGCCGGCCGCGCTCGACGAGGAATTCTTCACCGCGACGCTGGAGGCTGTGCTGGCCGCCGAGCTCAGGGACGACGACGCACGGCTCGCCAACGAGGTCGCAAAAATAAAGGCCAAAACCCTGCTGGAGGAAAAAGATGAACTTTTCTAGAACGCTGCTGCCCCTGCTGATCGCCCTCGCGGCCGCCCTGCCCGCCTCCGCCAAACCGCTTACTATCAAGTTCGCCACGCTGGCCCCCGAGGGTTCGGCCTGGATGAAGGTAATGCAGAACTTCGCGGCCGAGGTAAAAGAGAAGACCGCGGGCCGCGTCAAGTTCCGTATGTATCCCGGCGGGGTGCAGGGCGACGAGAAGGACGTGGTGCGCAAGATACGCATCGGCCAGCTGCAGGCCGGCGGCTTCACCGGCGTGGGCATAGGCGAGATCGCCCCGGCCGCGCGCGTGCTGGACACGCCGTTCCTCTTTAAAAGCGCCGCCGAGATAGACCATGTCTACGGCGCGCTGGACGCCGAGTTCAGGAAGATGTTCGACGTGGCCGGCTATGTCCTGCTGGGCTGGGCGGAGGTCGGCGACGTTTTAATACTTTCCAATTCGCCGGTAAAGACGCCGGAGGACCTGAAAGCGGTAAAAATGTGGATCTGGGAGGGCGACCCGATAGCCGAAGCCTCGTTCGCCGCCCTCGGCGTAAAGCCCATCCCGCTCTCCATCACCGACGTGATGACCTCGCTGCAGACCGGCATGATCGACGGCCTTTACGGCTCCCCGCTGGCCGTGCTGGCCCTGCAGTGGCATACGCGCATGAAGTACGCCCTCTCGCTGCCCATGGCAAACGCCTCCGGCGCAGTGCTCCTGTCCAAGAAAGCCTTCGGCTCGCTGTCGAAGGAGGACCAGGACGCGCTGCTGGCGGCCGGAGACAGGCATTTCCGGGAGCTCACCAGGATAAGCAGGGCCGACAACGCCAAGTCCATAGACCTGCTGAAAAAGTCCGGTATCTCTTTCACCTCCCCCGCCGGCGGAGAAGCGGCGGCCGAATTCAGGAAAAGCGGCAACAGCGCGCGCGCGGCGCTGACCGGCAAACTTTACCCGGAGAAACTCCTCGAGAGGATAGAGAAAGTCCTCGCGGACTTCAGGTCGCAGAAGAAAAAGAAATGACAGGCGAGGCTGAAAAAGAGGGCCGCTTCGACCTGCTACTGGTGGACGACGAGGAGCCGCCGGGGGAACCCGACGGTTCCTGCCTGGTATACCGGGCCGCCCGCTGGCTATGCGAATCCCCCAAACTGGCGGTACCGCTCCTGTCCGCCTACTCGAAAGCCGCCGGGCATTCGGTCCGGACCATCTGTTTCCCGCTGTTGCCGTGGAGGGAGGACGAGTTCAGAAGACTCCTTTCGGCAGCGCCCAAGGTGGTGGCCGTAACCACCGTGGCCATTTTCTCCCCCCGGTACCTGGCGCGTCTCACCGGCATGGTCAGAAAACTAAGCCCCGCTTCCCTTATAGTCCTGGGCGGGCACGGCGCGCAGGATTCGCGGGAAGTGCGGGCGCTGGGCGATGTTTATATCTCCAACCACGGCGAGCAAGCCCTCGCTGAGCTGGTCTCCCGCGTAAAGGCCGGTCTCCCGCCAGGTAAATTCCCCGGCGCCATCTCCCGGGACGGCCGCGTCGTGATAGAGGGGAGCTACCGCTACGAGAGTTTCCCGAAAGTGCTTTTCCCCGACTGGAGCGCCGCTTCCACGGCGGCGTGGCGCTATCCGCTGGAGGCCTCCCGCGGCTGTAAGTTCAACTGCGCTTACTGCGGCTTCCCGGCCAGGGCCGGGCAAACCTACAGGGAGGTCGCCGGGATAATAGGCGAAATGACTGCCGTCTTCCGGGAACAGGGGATACGCCGCTTTGAATTTATGGACTCCTCGCTCACCGCGGACACGGAGTTCATGTCCAGGCTCTGCGCCGCCCTCCGCTCGACCGGGATACGCTTCAACTGGAAATGCTTCGCAAGACCCGACGCTTTTGACCGCGCCCCCGGGCTCGCGGACGAAATGGCCGCGGCGGGCTGCACCAGGATATTCATGGGCATCGAATCCGTGCACGACCCTATCTTATCCCTTATGCGCCGCGGCATGGACAGGGCCTGCATCGAAAGAGGACTGGACAGGGTTTTCAAGGCGGGGATACAGGTCCACGGTAATTTCATAATGGGCTTCCCCGGCGAGACGCCCGCGACTATTAAGGAAACGGCGCGGTTCGTGGCCGCCCGCCATTTCAAAAGCGCCTATATGTGCGTTTTCATGATGTCCGAGGCGATGCGCGCCATGGCTGCGGCCGAGCCCGAAAGATATTTCCACCTGGCGGGGACTCCGGTCAGGGGCTGGAGGCACGACGGTATGGACTTCGCCGAGGCCGCCAGGCTGACCCGAAGGGCAGTCTGGAAGATAAACCTGTCCCGGCTCTGGTTCGTCGCCTTCTCCCCGCCCTCTAATGTCCCGGATCCGGTAAGTAGCCGTTAAAAACCTCTTGCGGCCGCTCCGGCGGCGTCCTGGGGCACGCCCATCACTTTCCAGCCGTACTTGCGAATCAGCACGGCCTGCCCTTTCATTATCCTGAAAAAACTCCTGAAAGGGAAAAGCCGTCCGGTCTGCGAGCCGGCGTTAGGCGCGGCGAACTGGACGCCGGTCCTCAGCCCGCCGTGGTAGACGAAGGCGTCGGGTACGGCTAACAGTTCCCATCCCGCGCGGCGGGCGCGTATCGCGTAATCCATTTCCTCCATATAACCGAAACCGAAATCCTCGTCGAAAGAGCCGATCTCTTCGTATACCGCCCGGCGGATAAGCAGGCAGAAACCCAGCAGCCAGCCGGCCGCAGCCGGCGCGGCCGGCGACGAGGAAAGTGCGCGGCCGAACTCGTCGAACCTGGCCAGTTCCTCCGGCGAAAAAGAGCGCAGCGGCGGCGGCCCGCGCCGGCACTGCTGTAGCGCGGAACTGAAACCGCCGTTGCTGACCGGTCCCGCCATGCCGGCGCTGGGGCGGCCGGCCAGGGTTGCGCGCAGCCGTTCCAGTGCTCCAGTAGTGAGGCGGGTATCGCTGTTGCAGAGAAGAAGCAACCCGCCGGCGGCCGCCGCCAGGCCGGCATTGACCGACTTCACATAGCCTAGATTGGAAGCATTCCTTATATATACGGTCTCGGCCCAGGACGAGGTCCTGCGGACCAGGGCTTCCGTCTCCGATCCCAGCGGCGAGGCGTCGTCCACCACCACCAGCTGCAGGCCGGGATCGGCGCACCGGCGCAGACCGTCGAGACAAAGTTTTTCGAACATCTCCAAAAGGTACCGGTCGGCGGTGTAGACCGGGACGATGACACTAAGTTTTTCTTTCTCCATTTCCATTTCAGCCCGGCACGCGCAGCGCACCTATGCCGTAGCTGACCTGTGAAGGGTCGGCCACGAACTCGCGCCTCTCTCCGGGCAGCGGCTCCTTTTTCCAGAATTCGGCCACGCCTACGCCGAACTTTTCAAGCCCGGGGCGGATATCGTGAAAAGCGACGACCCCGCCGGGCTTCACGAAGCGGGCGTAGGTGTCGTAATCGCGCTTGACGGCCTCGTAGGAATGGTCGCCGTCTATAAAAAGCAGGTCCAGTTTCCTGCCGTCCAGCGCCGCGGAGAACAGTTCCGCGGAGGCCGGGTCGCCTGAATCGCCGTCGATAAGTTCCAGTCGCTGCCGCGGGCCCCGCATCGCCCATAGGAGGGGCTTCAGCCAGGCGCCCCGGTTGAGGGCCGGCACCGCCCCGCTGAAGGCGCCGCCGGGCAAGTCCAGGCTTATGATCAGCGCGTCCGGGGCAGCCGCCCGGCAGAGCAGGGCCAGCGTGCCGCCCCTGGCGCGGCCGATCTCGGCCACCGCGCCGGGCGGCCGCCCGGCCGCGGCCCATTCAAGGAAAGGGATTATCTCCGAGCGGTGCTGCATGGCCCCGACGAACAGCGAGCCGTCGCCCAGGACGAAGTCCGCCGCGTCCTCCACACCGCCGGAGCAGGACAGCGCGCGCAGCAGATGCAGGCAGCGGGAATAGTTGAAGCGCAGCCAGGCGGCCGCGAACAGTGGAAACAGCAGGGCCGCGGCGGCGGCGCAACCGGCGCAGAAAGCCGCCACGCCGGGCGCGAGGACCATGGCGCACCCGGCCAGTTTCATGAGCGTCGAAAAGAAGGCGGCCCGCCTCCGGAAACCGGCTCCGGCGGCTCCCCGGCGTTTTTCCATCACCGCGGCCTGGTCGCCGAAGGCCGGGGGCAGGCGCGCAGCCCCGCCCCGCGGCGGTTTGACGGAGGCGCCCAAGGGGGACATACACCTTCGGCATATCTCAAAGACGAGTTCCCCTTTCATAACGGCTTCCCTGGCAGAGGCGAAGGATGGATCTTCCCATATTTCGTAGAAGTCCCTTTCTCCGACGTTCCCGAAGGTATAGGAGCCCGTGCAGTCATTGTTGCAGAGCAGGACATTGCCCAGGCAGTCGATGGCCGCGTATTCTATGTCGCAGCAATGCGCGAAAGGCGCGCGGCTTACGTCCGCCAGCCCGCCCTTGTTATTAAGCAGTCCAATGTCGCCGCAAGCTCCGCCATACTGGCTGTAATAGTCCACGATGTGCACGCAATAGAGTTCCGGGTAGTCACGGCGGAGGCCCTCCAGCGTCCGTCGCAGCCCCGCCGGCACCTCAGCCGAATGCAGGGAAAGGGACATGACGTCCATGCCGGCCCGCCTGAGCGAGAGGAACCGCTCCGCGGTGAGGAGGTCGCCGTTCGTGAAGATGAGGCGCTTCGCGCGCGGCAAGGCGGCCCTGGCTTCCGTCAGCCACCCTTCCAGTCTGTCGTCGCAGAGCGGCTCGCCGTAAAGCCCGAAGAAAAGGTCTCCCGCGAAGTCCCGGCGCGACAGGGACATTGTCACGCGGCGGAAAACGGCGGGGTCCATCCTGAGCGGAGGTATCGACATTCGCGAATGGGGCGGGCAGTAAGGGCAGCGCCTGGTGCATTCCGTGGAAGTCTCCAGCGCCACCGCGCGTATGCGCAGCGGGTCCAGCAGGAAAGGAAACAGCCCCCTGAATCGGTCCCTGGCGCGCAGGCACAAGTGATTGAACTTCATTTCCAATTTTGATTTTTTCAAGGCGTCCTGCCTGGTTTAATCCGGGATATTTTGTCACTTCTGCTGATAAATTCTAACATCTTCCGGTATTTCTTCCTAATTCTCCATCAGCGTCGGGGGGATAATTCCGGGGGGGTTGCGGCCCGCCAGGGTCATTTAGGATAATTGACTTATGCACTTCCTCTTCCGCTTCGAGGAATGGATAGTGAAGGGCGAGAAGGCCCTCATCGTTCTGTTCATCTCGCTGATGATATCGCTGTCCTTCCTGCAGGTGCTGCTGCGGGTGTTCTTCCACTCCGGCATAGTCTGGCTCGATCCGATGCTGCGCCATATGGTCCTCTGGTCGGGCCTGCTCGGCACCGCCCTGGCGTCGCGCTATTCGCGGCAGTTCGCCCTGGAGGCGCTGGTCAGGTTCGCGCCCGAAAAGGTCCACCGCCCGCTGGCTATCTTCGCCGGGGCTTTCACCGTGGCGGTCTCCGGGCTCCTGTTCTGGGCCGCCTATAAGTTCGTGAAGGACGATTTCGCCTCCGCCTCCACGTCGTTCTATATCGGCCATTTCGCGGTCGGGAGCGGCTGGGCCCACATGATAATCCCGGCCGTATTCCTCCTGATCATCTTCCACACCGTCATGAACGTGTTCCGGGTCGTGGACCCCGGAGAGGAATTCAGGTTCTGATGGGGATACTCATAGCCCTGGGCATACTGCTGCTCGCCTTCCTGGGCGCGCCGGTCTTCACGCTCCTCGGAGGAGGGGCTATATACCTTTTCGGCGCGGAGGGCATAGACTCCTCCGCTGTCATCGTGGAGATGCTCAGGCTCGCCTCGCTGCCCGCTCTCATCGCCATACCGCTTTTCACTTTCGCGGGCTATGTGCTGGCCGAAAGCGGCGCCCCGCGGCGGCTCCTGGCCCTGGCGGAAGCGCTGTTCGGCTTCCTGCCCGGCGGCCTGGCCATAGTGGCGCTCTTCGCCACGGCCGTCTTCACCGCCTTCACGGGCGCCTCCGGAGTCACGATCATAGCGCTGGGCGGCCTCCTCTACCCGATGCTGAAAAAGCAGGGCTACCCCGAGAAGTTCACGCTGGGCCTGCTGACCACCACCGGCAGCCTGGGCCTGCTCTTCCCTCCCAGCCTCGCGATAATACTTTACGCGATAGTAGGCAAGCTCAACCTGGACCTGCTGTTCAAAGCGGCCCTGCCGCCGGGCCTGTTCCTCCTGCTGGTGCTCTCGGTGTACGCCTGGCTGGTCGCGCGCCGCGCCGGCGTGCAGAGGCTCGCCTTCGAGCCGGGAAAGATACTCAGCGCCGCGCGCGCCGCGGCCTGGGAGATACCGCTGCCCTTCGTGATAATCGGCGGCATCTACCAGGGCCTCTTCACGGCCGGCGAGGCGGCCTCGATCATGTCCTTCTACGTCGTCATCGTGGAGGTCTTCGTATACAAGGACCTCTGCATGAAGCGCGACATCGCCAAGATAGCGGTAAAGAGCATGATCCTGGTCGGCTCCATTTTTATCGTGCTCGGCACGGCGCTGGGCCTGACCAACTACCTCATCGACGCGCAGATCCCCGACGCCATCTTCGCGTGGATGAACTCTTTCGTCCAGAGCAAGTTCCTTTTCCTCATCCTCCTCAACATTTTCCTCCTGATCATAAACATGATCGAGATCTTCTCGGCGATAATCATCGTCGTGCCCATCATAGTGCCGGTGGCGCTGCAGTACGGGGTGGACCCGATACACCTCGGGGTCATCTTCATCCTGAATCTCGAGATAGGATATATGCTCCCTCCGCTGGGGCTTAACCTCTTCCTCTCCAGCTCGCGCTTCAACCGCAAGCTGCCCGAGCTCTACGGGGCGGTAGTGCCCTTCCTGCTGCTGCTGCTGGCCGTGCTGGCGCTGGTGACATATTTCCCGGGGCTGAGCATGATGGGGATAAAATAAGACATGGGGCATCACCACGACCACGGCGGCCATTCCTGCGGCCACGATCACGGGCATGACCACGGCCGCGCGGGCCACTCCCATCAGCACGGCGCAGGCGCCCACCGCAAAGCCATAGCCTGGGCTTTTTTCATAACCTCCGGTTTCATGGTCCTGGAAGCCGTCGGGGGACTGTTGACGGGCAGCATGGCGCTGCTCAGCGACGCCATGCACATGCTGACCGACGCCGCCGCGCTGGGCATGAGCTTCATCGCCTCCCGTCTGGCCTCGCTTAAACCCGATTCAAAACGCACCTACGGCTACCGCCGGGCCGAGGTCGTGGCCGCGCTGGCCAACGCCACGCTGCTCTGGCTGCTCTGCGGCTTCATGCTGCGCGAGGTCTGGGAACGCTTCCACAACCCCGTGCCGGTGCTCTCCGTCCCCATGCTGGCGATAGCTTTCGCCGGCCTGCTGGCCAACCTGGCCTGCGCCTGGATACTGCACCGCCACAGAGGAGAGAACATCAATATACGCGGCGCCTTCCTGCACGTGCTCAGCGACCTGGCGGGCTCGGTCGCCGCCATCGTCGCCGGCGCCGTCATCTATTTCACGGGCTGGTACACGGCGGACACGCTAGTCTCGCTGCTCATCATCGCGCTCATACTTTTCAGCTCCACGCGCCTGCTCCTGGAGGCGTTCCACATCCTCATGGAGGGCGCTCCGCGCGGACTATCGGTGAAGGCCGTGGAGAAGGCGCTCCTGGACATAGACGGCGTCAGCGGCGTGCACGAGCTGCACGCCTGGAGCCTCTCGTCCGGCTTCAACGCCCTCACCGCGCACCTGATAGTAAGGGATCCGGCCAGGCAGCAGCCCGCGCTTAAAGAGGCCTCCTGCCTGGCGGCGGAAAAATTCGGCATAAGGCATTCGGTGTTCCAGGTGGAGAGCGAAATGCGCAAGGGATCGTCCTGCGACACCTGCTGCTGAGGTATTCATGAAAATAAAATTCAGCCGGAATTTCAGGCAGTTTAAACCTTTCCTGTTCGAGGAACTGTATCGCCAGGCCGCGGCCGAAAGGGCCAAGGGCAGGGATATAATCAGCCTCGCCGTCGGAGACCCCGACATCCCGACCGACCGGGGCATAGTGGCCAGGGCCGCCGCCGAGATAAAGAAGGCGGCTAATCACCGCTACCCCAACACCAAGGGCAATGCGACGCTGCGCGAGGCCGTCGCCGCCTGGCATAAGCGCCGCCACGGCCTCTCCTTCCATCCTTCCGACGAGGTCTCGATACTGATCGGCTCCAAGGAGGGCATCGCCCATCTGCCGCTGGCGGTGATGGACCCGGGCGACCTCTGCCTCATACCGGACCCCACCTACCCGACCTACCGCACCGGCGTGATCCTGGCCGGCGGCCGGGTACACGACGTGCCGCTGGAGGAGAAGAACGGGTTCCTGCCGGACCTCGGGAAGATACCGCGCCTGGTCGCTGAAAAAGCCAAGCTTTTCTTCCTCAACTACCCCAACAACCCGACGGGAGCCGGGGCTTCACTGGATTTTTACAAGGAACTGGTGCGCTGGGCCAGAAAGAATTCGGTGATCATAGCCCAGGACGCGGCCTACTGCGACCTGTATTTCGGCGAGCCGGCCCCCAGCATACTGCAGGCGCCCGGCGCGCGAGACGTCGCCGTGGAGTTCTACTCGGTCTCCAAGACCTACTGCATGGCGGGCTGGCGCATAGGTTGGGTCGTCGGGAACGGCCAGCTGGTGCGGGCGCTGAACTCCCTCAAGGAGAACATAGACTCGGGGCCGTTCAACGCCATACAGAACGCGGCGGCCTGGGGCCTGGACAATCACGAACGCATAACGCCCCCGGTGCGCGCGAAGTTCGCGGCCAGGGCGGACAAATTCTGCTCGGGGCTGGAGGAGGCGGGCTGGAGGCTGCGGCGTCCCGGCGGCAGCTGCTTCGTCTGGGCCAGGCCGCCGGCGGACATGAAGTCGATAGATTCCGTATGCCTTATGCTGGAGGAGGCCGCTGTGCTGGCCGCGCCGGGCTCCGGCTTCGGCCGCTGCGGAGAGGGGTATGTACGCTTCTCGCTGACTGAGCCGGACTCCCGCCTATACGAGGCGCTGCGCCGCATAAAGGCGCTGGACTGGGGCCGCGCGGCGCGAGGCTGAAAGCCCGCGGTCAGGCCTGCCGGTCGCCGGTCTCGGAACAACGAGCCCCCGGCTCATCAGGTGCCGGGCGCTATGTCGCCGGTCCCGAAGATCACTTCCGAATTCTCCCCCACGTTGAGCTTGTAGCGGCGGCCCAGGACCACCGCGCTCGGGCCTATCAGCGAGCCGGCCAGGTTGATGTCCGAGACCTGGGCCTCCTCGTTTATTATCGAGTCCGAGATTATCGACCGCTCTATCCGGCAGCCGGGCCCGACGGAGACGTGCGGGCCGATTATGGAATCGCGCACCTCCGCGCCGGGGGCGATATAGACCGGCGGCACTATCAGGGTGCCGGACGCCTTGGGGACACTGTGCCGCATGGTGCCCCCGGCCCCGCGGCCGAGTATAAAACGGTTGGTCTCCAGCAGCGTCTCGGGCTTGCCGCAGTCGTACCAGCCCTCTATCTTTACCGGCTTTATCCGGTGCCCTCTCCTGACCATCATGGCCATGGCGTCGGTGAACTGTATCTCGCCCCTGGTGGTGGTCCCGGAATCAACCAGGCGCTGCAGGCTGCCGTAGAGCTGCGAGGAATTGCGGAAGGAATAGATGCCGACGATGGCCAGGTTGGTGCGCGGCTTCTCCGGCTTCTCGACCATGGCCGAGATATAGCCATTCTTCACCTCGACGACGCCGAAGCGGCGCGGATCGGGCACTTCCTTGACCGCGATGCAGTCCTCGCGGCCGCCCAGGAACTTCGACAGGTCGGCCGAGAGGATGGTGTCGCCCAGCATCACCAGCATCGGCCCCGTCACCCTGCTGCGCGTCATCCAGATCGCGTGGCCCAGGCCCTTGGGCTCGGGCTGCTCCACATAGTCCACGTCCAGGCCCGGGTAGGCGGAGGAAACATAGGTCTTTATCTTGTCGCCCAGGTAGCCCGTGACCATGCAGATCTTCTTTATGCCGGCGGCGGCCAGATCGTCGAGGATATGCCCGATTATGGGTTTATTGCCCACGGTGAGGAGTACCTTGGGATAAGTATAAGTGTGAGGGCGCAGCCTGGTGCCGGCGCCGGCTACGGGAACCACGGCGGTAAAATCGCTTTTCTTCATAACAACCTCCCCTATTCTTCGGTTATCTGGCGGTAGACTTCAGGAAAACCGGGGGCCTCCTTGACGGCCCGCCCGGCGTACATCCTTGAATCCCAGAAATTATCGCGCGCGAGCACGGTCCGGTAATCCTTCAGCGAGTCCTCGCGCCTCCCCATCAGATCAAAAGCCTGCCCGCGCCTGAGATAACAATAGGTGACCCAGCCCTTGGCGGGGTAAGCGGTGTTCTCTATCCCCTGCGTGAACCAGGCGGCGGCTTCCGCGGGCTTGTTGAGCGCCAGCTTGGCGTCGCCGGCCGAGAGATAGACCAGCGAGAGCTGCTGGGACAGCCAGGGATGCTTAGTCCCGATATGGGCGGTAAGGAACTTCATGCATTCGTCGAAAGCCCGGTCCCATTCCCGGGAGTGTATGAGGGTCAGGATCTCGCCCAGCCAGAAGAAGGCGTTCTCCGGGTCGCTCTCGCGCAGCAGCCGGGATTCCGCCATCGCGGCCTTGAGGTCCTTCTCGTGGCGGGTCAATATGTCTATCAGGAATATCCTGGCCTCGGTCGGGAAGAACCTGCCCTTCTCCATGGCCAGCCTTACCTGCTCTATGCCGCGCTCCCTGTCGCCCCGCACGAATATCAGCGCCGCCACGCCCAGCGCGCCGGGCAGCGTATCGGCGTAATAGTCGAAGATGCCCAGGCCGAGGTAGGCGTCGTAGAGAGCGGGGTTCAGCTCGACGCATTTCCTGAGCAGTTTCCTGCCCCTATTGCCGCTGACATAGGACCGCCACCAGCTGCGCTGCAGGGCGAACCAGCGGCCTTTGAGGCCGTGCGCGCTGCCCAGGAAGAACAGGGCATGGTCCCTGCGGTCCCCGGACTTCAGCATCAGTTCCGAAACCTTGACGGTCTCGTCGGCGTGCCGGAGGAAGAGCGCCTCGTAATCGGTCGAGCTCGACTGTACGTCGAAATTCTGGGCCGCGCGCCACCAGTAGAGCGCCGTCATGGCGAAATACCCGGCCGGGTGGGAACTGGAAACGTCTATGACGCCGCGGAAGATCTCCTCGGCCGCGTCGAACTCCAGCCTGTACATCAGCGCTATCCCCTCGTCGTAAGCCGCGTCCAGCTCAGGCCCCAGCGTGAACGGTTCCGGGCCATTGCCGTTGCCGGGCTCGGCCGCGCCCGATGTGACCGGAGCCAGGAAAGCCAAAAAGAGGAATATCGAGGGAAGTCTCATTGCTTCAGCCTATCTTACCAAAATCACGCTACACCAGCGCGGCGGCCCCCAGCAGCGCCAGCACGACGAAGGCGGAGAGGGCGAAGAGATACTGGCGGGCGCGCGCGTAGCCGTAGAAGAGCGCCGCCACTCTGGCGGCCGGAGTGACCAGAAGGATCAGTACGCCCGTGCGCGAGAACGTCTCGCCTGCCGGGGCGCCGCGCCAGGCGGCTCCGAGCAGGAAACAGAGCGCGCTGAGCAGCACGCCCGCCTGCAGGACGCGCTGTATCAGTTTTGAAAGGTCCTTCTCGGAGTAAGTCTCTTTCACCATATCAGCATCTTCACCGCTATTATCAGCAGCGCGGCCGAGAAAACCATCTGCAGCCTCTCGGACCTGGCCTTATAGAGGAGGCTCATGCCGGCGAAAGAGCCGATCAGAACTCCTGCCACTATGACGCCGCAGATGTCCGCGGGGATATGCCCCTTGCGGTAATAGACGAAGGCGCTGGCCGCCGCGGAGACGCCTATCATGAAATTGCTTGTGGCGGCCGCGGCCTTCATCGGCACGCCGCAGAGCATGGTCATTACGGGGACCTGCACCACGCCGCCGCCCAGCCCCAGCAGGCCGCTGAGGCCCCCGCCGAAAAAGGAAAGGAATGACGCCGGCAGGACGTTCTTAACGGAATAACTTCTGCGGCCGTTCATCGAGTGGTCGAAGAACTCCGAGTCGAATGAAGAGGGATGAGAGGGGACACCATGCCGCATGGTGTCCCCGGGAGCGGCGCGCAGAGCCGCCCTCCCCCTGAAAAACATGGAGAAAGATATCGGCAGGAGCGCCAGGGCGAAGGCCGTCTGCAGAACACCGGCGGGCAGCCGGCTGGCGATGAGCGCCGAGAACAGGGAACCCAGCGCCATCGTGGTCTCGAAGACTATGCCGAGGCGGAGGTTGGTAAGGCCGCGCTCCACGTTGACCGAAGCGACCGCGCTGGAAGCGGCGGCGATGGCGACAAGGGAGGCCCCGATGGCCTGGTGAATGGGCAGGCCGAAAGCCAGCGTAAGCAGCGGCACGGTGAAGACGCCGCCGCCTATGCCCAGCGCGGAACCGAGCACCCCGACGAAAACGCCGAAACCGCCGAGCAGCAGCGAGCCCTGCAGGGAATGCGGGTCCATCATCCCCGCGACTCCAGCCCGGCGATGAAGTCCATGGCCGCCTTCTCGCCCACCTCGAAAGCCCGGCGGCACTTGGCCCCCTGAAGCTCGAGTATGCCCATGCCCAGGTCCTCCTGCGGTTTGAGCAGGTGGACCTCGGGGCTGGAGCGTATGAGCACCCTGGACTCATAGATCTTCTGCGAATGCACCGCCAGCATCCGTCTGGCCTTGTTCTCAAAGAAACTCATCCAGCCGGTCCCTTTGAAATTGATCTCCTCCTCGCGGGAATTGCTCAGCATGATAACGGTCCGGCAGCCCTCGAGGACGTTGAGATTTATCGTCGCGAGGCCTATCACTCCGCCGTCGACCAGGTGACGTTTCTTCCCCTCGTCGAACCAGGTGACCGGCGGGAACACCGACGGAATGGCGCAGCTCGAGATCAGGGCGTCGTTGAACGCAATCTTCGAGCCCCCTGCCTTGCCGTCGAACCTGAATATCTGCGGCAGCCGGCGCTCCACACAGTGGCTTATAACGTAGAAGACGGTCTTGCGCGCGAAAGGCAGGTCCCTGCCCCCCAGCCAGGAACCCACCAGCGCGTAAAGCGGCTCCGCCGAGAAGAGGCTGAACTTGGCCAGCTGGTCCTGCATCCGCTGGCCGGCGCGGGCCAGGGGGCCGCCGGCGGACATACCCGAATGGAGGTCCAGCGGCATCCGCCGGTAGGAGGGCCGGGGCTTGAGTATCATCTCGGGCCGCATACCGGCCCAGATATCCTCCAGCTCGTCGGTGCGGCCGAAGCAGTACGCGGCGCCGTTGAGAACCCCGACGCTGAACCCGGCCACCGCGTCGGCCTCCAGCCCGGCCTCGGCCAGGCGCGAGAGGGCTCCTGATTGCCAGGAACCAAGCGCACCGCCGCCGCAGAGAAAAAGGCCCACCGGCCTTTTAAGTTTCAGCATTGCTTTTTACACCCGCCGATAAATTGAATAGAATATCTGTCCGGAGACTAATTGTAGCACAATTGACGAAAATGAACTTTATCTACACCGCCGCCGCCATGTTCCTCTTCTGGCTCGCCCTTTCGGGCCAGTTCACGGGCCTGCTGCTGGCTTCCGGGGCCGCCGCCGCCGTCTTCGTCGCCGCCCTCGCGCGCGGCGGATCAGGGCGGCATTCGCCGCAGTCGGTGCCGGAAGCACTGCGACCGGCCGGACCCGCGCTGCCCGGGCCCACGTTCCTGCTGCGCCTGGCGGCCTACCTGCCCTGGCTCTGCTGGCAGATAGTCCTCTCCAGCCTGGACGTGGCCTACCGGGTCCTGCACCCGGCTCGGCCTATCGATCCCCGCGTCATAAAGATAAAGAACCCCTGCCGCACGCCGCTGGGCACGGCCCTGCTGGCCAATTCCATAACCCTCACGCCCGGCACCGTCACGCTGGAGGTCGGCCCCGCCGAACTGGTGGTGCACTCGCTCTCCGCTGAGTCGGCCGCCTCGCTGCAGGCGGGCGGGATGCAGCGCCGGGTGCTCCGCGTCGAAGGGGACTCCCGTGTTTGAAGCCGCCGCCCTCGCCGTACTGCTGGCCGCGGCCATGGCGCTGAGCCGCGCGCTGACCGGCCCCAGTATATACGACCGGATACTGGCCGTAAACGTGATGGGGACCAAGACCGTGACGCTGCTGGCCCTGATAGGGTTCATATACGAAAGGCCCCATTTCCTGGACATAGCGATAACCTACGCCCTGATAAATTTCATCGCCACCATAGCCTTCCTGCG
The DNA here is from genome assembly GCA_009773155.1 of Elusimicrobiota bacterium. GTDB lineage: Bacteria > Elusimicrobiota > Elusimicrobia > Elusimicrobiales > UBA9959 > UBA2231. Next base: position 36,277 of record WOVA01000006.1, read on the forward strand.
GTACAGGGAGCGCGGGGACCTGCGCATATGACGGAACCCGGCCTCCTGAGGACCGCCGCGGCGGCGCTGCTGCTGGCGCTGGGCTGCCTGGCGATGATATCGGCTTCCGTTGGCATCCTGCGCTTCCCCGACTTCTATTCGCGCATACACCCGGCCGGCAAATCCGACACACTCGGGATAGCTTTCGTCCTGGCCGGGCTCATGGTATGGGAAGGCTTCACCCTTGTCAGCCTTAAACTGCTGATCATACTCGTCTTCATGCTGATAGCCTCCCCGACCGCCACCCACGCTCTGGCCAAGGCCGCTTTCCTCGACGGCCTCAAGCCCTGGAAAAGAGGCGGCGATGGCGCTTAAGTTCGTATTCCTTTTCATTCTGGTGGTCTGCGCGGCAGCCGCCGTACGGGCGCGCGATCTGCTCTCCTCCGTCATACTTCTCTGCGCCTACAGCCTCGTCATGACGCTGACCTGGACGCAGCTCAACGCCGTCGACGTGGCGCTGACCGAGGCCGCCGTCGGCGCCGGCATAGTCACCGTACTGCTGATAGCCGCGCTGGGCCGGACCGTCAGCCTCGAGGAGGCACCCGCGCCGGCCGCCGGAGGCGCGGCGGCCGCTCTGCGCCGCGCGCTGCCGCTGCTGACCGTGCTCTGCACCGGGGCCGTGCTGGTCTACGGCACCCTGGACATGCCGGGCTATGGAGACCCCTCCGCGCCGGCCAACACTCACGTCGCGGCGCGTTACATCGCGGGCTCCGTTCCCGAGACGGGGATAGTCAACTTCGTCACCGCCATACTGGCCTCCTACCGCGGCTACGACACTTTCGGCGAGACCACGGTGATCTTCGCCGCCGCCGTCTGCGGCATGCTGATATTGGGAAAGGGGCGCAGGAAATGAAAGCCAGGCGCGCGGACAACCCCGTTACGGAGACGGTCAGCGCACTGCTGATACCCTTCATGCAGATATACGCCCTCTACCTCATCGCCCACGGCGACCTGGGGCCAGGCGGCGGCTTCCAGGGCGGAGCCGTCTTCGCCGCCAGCCTGGTACTGCGGGCGATCGTCTTCGGTCTTGACGCGGACGAAGAACGGCGCTACGAGCGCCTGGCCGGCGCGTGCGCCTCCGCCGGCGTACTGCTCTACGGCGGTATAGGACTGCTCTGCATGCTGCGCGGCGGCGCTTTCCTCGACTACAAGGCGCTGCCTTTCGCCGATCCCAAGACCGCCTATCACCTGGGCGTTTACGGCATCGAGCTGGGCGTCGGGCTGGCCGTGGCCGGCGCGCTGCTGCTGCTTTTCATGAAGACCGCAGGGAGCCGCGATGATTGAGTTCATAGCGGGAAAGTACAATTACTGGATCTATATCATCTTGATGATGATAGGCTTCTACGCTATCATCGCCAAGGGCAACCTGATAAAGAAGATCGTCGGGATAAACATCTTCCAGACCGCGGTATTCCTGTTCTACATCTCCATCTCCAAGGTAAAAGGCGGCACCGCCCCCATCCACTGGGACAAGGCGGTCATCTACGATAATCCCCTGCCGCATGTGCTGATACTGACCGCCATAGTCGTCTCGGTCAGCGTGACCGCGGTGGCGCTCGCGCTCATCATCAGGATACACAAGGAATACGGCAGCATCGAGGAAGACAGGATACTCAGGAGCAGGAGGGAGAAACTGTGACGGAACCCGTCCTCTCCCTGACGCAGCACATCCCCGCCCTGCTCGTGCTGGTGCCGCTGCTGGCTTCGGCGATCATCCCTTTCTCCCCCGCCCGCCTGAGGCGCGCCGGCGGGACCGTGGCTCTCCTGGCCAACGCCGCGGCCCTGGCGCTGGCTTCCGCCCTGGCGGTGGAGACTTTCCGCCTGGGCCGCGTGACCTACAATTTCGGCGGCTGGGCGCCGCCCTGGGGCATAGAGTACGCGGTGGACCCGCTGGCGGCGATAATGCTGCTGCTGGTGGCCTTCGTGTCCTTCGCTGCCGCCGTCTATTCGCGCGCGGCCGCCGGCGCCGAGATAGCGCATGAAAAGCTGCCCTACTACCACTCCGCCGGCCTGCTTCTGGTCTCCGGCCTCTCCGGTATGATCATAACCGGCGATGTCTTCAATCTTTATGTCTTCCTGGAAATAGCCTCGCTGGCGGGCTACGCGCTGATCGCGGCCGGCCGGCGGCGCGACGCCCTCGTCGCGAGTTTCAATTACCTGATACTGGGCACCATAGCGGCCACGTTCATCCTGCTGGGCATAGGCTATCTCTACATGGCCTCCGGCACGCTCAACATAGCCGACCTGCGCGAGCGGCTGCCCCATATCTATCACACCAAAACGGTCCTCACCGCCTTCGCCTTCCTGATGGTCGGCTTCAGCATAAAGACCGCCCTGTTCCCGCTCCACATCTGGCTGCCCGACGCCTACACCTACGCGCCGTCGCCGGCGAGCGCGCTGCTGGCCGCCGCCGGGACCAAGGTCGGCGTCTACGCGATGCTGCGCGTGACCTACACCGTCTTCCGGCCCGAGTTCAACGCCTCCGTGGTCCCGATGAAGACGATACTCCTGGTCCTCTCCTCGGCGGCCATCATCTACGGCGCCGTCATGGCCATAGCCCAGAAGGATATCAAGAGGATGCTGGCCTGGTCCAGCGTCAGCCAGATCGGCTACATCGTACTGGGCGCGGCCATAGCCTCCCAGTACTCCCTGACCGGCAGCCTGCTGCACATGATAAACCACGCGCTGATGAAGGCGGCGCTGTTCATGTGCGCCGGCCTGATGCTGATCTCGACCGGCGCGGAAAAGATCTCCGACCTGCGCGGCGCCGCCGCCAGGATGCCGCTGACGATGGCGGCTTTCACCGCGGCGGCCGTTTCGATGACCGGCATACCGCCCACTCTGGGTTTCATGAGCAAATGGCATATCGCGCTCGGCGCGGTGGAGGCCGGCCTCTGGGCGGTAGTCCCGGTGGTGCTGGCGGGCTCGCTGCTGACGGGCATATACTTCTGGAAAGTGATAGAACCGGCCTACTTCGCCGCCCCGCCGGAGGGCCATATCCCATCCGGGCGAGGACAAGCGCCGGACACTCCCGCCCCTTTCTGGGCGGCCGCGCCGGCTGCGGCGCTGGCCGGGCTGGGCGTGCTGCTGGGCCTGGCGGCCTGGACGCCGGCGGCCGGCGCGGCGCGCGCCGCCGGGGAGCTGCTGCTCAAATGAGCGAACTGCTCTCCTTTAAACCGCTTTACGCCGTCCTGGCCTCGCTGGCCGCGGGACTGCTGGTCTCCGTCTCCGGCCGTCGGCCGCGGCTTCGGGAATCCTTCACTCTGGCCGGCGCGGCCGCCAAGTTCGGGATAATCATATCCATGCTGCCCGCCGTCCTGGCCGGGCACTCTTTCTCCACGCCGGGGCTGGAGGTGTTCCCGGGCATGGAACTGCGGCTGAAGGCCGACGCGCTGGGGATGGTATTCGCGGCCATGTCCTCATTCCTATGGATACTGGTCTCGGTCTATTCAGTTGGCTATCTCCAGAAGACGGGCGAAGAGCGCCGGACGCGCTTCTTCGCCTTCTTCGCCTTCACACTCTCGGCCGCGGCCGGACTGGCCTTTTCGGCAAATCTGTTCACGGCCTTCGTCTTCTACGAGCTCATAACGCTGGCGACATATCCGCTGGTGGCGCATAAGCAGACGAAAGAAGCCATGGAGAGCGGCAGGATATACCTGGCCTACCTGCTCGGCACCTCGCTTACCTTCATGCTGGCGGCCATACTCATCACCTATAACGCCGCCGGCACGCTGGACTTCGTCCCGGGCGGGATATTCGGCGAACTGGCGGCGGGGAACAAGGTCCTTCTGGGGACTGTTTTCTTCCTCTTCATCGCCGGCACGGCCAAGGCGGCGATCATGCCGCTGCATTCCTGGCTGCCGGCGGCGATGGTGGCGCCCGCGCCGGTCAGCGCGCTGCTGCACGCCGTCGCCGTGGTCAAGGCCGGAGTTTTCCTGGTGCTGAAAGTGACGCTGCACGTCTTCGGCGCGGAGACGCTGCGGGAGCTCGGCTTCGGCGGCCCGCTGGCCTGGATAGCGTCCTTCACGATAATCGCCGCCTCGGTCATGGCGCTGACGCAGGACAATCTCAAGCTCAGGCTGGCTTATTCCACGGTCAGCCAGCTTTCGTACGTCGTGCTGGGCGCGGCGCTACTCTCCCCCTCGGCGCTCAAAGGCGCCGTGGCGCAGCTGGCGGCGCACGGTTTCGCCAAGATCACGCTGTTCCTGGCGGCCGGCGCCATCTACGCGCTGGAGCGCCGGACGAAAGTCAGCGAGCTCGACGGCATAGGGCGGCGCATGCCGCTGACCATGACGGCTTTCTCGCTCTGCGCGCTCTCGATGATTGGAGCGCCGCCGCTGGCCGGCTTCATAAGCAAATGGCATATAGGCCTGGGCGCGGTCGAGGCCGGCAGGCCGGTCTTCCTGGCCGTCATCGGCGCCAGCGCGCTGCTCAATGCCGCCTATTTCCTGCCCATAATCTACCGCGCTTTCTGGGGACGGCCCGGAGCGGACCACGGCGCGGGCCACGGCGCGGCCACCGAAAGCGGCGCGGCGGCGATGATGATGGTAGTGCCGCTGGTCATAACGGCCGCCGTCACGCTGGCCCTTTTCTTCTTCCCCGGGCCGCTGCTGAAACTGGCGGAACTGGCGGCGGGAGGCTGAAGCATGAACCTACGCGCCGCGCTGCGGGTCTCGCTGCTTTTTGTGATCCTGGCCGAGGTCGCCGTGGTCCATTTCCTGCACCTGGGCCATCCCTATTTCTGGTTCGAGAATATTCCGGGCTTTTCGTCGCTCTACGGCTTCCTCTCCTGCGTCGTCATAATTTTCGTCTCCTGGCTGGGCAAACTCTTCATCTCCCGGCGCGAGGACTACTATGACTGAGTTGTTCCACCCGGCCCTGCTGCCGCTCGCCGCGGCGGTATTCCTGCCCGCGCTGCCCGACGGCGGACGGAAATTCCTGACGGTGGCGGTCCCGCTGGCGGCGCTGGCGCTCTGCGCGGCCGGCCCGCACGGCGCGCGTGGCGGCTTTGAATTCTTCGGCCATGAGCTGTCGCCCTGGCGCAACGACGGGCTCAGCGCGCTTTTCGCCTGCGTCTTCTCGCTGATAGGCGCCATAGGCGCCGTCTACGCGCTGCACGAGGACCGGGCGGCGGAGCAGTCGGCCGGGCTCGCCTACCTGGGCGGCGCGCTCGGCGTGACGCTGGCCGGCGACCTGCTGACTCTTTTCGTCTTCTGGGAGCTGATGGCCCTGGCGGCCGCGGCGATAGTCTTCATCGGCGGCAGGCCCGGCTCCGCCGGCGCCGGCATGCGTTATCTCATGATGCACCTCTTCGGCGGCGTGCTGCTGCTCTCGGGCATACTGCTGCGCGCCGCCGAGACCGGCTCGCTGGCCTTCGGCCCCATGACGGCCGACCTGGGCTCGCCGGCCGCCTGGCTGATCCTGGCGGGGTTCCTGCTCAACGCCGCCGCACCGCCGCTGGGCGCCTGGCTGCCCGACGCCTACCCGCGCGCCTCCGTCACCGGCGCCATATTGCTGACGGCCTACACGACCAAATCCGCCGTCTACGCGCTGATACGCGGCTTTCCCGGCGCGGAGCCGCTGATCTGGCTCGGCGCCGTCATGACCATCTACGGCGTCGTATACGCGATGCTGGAGAACGACGCGCGGCGCCTGCTCTCCTATCACATCATCAGCCAGGTGGGCTACATGGTCTGCGGCGCCGGCATAGGGACCCAGTTGGCGCTAAACGGCGCCGCCGCCCTCGCCGTGGGCAATATCCTCTACAAGGGTCTGCTGTTCATGGCGGCCGGCGCCGTGCTGCACGTCACCGGGAAAAGCCGTCTCAGCGAGCTTTCGTCCGGGGAAGGGTCCGAAGGTCCGCTCTGGCGGAAAATGCCGGCCACGGCCGCGCTGTATCTTGCCGGCGCCGCGGCCATCTCGTCCTTCCCGCTGTTCAGCGGCTTCGTCAGCAAGGCCATGACCGTCTCGGCCGCCGGCGAGACCGGCGCGGCTCTCCCCTACCTCCTGCTGACGCTGGCCGCGGCCGGCACTTTCCTGAGCGTGGGGCTCAAACTGCCCTACAATATGTTCTTCCGCGACTCCACCGCCGCGCCGAAAGCGAAGGAACCTCCGCCCAATATGCTCGCCGCCATGGCGCTGGCCGCCGCGCTCTGCCTGCTGCCGGGGCTGTTCCCCGGCCTCCTCTACTCCGTCCTCCCATTCCCGACGGGATATCAGCCCTATACGGCGGCGCATGTCGTCGCGGCGCTGGGAACGCTGGGCTTCACCGCGCTGGGCTTTATTATGTTCCTGCCGCGGCTGGTCCCGGCCCCGTCGCTCAGCCTGGACACGGACTGGTTCTACCGCCGCGGCGCGGCCTCCTTTATGCGCTTTCTCCACGGTCCGCTCTCACGCGGCGCGGAAGCCGCGCGCCGGTTCTTTTTCGGCCGCCTGCCGGCGGGCCTGGCCCGCGCCTCGGAGAACCCGAGGGCTTTCCTGGGCATAGCCGCGCTTTCGGCGAGGCTCTACTTCAGCACTCCCGGAGCGGAGGCCGCCTTGCGGGAGCGGTTGGAGACCGCGCTGAAGTCCTATCCCGGCGAAGCCTGCTCCTACCGCCCCGTTGGCAGCACCGTCCTGTGGGTCATTCTGTTCCTGGCCGGCTACCTCGCCCTGTACTACATCGCCAATTAGGGGCGCAATAAATACTAAAATAGAAGCGCCGCTATGCGGCTTATCGGAGGCCGCTTATGGAATGGAACTGGAAGACCATCATCGAACCTTTCAAGATCAAGACCGTGGAGCCGCTGGGCTTCACCACCCGCGAAGAGCGCGTCAGGCTGCTCGAGCAGGCCCACTACAACCTCTTCAACATAAGGGCCGAGAAGGTCCTCATCGACATGCTGACCGACAGCGGCACCGGCGCCATGAGCGCGGACCAGTGGGCCGGCATCATGCGCGGCGACGAATCCTACGCCGGCGCGCGCAGCTACTACAACTTCGAGGAGCAGGTGCGCGAGCTTACCGGCCTCAAGGAGATAATCCCGGTGCACCAGGGCCGCGCCGCCGAGAAGATACTCTTCTCGGTGATAGGAGGCAAGGGCAAATACATCATCTCCAATTCCCATTTCGACACCACCCGCGCCAACGTGGAATACTCCGGCGCGCAGGCCATGGACTTCCCCGCCAGGGGAGCCCTCGACTTCGACAAGGCCGCGCCGTTCAAGGGCAACGCCGACGTCGCGGCCATGGAGCGCTTCGTAAAGGAGAAGGGCGCGGAGAACATCCCCCTCTGCGTGATGACGGTCACAAATAATTCTCTGGGCGGCCAGCCGGTCTCGATGGCCAACCTGAAAAAAGTGCAGGAGCTCTGCCGCCGCCACGCCATCCCGCTGTTCCTGGACTGCGCCCGCTTCGCCGAGAACGCCTACTTCATAAAGCTCCGCGAGAAGGGCTACAACCAGCGCCCGGTCAAGGAGATAGCCGGGGAGATGTTCGAACTGGCCGACGGCTGCTGGATGAGTTCCAAGAAGGACGCGCTGGTCAATATAGGCGGCTTCCTGGCGATGAACAATACCGAGTGGTCGCAGAAATGCCGCCAGATGCTCATCCTGACGGAAGGGTTCAGCACCTACGGCGGCCTCGCGGGCCGCGACCTGGAAGCGCTGGCCATCGGCCTGCGCGAGGTGCTCGACGAGAACTACCTGCAGTACCGCATCCGCTCCTCCGCCTACCTGGGCGAGTGGCTTATAAAGAAGGGCGTGCCGATAGTGAACCCGCCCGGCGGCCACGGCGTCTACATAAACGCCAGGAAGTTCCTGACCCACATAAAGCCGCAGAACTTCCCCGCCCAGGCGCTGGTCTGCGCCCTCTACCTGGAGGGCGGCATACGGGGAGTCGAGATAGGCACGCTGATGTTCGGCCGCAGGGACGCCAGGGGCAATTTCATCGCGGCGCCCATGGAACTGGTGCGGCTGGCCATGCCGCGCCGGGTCTACACGCAGAGCCACATAGATTATGTGATAGAGGTCTGCGGCGCGCTGGCGAAGAACAAGAAAAAGATACGCGGACTCGAGGCCGTCGAGGTCTCGACGATACTCCCGCATTTCACGGCCAGGCTGCGCCCGCTGTAATGTTCAGAAAAGACCGCCTCGGCGGCACGCTGGAAGGACTGAAACGGATAGCCGGGGAAGACAATGTCTTCACCGGCGAGGCCGACATACTCGCCTATTCCTACGACGCCGGATCGGCCCGGGCCAGGCCCGACGCCGTGGTGCGGGTGGACGCCGCGGATAAAGTCGCGCCGCTGGTGAAACTGCTCTACGGCGCGGGCGTGCCTTTCCTGCCCCGCCTGGCCGGCACCAATCTTTCCGGAGGCACCATCCCGCTTAAGGGCGGCGTGATACTGAACCTCTCCTCCCTGAATAAAATACGCTCGATAGACACGGCGGCGGGCGTCGCCGTCGTGGAGCCCGGCGTGGTCAACCTCAAACTCCAGGAAGAACTGGCGAAGGCCGGCTTCTTCTACCCGCCGGATCCCGCCAGCCAGAAAGTGTGCACGATAGGCGGCAATATCGGCGAGAACGCCGGCGGGCCGCTCTGCCTGAAGTACGGCGTCACCGCCGACAATGTCCTGGGCCTGACCGTGGTCACGCCGCAGGGCGAGACGCTGGAGATATCCACGGATGATCCGGGACCCGACCTGCCCGGACTCTTCACCGGCTCCGAGGGGACCCTCGGGATAGCTATATACGCCCGGCTGAGGATACTCCCCCTGCCGAAGAACATAATAACCGCGGTCTGCTCCTTCGCCTCCGTGGACGACGCCATGAAAGCCGTGGCGGCCACTATCGCCTCGGGCATAGTGCCGCGCGCGCTGGAGGCGATGGACCGGGTCTCGCTGGACGCCGCCGGCGGCGGCGGGCTGGAACTTTCGGACAGGACCGGGGCAGTGCTCATAATCGAGCTCGACGGCAATTCCCGGCGCGACCTCGAGAAGGAGATGGCGGAAATAAGGGCTTTCGCCGCGGCGGCAGGATCGCTTGATTTCCGTGAAACGGCTGACAACGCCGAGCGCGAGGTTCTCTGGGCCGCCCGCAAGGGCGCCTACCCGGCGCTGGCCAGGCTGGCGCCGAACGTGATGGTGGAGGACGGGGCCGTGCCGCGGCCGAAACTGCCGCGGGCCGCCGCCGAGGTGAGGAGGATACTCTCCGACTATAAACTGACGGCGGGGCTCCTCTTCCACGCCGGCGACGGCAACCTCCATCCCAACGTAATTTACGACGAGCGGGACATAGAGGAGACGCGGCGCGTGCGCAAGGCGGGCCACGAGATACTGCGCGCCTGCATAGACCTGGGCGGCACCATCTCCGGCGAGCACGGCGTGGGAGTAGAGAAGCGCCTGGCGATGAACTGGCTCTACGACCGGGCCGAGCTGGAACTTTTTTCGCGCGTAAAAGAAGCCCTGGACCCTAAAGACCTCGCCAATCCGGACAAGATAATACCCGTCTCCGACCGCCACGCCCGCAGGAAGGACGCGGCCCCGGCCGCCCGCTCCGCCGCGGCTTCGGCGCTCATAACCGAGCTGAAGTACCGCGCGGCCCACGGGATAAAGTCCCGCGTCAAGGGACTGGGGACCCGCCTCGCCTCCCCCGGGGGAGAAGCGGCGGGGCGGGACCTCGACGTGTCCGGGCTGAAGTCCGTCGTCGAGATCTACGGCGACAACCTGACCGCGACCTTCGAGGCCGGCATACCGCTGCGCACGCTGCGCTCGGAACTCAAGGCCGTCGGCCTGGAAGTCCCCATGCCCAAGCTCGACGGGACGCTCGGAGGGCTCATAGCGACGAAGGCCTGGGCCGGAATACGCGACCTGCTGCTGGGGCTGGAACTGGCCCTGCCGGACGGCACCGTCTGCCGCCTCGGCGGAAAGTCGGTCAAGAACGTGGCGGGCTACGACCTGACCCGGCTGCTCTGCGGCTCGCTGGGAGCTTACGGAGTCATACTTTCGGCGACCATACGGCTCTGCCCCGCCGGAACAGGGCGGCATTCGCCGCAGTCGGTGCCGGGTGCTCTGCGCCCGGCCGGCAAGTCCCCCCGCTTCCCGCACGCGGAAAGCCGCGCCACCGGATTCGTTCCGTCGGACATCCACCGGCGGCTCAAGAAAGCTTTCGACCCGGAGAACCTGCTGAACCCCTGGATATACGGCTGATATGAGCAAATACGAAGTCAACGAGATGTACGACGCCCACGCGGAGGGCGAGCTTCACCTCCCGTCCCTGCTCACGCACCTGGGAGAGAGGTCGCTCTATGACGCCGTCAGCCAGTGCAGCCGCTGCGGTTACTGCGAGACCGTCTGCCCCACCTACATGCTGACCGGGCGGGAACCCATCTCGGCCCGCGGCCGCAACCAGCTGGTCCGCATGACGATGGAGGGCAAGGCGCGGGGCGCCGCCTCCGAGTCGCTCGACACCTGCCTGCTCTGCGGCGCCTGCTCCGAGGCCTGTTTCGCGAAAGTCCCCACGGCCGACATCGTACTGGAGGGCCGCCGCGCGGCGCTGGGTCCCGCCCCGCGCCTCATCCCCGTCCTCCTCTCCCGGCTCATGCTGGACAGGCCGGGCCTCTTCGGCTTCCTTCTCAAACTCGGCGCGCTGGCGCGCCGCACCGGCCTGCCCCGCCTTGCGGGAAAGCTGGGATTTTTCCGTATGCTGGGACTGGGGCCGCTCGAGAAAGCCGAACTGGAAGCCCCGTCCATGCCTCTGACCTTCCTGTCGGAGAAGCTCGCCGCCGACCCGGAACTGTCGGCCGGGACCGACGATGAACCGAGAGCCTGGGCCTATTTCGCCCCCTGCGGCCCCAACTACCTCTTCACCGGCGTCGGCGAAGCCACCGTGGCCCTCCTGAAGCGCTTCCTCGGCCGGGGCGTCTTCTTCCATAACTCCTGCTGCGGCCTGCTGGCCTACAATTACGGCGACATACGCCACGCGCGGGACTTCGCCCGCCGCAACATAGAGAAGTACGAGGCGCTCAGGGAGCGCCTCGGCGGCGTGAAGATAGTGGGAGACTGCTCCTCCTGCACGGCCTTCATGAAGACCTACGAACAGCTCTTCACGGCCGAACCGGAATGGCGGCCGAGGGCCGCCGCCTTCGCCGCCGCCGTACGGGACGCAATAGAAGCCATACCCCCCTCCGCCATGACTCACGCCCCCAAAGAGACGCTGGCCGAAGCCGGGAGGATAACCTATCACGATTCCTGCCGCGCCTGCCACGGACAGGGCATAAGAACGGAACCCCGGGAAGCACTCAAGACCCTGGCCGGCAAGCGTTTTACCGAGCTCCCGGAGAGCGACTGGTGCTGCGGCGGGGCGGGCGCTTATTCTTTCACCCAGCCGGAGATGTCGGATAAAATACTCAGGCGCAAGACCGCCAATATCGCCTCGGTCAGGGCCGATACCGTGGCCGTCGGAGCCACCTCCTGCCTGCTGCAGATAAACGCCGGCCTGAAGCGCGACTACCCTTCCGCCAGGGCCGTCCATTACACCCAGCTCGTGGAAAAACTCACCCGGCCCGTCGCAGAGCTCCGTGCACCGACAGCGGGCAATGCCGCCCTGATCCGGCCCCCTGCCAAGTAACTCCCCCTAATGCTACAATATACCTATGACGCGGGCTGAAGACCTTGAAAAACGGCTCGAGCTGCTGGTCAAGTTCGGCGGCAGCATCTCCACCGAGACCCACATCCATAAGCTGATCGAGCTCATCGCCGACCAGGTGAAGACCATATTGGCCTGCGACCGCTGCACGGTGTTCGTCATAGACCGCCACACCAACGAGCTCTGGTCGCAGGTCGCGCAGGGCATCAACCAGCACACGGAGATACGCATCCCCTACGGCCGCGGCATAGCCGGCCACGTGGCCGCCACCGGCCAGGTGATGAACATCACCGACGCCTACGGCGACCAGCACTTCAACCAGGACACCGACCGGCTGACCGGCTACAGGACCGACACGATACTGGCCGTCCCCCTGCGCAACATAAACGGGCGCATTATAGGAGTCTTCGAGGTCATCAACAAGCTGACCGCGGCCTTCACCAAGGACGACGAGGGCATACTGCAGCTGCTGGGCTCCATCGCCTCCTCGGCCATCGAGAACGCGCAGCTTTACGAGAGCCTCTCCAAGTCCCAGCTCGAGACCATCTACCGCCTGGCCGTAACCGCGGAATACCGCGACCAGCAGGACACGGCCATACACCTGCGCCACATAAGCGAATACTCCGCCCTGCTGGCCGAGAGCGTCGGCCTGCCGCAGAAGGAGATAGAGAACATCCGCTACGCCAGCCCCCTGCACGACATCGGCAAGGTGGGCATAGCCGACGCGATACTCCTCAAGCCCGGCAAGCTGACCGCCGACGAGTTTACGGAGATGAAGAAGCACACCCTCTACGGCGCCAAGATACTCTGCAACGCCGAGAGCACGCTCCTGCAGATAGCCTGCAAGATAGCCGGCTCGCACCACGAGAAGTACGACGGCACCGGCTACCCGGCCAGGCTGCGCGGCGAGCAGATCCCGATCTACGCGCGCATAGTCTCCGTGGTGGACGTCTTCGACGCCCTCTGCATGCCGCGCGTCTACAAGCCCAAGTGGGAGCCCGAGCGGGCCCTGGAGTACATAAGGGGCGAGAGCGGCAAGGCCTTCGACCCCATGGTGGTGGACGCCTTCGAGCGCGTCTACGACCAGGTGCTCAAGATTTATTCAATTTCCGACGCCAAGACCACCGTCATCCCGGGCATCACCCGGGAGATAAACCGCCACACCTACTAGCCCCGGCCCCCGTCCGCGCTCCAGCCCCGCCGTCACCCCGGCGGGGCTGAAACTTTTTAAGGGAGAGCGCATCTAAATTTAAAGGGGCCGCGAAGGCCCCGGTACATCATATCGGTCTGGAGGACGCGATGAACGACATGGAGATCACTTTTCCCGGCGGGAAGAAGGTGGCAGCCAACTGGCACGGTTTCGAGATAATGACGGACCAGCCGGCCTCGGCCGGGGGAGAGGGTGCGGCGCCTTCGCCTTTCGACCTGTTCCTGGCCTCGCTGGGGACCTGCGCGGGAATATTCGTATTGGGCTTCCTCCAGTCCAGGGGACTGTCGACGGAAGGGCTGAAAATAATACAGTCGATGGACTGGGACCCGGCCGCGCATTTGATGAAGAAAATTTCTTTCCGGGTGGTCCTGCCCAAGGATTTTCCGGAAAAATACAAGGGTGCGGTGATAAAAGCGGCGGAGCAATGCCTGGTAAAGCGCACACTGCACTCCCCGCCCGAGTTCGAGATAAAGGCGGAATAGCGAACCGACAACAGCCGCATCTCCCGCAGGGTCAATCCGCCCCTTGCAGGCTTAACCATTCCCCTTTCTCAAAATAGAGCACCGAAGATGCTTTTTCCACGAACGCGACATTGATGCCGTCATGCGTTATGTCAGGAGGTTCAGGGCCGCCGTACCGCTCGTGACGCTCGAGGATATACTCCCCGCCTACCGCGCTGATCTCGCGCGAATAGCCGATGCCCGCGCCGGTGCCCTGCAGATAGCTTTTATCCGGGCCCGCGGGGAACGCAAAGACCTCTTCTCCTGACCCGCCCCAAAAGACGATGAGGGAGGATTTCAGTCCCGTGGAGCAGAGCACGGCCCAGTCTTTTTGACCTTTCCGGGCGAACTCCCCTTGAATGACATTGTGGGGCCGGGTGCTTATGAAAGTCTGCGGCACCGTGCATTGCCGCCTTTTCAGTTCCTTTTTCACCCAGTTGGGAAGTTCAGGGAAAGCTTCCGGCGGCAGGCGTCTGATCGCGGCGTCAGCGGCATCCCACTCATCAGGGACCGGAACATAGGGGATTACGGAATAAATAGCAGCTTGAACGGCCGCGGGATCACTCGAAGATGAGGCTAGGCGCATAATCGCGGACACGCGCAGCCCGGCGGTATCCGGGATGGTTATCTCTTTCCGCAAGGTGGATATCCCGCCGCCGCTCCCCGCGATATTATGGCCGCGTCCGGGCCCGACGGGCTCGCCCTCGGCGGTTTCCACGATCAGTTCTATCTCCCCCCGCGCTCTGCCCAGGGAATATTCCACTACCGCCGATATTTCGACCTTTTCCCCGGCGGCCAGTTCACTGCCGGACTTCGGATTCACGGACAATATCTCGACACCGGCGGGGTTATCCGCCCCGGACGAACATCCGGCAAGCCATAATGCCGCCGGCAACAGCATCGCCAGAAGCCGATGTTTATCACTCGTTACCATGGTATTATTGACCTACGCGTAAGTAATAGAAATGCTGGCCGGGCCGATTTTGGAGCGAGACAAGGAACGAGGAGCGCGCATAGCGGGGGCTATGTAAGCGACTCTCAAATCCAAGCCTCCAGAAATTCTATTACTTACGCGTAGGTCAATAAGGGTTATCGGGAACAGCATACTTAATTCATCCGGGAACAGGAGGCGTGAATATGGCATCAGGAGCCGCCACAGGCCGATATGATAAGGCCGTTGCCTCTACTGCAAAAGTTACAGCAGCGTCAGACCTTTATCTTGGCGATGGCCAGGCTGACCAGGATGAATTCCCCCCCGACGACGAAATAGATCAGCGCGCCCCACTCCATCGGCACCTGAGTGACCAGGAAAGCGGCCACGGCCAGTCCGGCGGCGGTCAGCGCGGAGATGGACACCACCCGCCGCCGGGAGAAGCCCAGCGCCTCCAGCCTGAGCGCGTAATGGTCCTTGCTGCCTATGAACGGGGAGTGCCCCCGCCTGAGCCTCATGACCGAGACGAAGATGGTGTCGTAGATGGGCAGCGCCAGTATGAAAAGCGGGGCATATACGCCCAGCGGGTTCAGGGTGGTGTAGCTGGTGCCCATCGCTATTACGGCCAGGATATAGCCGCAGAACAGGCTGCCCGAATCACCCATGAAGATCTTGAGGCGCCTGGAGAAATTGTACGGCAGAAAGCCCAGCGCCGCCCCGCACAGGGCGGCCGAGGCGAAATTGACGTAGATGGATTCGGACGGCAGGGCGATGAGCAGGAAGCCCGCCGCGGCCAGGGCCGCCTGACTGGCGGAGAGTCCGTCCATTATGTCGATGATGTTGAAAGCGTTGGAGACGCCGACGATCCAGAGCACGCTGAGCGCGGCCGCCAGGTAGGACGGCTGCAGGAAGTCGATCTTTATGCCGTAGAAAACGGTGAAGCCGGCCACGGCGAACTGCACCGCGAACTTGGTCTTCACTCCCAGGCCGTGCGGCTTGCGCAGGTCGTCGATCAGGCCCAGCAGCAGCATCACCGCGCCGCCGGTCAGCAGGACGCGCAGGTCGCGCAGCGTGCCGGTGGGAAAATCCGTCAGGAAACGTATGGCGATGAGGGAGGCCGCGAAGGCCGCGGCCACGGCGACGCCGCCGAGCAGCGGGGTAGCGACCTTATGCGTTTTCACATGGGTGGTAGGAGCGTCCAAGTGGCCGAACCTGACGGCCAGCGCGCGCAGGGCCGGCGTAAGCGCCAGGGAAAGCAGGAGCGCGCCCGCGAAACAGGCCAGGTAGAGGCCGAAATTATATATCAGTACGTCCATGACGGTTGTGGATCCAGTCCGGGCCTATCTCCCGAAATCTCCCCGGCGCAGCGCGAGGCGCAGGCCCAGTATTTTCAGCACTCCCTTCACGGCGTCCCGGAAATTTATTTTTTTGCCGTCCTCCCTGGAACGGGGAGAATAGGCTATAGGGACTTCCATAAAACGCAGACCCAGAAAGGCGGTCTTGCAGGCGAGTTCCGCCTCTATCTCGAAACCGGTCGAAGAGAGCGCGAAGCGGCGCAGCTCCGCGGTGCGGAAGGCCTTATAGCAGGTGTAAGAGTCGGTCATCCTTACGCCGAAAAGCGCCGAAACCAGCAGGGAAAGGAACTTGTTGCCCGCCAGGTAAAGCTGGCTGTAGGTCTTCGCCCGGCCGGACAGCATCCTGGAGCCGAAAACGGCGTCGGCGCGGCCCTCGGCTATGGGGAGCACCACCTCCGGTATCTGCAGCGGGTCGTATTCCAGGTCCGCGTCCTGGACTATGACCGCCTCGCCCGCCGCGGCGCCGAAGGCGGTTATCAGGGCCCCGCCCTTGCCGCGATTGCGCTCGTGCTTTATGAGCCTCAGCTCATAGGGGAAGCGCTTCGCCGCTATGGCCTCGTCCAGCCATTCCCTGGAACCGTCGGACGAACCGTCGTCCACCACCACGACCTCTTTGTCGAGAGGGAGGGCCTTGAGTCTTTCCAGGACCGCGGGCAGCGTCCGCATCTCGTTATAGGCGGGTATGACAATGGAAACTTTCATTGCGTCACAATTATACAATAAAGGGCCTTTTTTTATAGAATTGACGTATCGGCGGCAGGAAGCCGCCCTACGGAGGCTAAAACCGATGAAAGTTCCCATGGTAGACATGCTGGCCGGGTACCCCCCCATAAAGGACGAGATAGAGAACGCGGTTAAGACCGTGTTCAACAAGGCTAATTTCATACTCGGCGAGGAAGTAGCGAAATTTGAAAAGGAATTCGCCGCCCATAACGGCACTAAATACGCCGTGGGCGTGGCCAACGGCACCGACGCGATACGCATGGCGCTCATCGCCAGCGGCGTGAAAAAGGGCGACGAGGTTATAACCTCCCCCTTCACCTTTATCGCCACCTCCGAGACCATCAGCCAGGCGGGCGCGGTGCCGGTCTTCGCCGACATCGACCCCGTCACCTTCAATCTCGACCCGAAGTCGGTGGAAAAGAAGATCACGCCGAAGACCCGCGCCATAATGCCGGTCCACCTCTACGGCCTGCCCTGCGACATGGACGCGCTCATGGCCATAGCGAAGAAGCACAACCTTCTCGTCATCGAGGACACCGCCCAGGCCTTCACGGCGAAATACAAGCCGGCCGGGGGCGACTGGAAATACTGCGGCTCGATGGGCCACTGCGGCACCTACAGCTTCTTCCCGGCCAAGAACCTCGGCGCCTTCGGCGACGGCGGCGCGGTGACGACCAGCGACGACAAGATCTACGAGACGCTCAAGCAGCTGCGCAACCACGGCAGCAAGGTCCGCTACCACCACGAGATGGAGGGTTTCAACAGCCGCCTCGACACCGTGCAGGCCGCCATCCTCTCCATACGGCTGAAGCACGTGGAGAAGTGGACGGAGATGCGCAACCAGGTCGCGGCCAGGTACGCCAAGGCGCTGGAGAGCGTCTGTGTGACCCCGGCTGTGCCGGCCAACTGCCGCCACTCGTTCAACTACTACACGCTGCGCTTCGACTCCAAGGCCAAGCGCGACAACGCGCAGAAGCACCTGACCGAACAGGGCATCGCCAACCAGATCTACTACCCGATAGCCCTGCACCTGCAGGACGCGTACGCGCACCTGGGCGGCAAGCGGGGCGACCTGCCCGTCTGCGACGCGGTCATGGACACCGTCTTCTCGCTGCCGATGTACCCGGAGCTCAGCGACGAGCAGATAAAGACGGTGACGGACGCGGTCAGGGGATCGGTGCAGGAGACGGTAAAAAAATGACCGCGGCGCGGCCGCTGCAGAAGCTCTCGGTCATACTCCCCTGCTATAACGAGAAGAGCACGGTCCTTCAGGTGATAGACAAAGTGGCGGCCCTGCGGCTGCCGGTGAAGAAGGAACTGCTCATAGTCTGCGACGGCTCCACCGATGGGACCAAAGAACTGCTGCGTGAGCGCTTCCCGGAAGGGTCTCCGGGAATAACGGTCATCTACCACCGGAAGAACCTGGGCAAGGGCGCGGCCGTGCGCACGGCCGCCGCCCGCGCCACCGGGGATTACCTGATAGTGCAGGACGCGGACCTCGAACTCGACCCCGAAGATTACGCGCCCCTGCTGGCCCCGGTGCTGGAGGGCCGCGCGGAGGTGGTTTTCGGCTCCCGGGCGCTCAAAGGGTTCGGTAAGCTGCGGCCGCTCTCCCTGCTGGCCAACCGCATCGTCACCACCCTTACGAATCTGCTTTACGGTTCAAAACTGACCGACCAGGCCTGCGGCTACAAACTTCTGCCGCTCGAACTTTTCAGGAAGCTCGACATCGAGTCCAGCGGCTTCGAGTTCTGCGCGGAAATCGCGGCCAAGATACTCAAGACCGGCAGATATCCCATAACCGAGGTTGACGTGAACTACCACCCCAGGTCCTACGAGCAGGGAAAGAAAATAAAGTGGCTGGACGGCTTCGTGGTGGTCTGGACGCTGCTCAAACAAAGATTTCTCCCATGATGCAGGAGATCCGGGACTTTCTTGGCTTCCCCCTGCGCGCCTTCCTGTTGACGGAAAAATGGCAGAGGAAGCTGGGCCTCACCACGCTGGCGGACGAAAGGCTGCGCGCCGTGACGTCCCGGATCGAAGGCCGGGTCCTGGACATCGGCTGCGGGGCCAACCGCCTCATCCGCGCCTGGAGGGCCGCGGGCCGCGAGGGAATAGGCGTGGATATTTTCAACTTTGACGGCGTCGACCGGGTAGTGGACACGGCCGCGCTGCCTTTCAGGGACGGAGAGTTCGACACGGTGGTGATGATGGCCAGCCTCAACCACATCCCGGCCGGATCGCGGCCAAAGGTCCTGGCGGAGGCCCGCCGCGTACTTAAGCCCGGGGGAAAGCTGGTGGCCACCATGATAGACCCCGTGGTGGGCTGGTTCTGCCACAAACTCACCTGGTGGGACTATGATCAAAACGAACGCGGCATGGCTGAGGGCGAAGCCTACGGCCTTACCCGCAAAGACGTCCTGGCCGCCGCGGCCGGCGCGGGCTTCGCTCCGGAAAGCGTCACCGGGTTCGTGTACGGGCTGAACAAACTCTTTGTTTTCAGAAAAAAATGAAGATCCTGCTGATACAGCCGGCCGCCCGGAACATGGTGGCGAGCATAGTTCCCGAATACGTGGTAGAGGGCGCCGGCCACTACCCTCCCCTGGGGCTGCTCTATATCGCGGCCTCGCTGAAAAAGAACGCCTCCGCCGCCGTGGAGATACTGGACGCCTCGCTGGACGACCTGACCGATGACGACATTAAGCGCGAGGTACTGACGCGCAGGCCGGACGTGGTGGGCATAACCGCCACGACTTTTACATTAGTGGACGCCGTGAACGCCGCCAGGGCCGTTAAAGAAGCCGACCCCGGCGCCCATGTCTGCATCGGAGGACCGCACACCAGCGTCTACCCGGACGAGACCATAGCGCTGCCCTGCGTGGACTCCATAGTGCTCGGGGAAGGCGAAGAATCCTTCGCCGAACTGGTGCGCAGGCTGGAGGCCGGACGCGGTCTTGAAGGCGTTGAAGGCGTCTTCTTCAAGACCGGCGGCGCGGTGAAGAAAAACCCTCTCCGCGGCTTTATACAGGACCTGGACGCGGTGCCGTTCCCGGCCAGGGAACTGCTGGAATACCGCCGCTACCGCTCCGTCATAGGGGCCGGGGAACTTTTCACCACGCTGATAAGCAGCCGCGGCTGCCCTTTCAACTGCCTTTACTGCTACCAGGCTTTCGGACGCCGCTACCGCGCCCGCTCGGCCGCCGGCATCATAGCCGAGATCAGGGAATGCCTTGCCCTGGGCATAAAGGAATTCTGGTTCTTCGACGACAATTTCACCGCGGACAGGAGGCGCACGCATGAATTCTGCGACGCTCTCCTGGACGGGAAGCTCGGCGTCTCCTGGGATATGCGCACTCGCGTGGACCTGCTGGACGACGAACTCCTCGGCCGTTTGAAAGCCGCCGGCTGCAGGCGCGTTTTCATAGGCATAGAATCCGGAGTGAAAAAGACCCTGCTTACATTGCGCAAGCGCATAGACCTCGGCCGAGCCAGGACCACGCTGGCGCTGGTAAAGAAGCACGGCTTTGAGACCTACCTGGACTTTATGATAGGCTCCCCCGGGGAAACGCGGGAAGAGATATTGCGCACCATAGATTTCGCCATTGAACTGGACCCCGATTACGTCCAGTTCGCGGTAACCACCCCATACCCCGACACGGACCTCTATAAAATGGGCCTGGAAACCAAAGCCTTCAAAGAAGACTACTGGCGGAAATTCGCCGCGAACCCCTCCAAAGATTTCAAGCCCGTGCTGCTGAACGAACATTTAAGCGCCGCGGAACTGGCCGGCCTGCTGGACTTCGCCTACAAGAAATTCTACATGCGGCCGAAGTACATATTGAAACGCCTGCTCTCCCTCAGGTCCCTTTCAGACCTGCCTCACATGGGCAAAGCAGCGGTCAGGCTCTGCCTAAAGACACTGACCGCGAAAGGATGAAATGAGCGAATTATTGGAGTGCCCCGCCTGCCTTCTGCGCGCCGAACACAAGCCTTCCGGCTCCTGGAACGAGTACAGGTTCTTCAGGTGCCCCTCCTGCGACGTGATCTTCTGCCACCCGCGGAAAAACCCCGGGCGGGACTGGTACGAGAATTCACTTATACACCAGGGCCTCAGCAATTTTCTGTACACGCAGGTGATCTGGTACCACAAGCAGTTCCTGGAGGACCGGGCCGTTTACGGCAAAACCCTGCTGGACGTGGGCTGCGGCACCGGCAATTTCCTCAACCTGGCCCGCGGCAGGTACGATGTCTGGGGAATGGATTTCAACCGCGACAGTATCGCGATAGCGAAAGAGCGGTTCGGCCTCCGGAACGTGTTCGCCGCCGACCTGGCCGGCTTCTCCGAGCGGCACCCCGGCCGTAAATTCGACGTGATCACCTCTTTCGAGGTCATGGAACACCAGGACGCGCCGGCCGAATTCCTGCGTTCGCTAAAGGGGCTCCTGAACCCGGGCGGGCATATAGCCATAAGCGTGCCGAACCGCGACGCCCGGCTGAACTCCCTGGCCGAGGCGGACAAACCGCCGAACCACCTGATCTGGTGGGACGCGCGGTCCCTCGGCGGGACGCTCGAGCGGAACGGTTTCGAGATAATCAAGCTGTATCCGCGCCTTCTCGACAGCGAAGGCCTGGCCGATAACTTCGAGAACGGCCTGCGCTTCAGTTCTTTCGGAAAACGGATCTTCAAAGGCAGCCTGAATTCCGGCGCGGCGAAACCGCTGCAGAAAGCCATCTTCGCGGCCGACATCATGATAAGGACGCTTTTCAAGGCCGCCGACCCTTTCCTCCGTCGGACATCGCTGCAGGGCTCCAACCTGTACGCGCTGGCGAGACTAAAATGACGACGCGGCCCCATGGACTTAACGGGAAACGGGCGCCCCTCCGCCCTTCGGCCGTTCGGGACCTGCTCCGACCGGCGCCCGCCGCGGCCGCGCTGCTCTTCCTGGTCCTCTCGGCCGGCGGGATACGCTGGGCCCTGCCCAACGCCTACCACGTCAACACCTACAATTGCGACGAAAACACCGCCATCGCGAATCTGCAGGCCATGGACCCGGCAAAACTCGATCTCAACCCGGTAGGGCCCAAAACCCCCTACGCGCTGGGCGAGGGGACTTTCAACCTGTACACTTACGCGGCGCTGCTGAAGACCCTGTCCGCCGCCGGCGTCATAAAGCTCACCACGGACAAGGAGTTCTATTACTCCAACCCCGGGGAATGGGGAAAATTCTTCAAAGCGGGAAGGCTTCTCTCGGCCGCCTACGGGGCGCTTACGGTATTGATGGTATTCCTGCTGGCCAAAAGCATGTTCGGGCCCGCCGCGGGCTTCATCGCCGCCCTCCTCATCGCCGTACTCCCGGCCCATGTGACTAATTCCCGCTACCTGATAATGACCGTTCCCGGGACTTTCTGGATAGTGCTGTCCTTCTATTTCCTGAAGAAACTTATGGACTCGGGCGCCGTCCGCGACTACCTCCTGGCCGGGACGGCGGCCGGGCTGGCCGCCTCCACCCGTTATTCGGGCCTGCCCGCGGTATTCATGCCGGTAGCGGCCCACTTGATCGCCGGGGCGCCGGTCTCCCGCCTGTGGAAAGCGGCGGCCGCGATAGCCGCGGCGGCTTTCTTTTTCCTGCTCGGCACTCCTTACGCGCTTCTCGATCATGAGAACTTCATCAAGGGCCTGCTCGTGGTAGGCGGCCTGGCCGGGGGAGCCGGCCCGGCGGGGGGAGCATTGGACGGCCTGCGCTCGGTGTATGTCAATTTCTCCCAGGCCATGGGCTCGCTGACCCTGGCGGCCTGCGCCGGAGGCGTCGTCCTGGCGGCCTTCAGGCGGACCCGCGACGACCTGCTCCTCCTCGCCTGGGTACTGCCGCTGCTGGCCATATTCCTTAAGGCGGGCGAGAACGCCCTGGCGAGCAGGATACTGCCGGTCCTGCCTTTTCTGGTCATACTGGCCGGCCGGGCCCTGGCCGAGCTCGGCGCGCACCATCCGCGCCTGGCCCGCGGCCTCGCGGCCCTCCTGCTGGGACAAGCCCTTCTTTTCCACGCCGCCGCGTTCAGACTGGTCCGTGGAACGGATATACGCGACGAGGCCTCGGCCTGGATGGTGTCCGCCATAGCGCCGGGTTCTTCGATAGGCCTTATCAAGGAACCCTCGTGGTTCAGCCCCGGGCTTATAGAGAGAAAGTACCGCCACCCCGGTCACCGCGGCCTCCCGGATTTTTCATATATCCCGCTGCATTCGGATAACTGGGCCTTCTACACCGGCTACGACAGGCTCGCGGAACTGGAGCCGGAATACGTCGTCCTGTCCAGCGTGGAGGAGGAGCTGCCAGGCGGGCGGGGAGCCCGGGCGGCGCTGGCCGCGGCCGGCTATCGGGTGGAAAAGGACTTCACCAGTGAATTCGCCGTTTTCGGGATGAAACTTTACGGGAAAATGCCTCAGATGCTCTTCACGCCCGACAGGCTCACGGTGTTCAGAAAATGACGAGCGCGAAGAAGATAATTTTCGTAAATCCCCCCCTTTCCATAGAGGATCGTTACGGCGTCAAATCCCAGAGCGGCGGCCAGACCCCGCCGCTGGGCCTGCTGTGCCTGGCGTCAATGACGCGGGAACGGGGTTTCGACACGTCCATACTGGACGCGGCCGCGCTGCGGCTCGGATACGGGGAGAGCGTCCGCGCAATACTGGAACGGTCCCCCGGCTATGTCGGCATAACCGCCGTTACCATTTCCATCGCTCACGCCGCCGAACTGGCCGCCAGGCTGAAAAAAGCCGACCCGGGCCTGGTGGTGATGATCGGGGGCCCCCATCTCACCGCTCTCCCCTCGGAGACCATGGAAAAGTATCCGCAATTCGACCTGGGGGTTATCGGGGAGGCGGATTACACCATAATCGAAGTGCTGGAAGCGCTGGAAGCGGGCCGGGACCTCTCCGGGATAAACGGACTCATACTGCGGACGCCGGCCGGAGCGGCCATCACCGGCCCGAGGGAACGGATCGGGGAAATGGACGCGCTGCCCCTGCCGGCGTGGGACCTCCTCCCCGACCTGACCCGCCATTACTGTCCCCCCGTGCACACCCTCAAGAGGATCCCCGCCGCGCTGCTGGTGGCGTCCCGCGGCTGCCCCGGCAAATGCGTTTTCTGCGACCGCAGCGTCTTCGGCAATGTCCTGAGGGCTTACAGCGCGCGGTACGTCTTCGAAATGATAAAAGAGCTCTACCATAAGCACGGCGTGCGGGAGATACAGCTCCGCGACGATAATTTCACCGCTTACCGCAAACGCACGCTGGAACTTTGCGCGCTGCTCAGGGAAGCCCGGCTGGACCTGGTCTGGACCTGCGCCGGCCGCGTGGACATGGTGAACCCGGAACTGCTCAAGGCCATGAAGGAAGCCGGCTGCTGGCAGATCTGGTACGGGGTGGAGAGCGGGTCGGACGAGATACTGGCCGGCATCATGAAACATACCACCACGCGACAGATCCGCGAAGCCGTGCGCATGACCCGCGACGCCGGAATAAGCCCCTGCGGATTCTTTATTATCGGCCATCCCGGCGAGACGATCGACACCCTGGAACAGACCCTGCGTTTTTCCCGGGAGCTCCCCCTGGACGAGGCGCATTTCTCCTTCATGACCCCGTTCCCGGGGGCCTGGCTCTACGATCACGCGGAGGAATACGGCTCGTTCGACAGGGACTGGAGACGGCTCCACGGCTGGCTCCCGGTCTTCGTGCCTCACGGCCTGACGGCCGGCATTCTTGAAACATATTCCAAGCGGGCCTTCCGCGGTTTCTACTTCCGACCCCGGATAATCCTCTCATACATACTCAGGATACGCAGCCTCAGGCACGCGGCGATATACTTCAGGGGGTTCCTGGCTCTCATGGAATGGCTGCTCAAGAGCAGGCGTCCGAAGAAGAGCGGGACGCGGGACTGAATGGCGAAACTTCTTTTCCTCCAGAACATAGAGTACGAGTTCCTCGGGCCGATGTATATATCGTCGGCCGTCAAGCGGCGCCATGCCTGCGAACTGGCGCTGGGGAACGGGCCGGATGACTTCGCCGGCGTAATGGACTCTTTCAGGCCGGATGTCATAGCCTTCTCGATCATGACCGGCTCCCACCGCTGGGCCCGGGAAACGGCGAAAGCCCTGAAATCCCGGCACAACGTCCTCACTCTTTTCGGCGGGGCCCATCCCACCTTTTTCCCGGAATTCATAGAGGAGGACGGGGTCGACGCGGTCTGCCGCGGGGAAGGGGAGGACGCCGTACTGGAACTCCTGGACGCGATAGATTCCGGAGCCGACATCTCCGGGATAGCCAACCTGCACGTCAAGCGCGGCGGGCGCGTGCACAGGAACCCGGTGCGCCCCCTGCGCGCCGACCTCGACGAATACCCCTTCCCCGACCGCGGCCTGTACCGCGCCCTGGGGCCGGCGGCAGACCGCAGCGTAAGGAACGTGATAACCTCGCGCGGCTGCCCCTTCCACTGCACCTTCTGTTTCGAGGACAGCATCAGGGACCTTTACGCTAACAAAGGCCCGCACGTAAGAGTGCGCAGCGCGGCCAGGGTGATAGAAGAGCTGCGCGAGCTGAAACAAGCGGGAGAGATAAAGACCGTCTATTTCTGCGACGACGTCTTCGGCCTGGATAAGCGATGGCTCTACGGCTTCCTGGAAGAATACAAGCGGGAGATAGGGCTCGACTTCCTGTGCCTCGCGCGGGCGGACATAATGAGCTCCAGCCCCGACTACGCCCGCCGCCTCAGGGACGCGGGCTGCAGGAGCGTTTTCTTCGGCATAGAGACCGGCTCCGAGACCCTCCGCAACAAAGTCCTCAGGAAAGGGGTAAAGGACGCCGACATCTACAAGGCCGCCGAAATGCTGCACGGGGCCGGCCTCCCTTTCAGGACGTACAACATAGTCGGGCTGCCGGACGAGACGCTCGAAGACGCGTTCGGGACCATACTCATGAACGTGCGGATCAAGGCCGATTACCCCTGGTGCTCCATCTTCTCGCCTTATCCCCGGACCGCGCTCACGGTCTACGCCCAGGAGAAGGGGTACCTGGACAAGGATTTCAGCCCGGACTCCATCTCCTCTTCTTTTTTCA
Organism: Elusimicrobiota bacterium; assembly: GCA_009773155.1. GTDB lineage: Bacteria > Elusimicrobiota > Elusimicrobia > Elusimicrobiales > UBA9959 > UBA2231. The sequence continues at coordinate 61,768 of WOVA01000006.1, forward strand.
TAGACTCGCGGCTCAGGATGCCCGGCATACGCAGGATAGAGAACCTGCACAAGTTCTTCCAGACCGCCGTCCTCTGGCCCTGGACCCTGCCCCTGGTGAAACTTCTGATCAAGCTGCCGCCGAACCCGCTGTTCAGGCTATGGTTCGGCGCGGTATATTTTTATATATTCCTTAAGAGCGAAAAACGGAGCTTCTTCAGGACATGCGTCTTCGCCCTGAAGAACTACAAGCACCTGCTGAAGAAGTAGAGCCGCCCGGGACCGCCGACCCTGAATAATGATGAACATAAGCCTTCTTAAACTCCTAGACAAATACGCCGGCCTGCCGCTGTGCCTGCTACTGACGCTCCTCACACGGTTAACCGGCCGCGGGGAGCCGGCCCTTCGCAGGGAAGAGATACGCAAAACGCTGGCCATGAAATTCCTGGGGATGGGCAGCATCCTGCTGCTCTCACCCGCCCTGGCGGAATTCAGGCGAGCCTATCCCGGGTCGAAGCTGGTTTTCCTCACCCTGAGCAGGAACCGCGAGATAAGCGCGGCCCTGAATCTTTTCGACGACATCGTGACCGTCGATATCGACCGCGGCTGGGCTGCCTTCGCCGGGTCCTTCTGGGCCGCCATGAGGTATCTCTGGCGCGAGCGGTTCGACCTGGTCCTGGACTTCGAGTTCTTTACGCGCTTCTCGGCGATAGTCTCTTTTTTCACCTTCGCCAGGATCAAAGTGGGATACCACGCCTGGGAAACGTGGAGGGGCGACATCCATACTATAAAAGTGCCTTTCAACAGGTACTGGCACATAACCGACAGCTTTTACGCCCTGGTCACCCACATCGGCCTAGAGAAAAAAGAGAAGCTGGAGATGGTCAGGCCGGCCGTGCCGCAGGCGGACCGGGACGCGGTCAGGAAGCTCCTGAACGAAGCCGGGGCGGGGGCCCGCTATATCTGCGCCTATATCAGCGCCGGCGACCTCAGCATAGAACGCCGCTGGCCGGCCGACCGGTTCGCGCGGGTCCTGCGCGGGATTATCGACCGCCATGACGCGCATATAGTGCTTACAGGTTCGGGGAAAGAGGCTCCGGCCGTCCGCGAGATGTGCGCCCGGCTCGACAGCGACCGGGTCCTGGACCTGGCCGGCAGGCTTTCCGTCACGCAGCTTGCCGCGCTGCTGGAGGGCGCTGAACTCGTGATATCCAACGACGGGGGCCCGCTGCACCTGGCCGCCGCGATGGGAACCCGCACCGTCTCTTTCTTCGGCCCCGAAACGCCGGTCATGTACGGCCCCCTGGGAGAGGGCCACTCGGTGTTCTTCAAGGGGATAGACTGCAGCCCGTGCATAAACGTGCACGACCGGAAATCCGTGCGCTGCTACTGGACCGAACCGAAATGCATGCAGGCCATCGACCCGGACGAAGTATTGAAAGAGGTCGAAAAGAAACTGGCGCGATGAAAAAGGTCCTCCTGCTCAACCCTCCCGGCGAACGCCTGTATATCCGCGACTATTTCTGCAGCAAGGTCTCCCAGGCCGATTACCTTACCCACCCGGTGGACTTCGTCGTACTCAGCGGGATACTCGCCGGGGAGTACGAGGTCGGGCTGATAGACGCCATAGCCGGAAAACTTTCCCCGGAAAGCGCCCTGGAGGAAATACGGCGGTTCGCCCCGGACGCCGTCATCAGCCTTTTCGGCTCCGTCAGCCTGCCGGAGGACCTCGCCTTCGCCGCGAAGGTGCGGGCGGCCTGCCCCGGGGCCAGGCTTGTGGGCCTGGGGGACGCCTTCCGCGACGGGGGAGCGAAGTACCTGGGCCCGGACTCCCCCCTGGACGCGCTGCTGCTGGACTTCACCACCCGCGACATCGTCTCATACCTGGAAGGGGATCACGGGTCGGCGGCCAATATGCTCATCCGCGACGGAGGGGAGGTCCTGCCCCCCGGGACCCGGCCCGCGGCGGAACGATACGAGGTGCCGGTGCCCCGGCACGAGCTTTTTTCCGGCTACGATTACCGCCACCCCTTCGTCAGGAGCAGGCGGTTCGCGACGGTCCTGACCGACTACGGCTGCCCCTTTCATTGCAGCTTCTGCGTGATGGGGACCCTCGGTTTCAAGTCCCGCACGCCGGCTTCCGTAATGACGGAGCTGGAGCATATCAAAAGCCTGGGCATAAAAGAGGTCCTGTTCCACACGCAGACCTTCGGCGCGCGGAAGGAAGAAGCCAGGGAGCTCTGCCGCAGGATGATAAGCGCGGGGCTGGGACTTGGCTGGACCTGCTTTTCAAGGGTCGACGTGGCGGACCCGGAACTGCTCTCCCTCATGCGGGAAGCCGGCTGCCATACCGTTATCTTCGGCGTCGAATCCGGTTCCGACGAGATACTTAAAAAGTACGGGAAAGGCTACACTCGCGGGCAGATAATATCCGCTATCGACCACTGCGCCGCGATCGGCATCGAAACGGTAGGGACGTTCATCCTTGGGCTGCCGGAGGAAACCCACGAAACGATGGAGCGGACCCTGGACCTTCTACGCACGATAAAGCTCGATTACGCCTCCATCAACGTCGCGGTCCCGCGGATGGGGACGCCTCTCAGGGAGGAGGCCATCGCCCACGGGCTGGTGGACGGGGATTTCGCCGTCATGGACCAGTCCGGGGCCGAGGTGGCCATGGGCAGCAGGACTCTTTCCCGCGAGGAGATAACGAAGTACCGCAAGCGCGCAGTCGCTATCTTCTATTTCAACCCGCGCTATATACTGCGGCGACTGGCCCGGATAAGGTCCTTCTACGACCTTACGCGGCAGTTGAAGCAGGCCGCGGCCCTGGCGGCCAACACCTGGTTCGGGGAGAAATGAGATGAACACAAAGACCGGGCTTTACGTCTTTCTCGCCGCCCTGGCGCTGCGCCTCGGCCTGCTGTTCGGCGCGCCGTCCATACCCGAGGCCTACGAACGCTTCGACGCCAAGGCCTACGAGGCCGTGGCCGTGAACCTCATGCAGGGCAACGGCTTCGTCGAAGCCCCGGGCCGGCCTACCGACGGCAGGCCCCCGGTCTACCCGCTGTTCCTGGCCGCGGTGTACTCCGTCACCGGCCACAGCGAATTTGCCGTAAGGCTGCTGCAATGCTTCATCGACTCAGGTAGCGCGGTGCTGCTCATGACCATAGCTGGACTCATCTTCCCTCCGGCCGCGGCGCTGGGAGCGGGGCTCCTGGCCGCCGCCTACCCGCCTTTCATACTTTACAGCAATATGCGCCTGACCGAATGCCTTTTTATGTTCCTTTTCCTCTGGGAGTGCCTGTTGCTGACCCGGGCCTTCAAGGAGGGCGACAGCCGCAAGTTCGCCCTGGCAGGGGTACTGCACGGCGTCGCCGTCCTCGTCAGGGCGCCGACGCTGCTTTTCCCCCTATTCCTGCTGCCCGTCATGCTCCTCAAGCGATTCCGGGGCCTGCTTAAAGGCTTCGTTCTTTACGCGGTGATAAGCACCGCCCTGATATCCGTATGGACGGTGCGGAACTATTACGCCCACGGCGGCTTCCTGGCGGTCAACACGGGCAGCGGGTGGCTGATGTGGTACGCCATACAGGACGACGCCTGGGACGGCGACAGGATAAGGGAGCTCAGTCCGCTGCGGGAATACCCGGAACTGGCGGACCTGCCTCGCCACGAGATGGAGAGCATAGTGGGCAGGAAGGTGGTAAAGTACGCGCTGACGCACCCCGTCGATTACTCGGCCAAGCTGGCCAGGAATTTCTGGCGCTTATGGACGCTTCCGGTCGGGAAAGTGATGATCTCCGAAGTCTCCCCTTTATACGGTACGCTCTACCAGGCGGGACATTTTCTGATGCTCGCCGCGGCTCTCTGCGGCCTGTTCATGGTCACGAAGGCCAATTTCATCCCCCTTCTGCCCGCGCTTATGTACCTGGCCTATGTCTCGGCAATGCATAGCGTGATACTCGGCACTCCGAGGTACCGCCTCCCGTATGACCATTTCATGCTGATGTTCTGCTCCGCCGGCCTGGTCTTCCTGTACGGCGCCGTTAAGAAAATGCGAGGCCCCGCCCGGTGAACTGCCCGGTCTGCGGGTCGGACTCGTTAAAGAAAGGCGCCGCGCTGGGGCCGGGGGCCGTCTATACCTGCGCCTCGTGCGCCGTCCGTTTCATCAGCCCGCAGCCCTCCGACCGTGAACTGCGCGCGATATACGGGGAAGGCTACTACAGGTCCTGGGGCCTCTCCGGCACGGAAAAGAACGCGGGCGTCAAGGCGATGAAGACCGCCACCTTCGAACTGCGCCTCGACCTGATCTCCAGGTATAAGACCTCGGGCAATATCCTGGACGTGGGCTGCGCCACCGGCTATTTCATGGAAGCCGCCGAAAAAAGGGGCTTCTCGCCCTACGGGGTCGAGATATCCGGCTATTCCAGCGCCGTCGCCAGGGCCAGGTTCGGCGCCGGCAAGGTTCACGCCGGAGTGCTGGAGGACTGCCCTTTCGGAGAGGGCTTTTTCGACGCCATCGCCATGTCGGACCTGCTGGAACACGTGCGCGACCCGCTCCGGACCCTGTCCGCGGCGCGCAGGCTTCTCAAAGAGGACGGCGTGCTCATGATCATGACGCCGGACACGGATTCGCTGACCAGCAGGATCATGGGCTCGAGGTGGACGCATTACAAGCCCGAACACCTGTTCTATTTCAACAGGAGCTCGCTGTCGCTGCTCGCGAAAACGTCCGGCTTCGAGGCGGTACGCTTCGAGGCCGCCAAAAAATCCATGAACCTCGAATATCTACGCACCCAGTTCGCGGCCTATCCCCACTGGCTGCTCTCGCCGGCGGCTTCTCTCGCGGCGGGCCTGGTGCCCCGCGGTCTCAGGTCCAGGAATTTCGGCCTGACCATGGGTGAAATGACCGCGATACTGCGTCCCGCGCGCCGCCCCTCCCGCCCGGACCGCGCGGAACCCGGGTCAAAAGGATAGTTGGTATAATGATTTCGCGATGATCAGGACCGGAACTTTGATAATAGGCGGCGGGCTGGCCGGACTTTCGGCGGCCATGACCCTTCGGGGCCGCAAAAAAATATTCCTCGCCGAAAAGGAGACCCGCTTCGGAGGCCTGGCGGCCACCGTGAGAAAAGGCGGCTTCCATTTCGACTATTCCGGCCATCTTCTTCATCTGCGCTGGCCCGAGACCACGCGCCTGATACTGGGCGCGCTGGGCTCCAATGTCCGCAGGATACGGCGCGACGCGCGCGTCTTCGCCCACGGCCGCTGGACGCCTTACCCCTTCCAGGCCAATCTCGCCGCCATGCCGCCGCGGGTCAGGTCCGAGTGCGTCTCGGGTTTCCTGCGCGCGCTGGCCGCCGGCGGAGGAGCGCCCGGCGACGGAACAGGGCGGCTTTGCCCGCAGTCGGTGCCGGGAGCACTGCGACCGGCCGGCAGCGAGACCTTCGATAAATGGAGCGGCCGCGTCTTCGGCGCCGGCATCTCGCGCTACTTCATGCTGCCCTACAACGCCAAGCTCTGGCAGTACCCGCTGGGCCGGCTCACGACGGAATGGTGCGCGCCGTTCGTGCCGGTCCCCTCACCGGGCGACATAATAAAGGGGGCCTACGGCGCCGGCCGCCGCGCCATCGGCTACAACGCGGTTTTCCATTACCCGAAAAAGGGCGGCATCGGCGCTCTGGCCTCGGCCCTGGCAATGAAAGCCGGCGAGACACATCTGGGGATCGAAGCGGAGCGGGTGGACCTGCGCGCGCGCACCGCGCGCGTCCGCCACTTCGGGGAAATATCTTTCAAGCGCCTCATAAACACCGCCCCGCTCGACGAGTTCGTCGCGATGTGTTCCGACGCCCCCGCGGCCGTGCGCCGCGCGGCGGGCCTGCTCCGCCGGAACACCGTATACGTGCTGAATATAGGCGCCAGGGGCGTTAAGTCGGATATGCACTGGGGCTATTTCCCGGGGACGGGCTTCCCCTTCTACCGCGCCGGCATCGCCAGCAACTTCTCGCGGGCGCTGGCCCCGTCCGGCGAGGCGTCCTTCTACATCGAGATAGCCACCGACGGCAGGGCGCTGGACCTGGAGTCGGCGGAGAAAGCCTGCGTCGCGGGCCTGCGGGCCTGCGGACTTATAAAGGACGCGCGGCAGGTCACGGAAAAGATGTGGCTGAAGATCCCCTGCGCCTACGTCATCTACGACGCGGACAGGGCGCGGGCCCTGCCGGTCATCTCCGGCTGGCTCAAAGAGCGCGGGGCGCGCTCCATAGGACGCTACGGGGCGTGGAAGTACTCCTTCATGGAGGAGAGCGTAAAGGAAGGCCTGGAGGCCGGCAGGGAGATCCTGGCCGGCCGGTCGTAGAACTCGGAACAACGAGCCTCCGGCTCCACAGGTGCCGGGCGCTATGTCGCCCGGCCCCGGCACCGACAGCGGGCAATGCCGCCCTGATCCGGCCGCTAGGGAAGATCAGGAAGGCAGTTTTATCCCGGCTTTGACCATCGCCGCCTTGAGGCCGGGCCGCAGCTTCTGCGTGAACGGCGTCAGCGGCAGCCGCGGTTCCGGTCCGCAAAGTCCCAGCAGGGACGCGGCGTATTTGACCGGGATAGGGTTCGTTTCGACGAAGAGGTTCTTGACCAGCGGGAACAGCCGGTGATGCATCTCCGCCGCCTCGCCGGAGCGGCCCTCGCGGAAAAGCGCGCACATGCGCGCGACCGGAGCCGGCGCCACGTTGGCGGTCACCGAGATCACGCCTTTAGCTCCCACCGACATCATCGGCAGCGTCAGCGAATCGTCGCCGCTCATCACGGCGAAACCTTCCGGAGCGCCGCCGGCTATCTCGCTGACCTGGTCCAGGTTACCGGAAGCCTCTTTTATCCCGACTATGTTCGAATATTCCCTGGCCAGGGCCAGCGCCGTGGCCGGCAGCATATTGACGCCGGTGCGGCCGGGGATATTGTAGAGCACTACCGGCAGGCGCGTCGCGGCGGCCAGCGCGCCGAAATGAGCTTTCATCCCGGCCTGCGTAGGCTTATTGTAATAGGGCACTATCGCCAGGAGCCCGTCCACGCCGAGGGCGGATACTTTTTTCACCATCTCCACCGACTTCGCGGTGGAGTTGGTGCCGACTCCGGGCATGACCGGAAGTTTGCCTTTCGCCTCGTCCACGACGGTCTTTATGACCTCCAGGTATTCCCCGGCCTCGAGCGTGGCGGCCTCGCCCGTGGAGCCGCAGGGCACCAGGCCGTCGGCGCCGTTCTTGATCTGGAAACGGACTATCCGCCTGAGCGCTTCCAGGTCGGGCTTATCCCCCTTGAACGGGGTGATTATGGCGGTAAAGCAGCCTTCGAGTTTGAGCATAGCTCCTCCTGTTAACCGGGCCTTAACCGATCTCGCCTTCGAACACCAGTCGCGCCGGACCTTCTATACTGATATCCCCCGCGCCCCGTCCCGGCCGGTCGCAGTGCGCCCGGCACCGACTGCGGCGAATGCCGCCCTGATCCGACGGCGTCAGCCGGACGGTAAAATCATCCCCCCCGCGCGAGCGCAGCCGCACCGGGGACGCGGCCGCGCCGGACAGCGCCAGCGCGACGGCCGCGGCGGTCAGGCCGGTCCCGCAGGCCGGCGTCTCGTCCTCTACGCCCCTCTCGTAGGTGCGCACCAGGACCCGCCCGTTTCTATTCTCGACGAAATCCACGTTGGCCCCGGCGCGGCCGAAGGCGCGGTGACGGCGCAGCGCGCTCCCGAGCCCGCGCACGTCCAGCCGCCCGAGATCCTTCACCGGGACCACGGCGTGCGGCACGCCGGTATCCAGGAAGTGAACCTCTTTCACGCCGGCCGGCCAGCGGCCGGGATGGCGCAGGCTGACTTTTCTGACAGCGGGCATGCTCATGCGCGCCCTTTCTTTACCGGTTATCTCCACCGGCAGCTCCCCCCGGATGGTCGCGAGCCTGAAACGTCGGGGAACGAGGCCGTTCATGAAAGCCCACATCGCGGCGCAGCGCGAGCCGTTGCCGCAGAAGGCCTCGGAACCGTCGGAATTGAAATAGCGCAGGGACATGAGGCCGGGACCCGCGCGGCGGACATGCAGCAGGCCGTCTGCGCCGACGGAGAGGCGCCTGTCGCAGAGCCGGCGGGCCAGCGCGCGCAGCGCCGCCGCGCGGCGCGGCGACCCGGTTATCAGGACGAAATCATTGCCGGCTCCGGACATTTTCCAGAATTTCATTTCTTCTCTCCCGCCGCCCGGGCGAGGCCGGCCAGGAAGGAGCTGTCCCCTGCCGAGACGGTCTCCAGTTCCGCGGCGGCTTCGGCCGCGCGGCCAAGTCCCCTGAGCGCCAGGCCCCGGACCAGCGCCAAGGACTGATCTTCCGCCGGCAGCAGCGGGGCGGCGGCGTCCAGCGCGGCCAGCGCGCCGGCGCGGTCGCCGGCCATAAGCAGGTACATCCCCTTCTCGAAAAGAAGACCGCCGTCGCGGCAGACGGGGCCGCAGGCCTCCTCCGCCAGGCCGGCGGCGCGGGAGTAAGCGCCGGTGCGCGCGCTTACCCGGGCCATGAGCCTGGTCAGTGCCGTATCGGACGGCGCCGCGGCGCGGGCCTCGTTAAGAAGAGCCAGCGCCCCCGTGAAATCGCGCATGGACTCCAGGCAGCGGGCGTACTCGGCCATGAAAGCGGGATCCCCGCCGCCCGAGGCGCGCGCGGCGGCGTAGCCGGCCGCCGCAGACGCCAGCGCCCCCATGCCGGCGTAACTCCGGGCCAGTCCCAGGTTAAGCTGGTAGGAGGACGGATCAGGGCGGCTTTCGCCGCAATCGGTGCACGGAGCTCTGCGACGGGCCGGGTCCTTCCCGACCAGCGGGCGGTATATCTCGGCGGCCTTGTCGTAAAAACCATTGGCCAGGTAAAGTTCGGCGAGCGCTTTCGGAAAAAGCGTGTTCTCCTGGTAAAGCGCGGCCGCCAGCCTGTAAGTGTTTATGGCCCTGTCGGGAGAGCCCAGCGCCTCATGGCATTTGCCCAGGCAGTAATAGGCCCTCTCCTTGATCTCTCGGGAGGGCCCCAGGGCGAGCAGGGAGTTTATCGAGTCCACCGCTCCGGCGCAGTCGCCGTCGTCAAGACGCGAGATAGCCGCCGCCATCAGCCTCTCGTGGGCGGGATCGGGCTTCTTCTCCCAGAGGAAGGCGGCCGACGGGGAAACCGCCAGAAGCAGCAGGAGGGCGGCGGGGCAGAGCCTCATATCCCCTCCAGCAGCGCGCCGGCCGAGCGCAGCATATAAGCGCTCCTGGCCCGGTCCATAGATTCCCAGGCGGCGGCCCGCCCCAGTTCTCCGGCCTCCGCGCAGCGTTCGAAGTCGGCGACCTTGATACCTCCGGCGCGGGGTTTTATCACGAAATCGGCCTCTTTCTCCTGGCTCGCCGCCAGTATCGAGCCCCTTATATCTATGACCTGCAGCAGCGACAGCAGGACATTGGACGGCATTTCGTCGACGCTGTTCTCGGTCACGCTGGCCAGCACCCACTCCGCGCCTATCGCGCGCGCCGCGCCTATCGGGATGAAGTCCACCACGCCGCCGTCGACGAGATAGCGGTGCCGGTACTCCACGGGGGCGAAGATGCCGGGCAGGTTCACGCTGGCGCGCACCGCGATGGACAGGGGACCTTCGTCGAAAACTATTCTCTCCCCGGTGCGAAAATCCATGGCCACGCAGGCGAAAGGGGTCTTCAGACCGGAGAACTCCCTGCCGCCGAGATTATCCTCTATCACCTGGGTTATGTACCTGGGGGAGATGAGCTGCTCGGCGAGCATAAGTTTGAGCAGGCCGAACCCGCCGAAGTCCCTGGCGAGCTTTAGTTCCGAAGTGCGCCGGCCGAAATCCCAGATCCCTTCGATCGTCATGCCGGAGGCGTAGAAGCCCCCGATCACCGAGCCCATCGAAGTGCCGGAGACGCGGTCCACCGGGAAGCCGGCGTAGAGCAGAGCCTCGAGGACGCCGGTATGGGCGAAGCCGCGGGCTCCCCCGCCTGAAAGCGCTACGCCGACGACCGGCCTCTCCCCGGCCGGCATGGCGACCAATTTTTCCCAGAGAATATCGCGGACGAAGGCCTCGCGCCCGGCTGTGGAAGCAGCTGCGGCTAAAGCGGGAAGGAACAGCAGCGGGAGTACCGCCGCGCGATGGAGGAGCCTCACTCCGGCAGTCCTTTCCCCTGGGCCCAGGCCAGGCGTATGGCGGCCAGCTTCTGCAGGTAAAGGCTTTCGAACAGGGCCAGCTCCTTCTCATAGAGCGTCCGCAGGGCGGCGGCGGCGCGGCCTGTCTCGGCCGGGCTTGCACGCCGGGCGCGTTCATAATCCGCGGCCGCCTCTTCCAGCGCGGCGCGGGCGGCCCCCGCCTCCCTGAGACGGAAAGCGGCCTCGTTCCAGGCGGAGCGCAACTCCCCCCTCAGGCTTTCTTCCAGCTCTACCCGTTTGAGAGAGCCCTGGCGCTGCTGCGCCCGGCGCTGTATTATCTGGGTCCACCAGTCGTAGGAGAGCGGAAAATGTATGGCCACGGAGGCGGCCCAGCTGCCGGTGCGCTCCATATTGGAGAAGGAATCGGCGTCGTAGGCCACCATATCGTAGACGGCGCCGATATAGACGTTCGGGTAGCGCCGCAGCGCGGCCATGTTGAGCGCGATCTCGTCCATCTGCGCGCGATAGATCTCGCCGCGCAGCTCCGGGCGCCTCTCCGTCGCGGTGATGAGGGCCTTCTGCAGCGTGCCGGACGGCGGCTCCGCCGCGAGTTCGCCGGCCAGCTCCAGACCGCCGTTCTCGTTCCTGATGAGCGCCGACATGGCGGCCAGGCTGGCGGCATAAACGTGCCCGGCCCTGTCCTTCTCCCGGGCGAACCAGGCCGAGACCGCGCCGGCCTCCAGCGCGTCCCAGCCGCCCGCGCGGCCGCCCAGCGCCGAGGCCCTGAGATGGTAAGAGGAGGCGGCGGCCAGCAGCTCACGCCTGTAAAGGGTCTCGCAGAAAGCCTCCCTGGCCTTCCTGGCCGCGGCCAGGCGCTCGGTCTCCAGCAGCAGGCGGGACTGGCTCCAGGCGTTGCGGGCCATGCGCGCCGCGTTGCGGTTGCGGCCGCCGGTATAGACCGGCTGCACCACGTGGGCGCGCAAGGCGTAGGTATTGTCGCCGTAGGCCCCGTCGAGAAAACGCCCGCCCAGCTCCGGCGGCGTCACCATGGGGTACTCCAGGCTCAGCCGCGAAAGCGAACCGGAGAAGGAGACCTGGGGGAGCAGCAGGGACCTGGCCTCCCGGAGGCGCTGGCGGGAGATGACGATGTCCTGCTCGGCGGAGAGCAGGGAGGTGTCGTTCTTTACGGCGAGCTCTACGAAGCGCTCAACGCCTAAGGGCGCGGCCGCGGCGGAAGCCGCCGCGCAGAGGGTGAGTATCGGGAGGAATACTATGAGGCGCATCGGTCATGTCTTGAGACCGTTCAAGACCCCCCCGAGTTCCGCGGCGGCGGCTTCCAGCTCCGCCTTCAGCGGGCCGGCTTCCGGCTTCGCGGCGGCGGCCTCCAGCCGCGCCTTCACGCCGGCGACGGAGTCCTTGCTTTCCTTTACCGACTGCTGCAGCGCGGCGGCCATATTGTTGAACTGCTCCTGCATGTCCTCCAGGTGGTCGCCCTTGCGCAGCCAGACCCGGTAGGTCAGGTCGCCCTCGGCCAGCGTGGCGCAGCTCTTCTCGAACTTGAAGATAGGGCCGGCCATGCGGTGGGAGACCACGGCGGACATGATCAGCACGATGACCATGTACATGACCATCTTGATCAGGAACAGCGGCCCCATCGAGGCCATCTCCTCCAGCATCGGCTGCATCATCGGCCGCTCGTTGACGAACTTGGAGAGGGTCCAGATGAGGTCCAGGCCGACTATCAGGAAAGCCACCAGCACGCTCATGGTGATGAGCGCCATGTACCGGTACTGCAGGCCCTTCTTTATCAGTATCGTCTTGCGCTGAAAGGCCGGCTTGCCCGCCGGCGCCTGTGCTTTATCCGCCATATTCTCCCCCTTAAAAAAGAACTTCCATCAGCCCGTCCCAGTCCCTGGAGACGGTCTTAAGCTGCCCCGTGGCCTTCTCGAGCGGCACTCCCACTATCTGGTTGCCTACGAGCGCCGACATCTGACCGAACTGGCCGTCGCGCACCAGTTCCGCGGCCTTCACTCCCACCCGCACGCCCAGCATGCGGTCGAACAGGGTGGGCGCGCCGCCGCGCTGCATATGTCCGATCACGGCCGAGCGGGTCTCGAACCCGGTGTTCTTCTCGATGAACGCGGCGATGCGCTCGCCCATGCCGCGGTCCTTGAGAATCACGTGGCCGAACTGGTCGAGCTCGTGCTTCTGCTCGCCCTCGCCGACGGCCGGCAGCTCCGAGGCTTCGCTGGTGACGATCAGCGCGAACTTCTTCTTCGCGTAGACCTCTTTTATCTTTTTGAGCATCGCCTCCGTGTCTATTGTCTTCTCCGGGATGCAGACGAAGTCGGCGGCCGAGGCTATGGCGGTGAACAGCGCCACCCAGCCGGCGTGGCGGCCCATCACCTCCAGCACCATGACGCGGCGGTGGCTGCGGCCGGTATCCGTCAGGGCCTCGGCGGCCTCCATGGCCTTGGTGACCGCGGTGTCGAAACCGAAGGTGTAGTCGGTGGCGTCGAGGTCGTTGTCCATCGTCTTGGGCACGCCGACCACGTTGAGCTTGTGCTCTTTATAGAATTTAGTGGCCACGCCCAGCGTGTCCTCGCCGCCCATGGCGACCAGCGCGTGCAGGTCGAGTTTTTTGAACGTCTCCAGGCACTTCTTCACGTTCTCTTCCTGCTTGAACGGGTTGGTGCGGGAAGTGCCGAGCATCGTGCCGCCTTGCATGATGACGTACTCGGTGAGCTCGCGGCTCAGAGGCGTGGTCAGCCCGTCGATGAGGCCCTTCCAGCCGTCGGTCAGGCCGACGCACTCATAGCCGAACTTTTCGGCCGCCCAGACGCAGCCCTTTATCGCGGGATTGAGGCCGGGGCAGTCCCCCCCGCCGGTCAGGATAGCGATCTTTTTAGCCATGATGTATGTCTCCTTGCCTTGAGATGTTCAGAAACTGGTGGTGTAGCGCATCTGCACTATGCGCTCGGGGTTCCGCTCGGAACCGTCGGAGAAGTCCTCGCTGGCGCCGATGTCGCGCATCGCCACGTCCAGATGAAAATACGGGGTGATGAAGAACCGGGTGCCGAGGTTTATCCGTTCGGGGACGTCCGAATGAAAAACATTGTCGTACTCCGCCATGAAGGAGACCTTGTCTCCCAGCGTGTAGTTGGCGGCCAGGAAGCCGAAGATGTAGCCGTCGTCGAAATCCGGGATGTTCAGGCCGCCGTGGAACATCAGCCCCGCCAGCAGGAATTCCTTGGAGCCCACCACGTACAGGCCGCGGCCTTTCTGCATATACTTCTTGAGCACCTTGCGATAGAAGTAACCCTGCCCGTCGAAGCCCAGCGCCAGCGCGGGGATATAGTAATCGCCGTCGTGGAAGCGGTAGCGCACCTGTATCTCCGGGCGCACCATCCTCACCGGCGAATCGGAGCCTACCAGCTTGTCCACGGCCATCGAGGCTCCCAGGTTGAGGCGCTCCAGCACGCCGAAGTTCAGCGAGCCCAGCACGCCGCCGCCGCTGTAGAAGCGGGTCTTCATGAGGAAGCCGTAGTAGTCCAGTATGCCCGCCGTCGGGACGTCTATCAGGCCGGTCTCGGGCAGTATTACGCCCGTCTGCTTCTCCTCCCGGTCCGCGCCTTTCTGCGCGGCCAGCGGGGCCGACGAGAGAACGGCGAGTAAAATTGCGAACAGCGCTGTCAGGGTCTTTTTCATATTTCGTCTCCGGTACTTCGCATTTTTCAACTGTATTCTAGAAAATTTCACTCCGGCTGCGCCGCCAGCAGGGCCTTCACCTTGTTATCCATCTCCTCCAGCGCGAACGGTTTCTGGATGGTTTCGCTGGCCCCGCTGAGGAAGGCGATACCCTTCTCGCTGGCGATATCGCGCGAGGTCATGATTATGATCTTGGGCGCGGCCTGCCCCAGGCGTCCGGTCACCTCGTTGGCCACGTGGTAGCCGTCCATGTAGGGCATCATCACGTCGAGCAGCGCGAGGTCGAACTTCTCCTCCTGCAGCCGCTGCACGGCGTCCTTGCCGTTGGTCACCACCTCCACCTGGTAGCCCTGGCCGCAGAAATAGGACTCCAGCAGGTCCGCCAGGTCCGGGTCATCGTCCGCTATCAGGATGCGCTTTCCACCTGCCATGTCTTCTCTCCCAGTACCGCCTCGATATCCTTGAAAAGCTTCTCGTCGAGCGCCACCCGCTCGCTCATCTCCACCACGTATTTACCGCTGCCCCTGGTGTCCAGGCGCAGATAGACCGGCACCCCGCCGTGATGCCTGCCCAGCGCGGACCTGAGCGCCGCGAGCTGCTTGTCGTCGAGCAGGTTGGCGTCGGAGAGGAAGACCACCAGGTTCTTCCCCCACTTGCCGAAGGCCTCTCCCATCTCGGAGACCTCGTCGGCCAGGATCTCGAAGCCGCCTTCGCCGAAATTGGATTCGTTGACCTGCCCCTGCACCAGCACTATCTGGTTGGGGACCAGGTATTTGGAATAGAGCGCGTACTGCCGCGGGAACATAGTGGCGCTGATGCTGCCGGAGAGGTCCTCCAGTTCGAAGCGGGCCATCGGGTCGCCCTTCTTGGTCGTGATGTTCTTGACCTGCAGTATCATGCCGCCCAGGCGCACGGCGCTGCCCTTTTTGTAACCGCCGGCGGAGACCTTTTCCACGCTGGCCGTGGTCAGCATGGCCATCTGCCGGCGCAGGCTGGTAAGCGGGTGGCCCGACAGGTAGAAGCCCAGCACTTCCTTCTCGTTCTTGAGCAGGTCGTGCTCGCTGAGGGCCGGGGCCGGTCCTTCGGCTGAAGTGTCCTTCCGCGCCAGGCTGTCGGCGCCGAAAAGCATGTCCTGCGACTCGTCGCAGGCCTTTTTGGGCTTCGACAGGGAGCCGGCGGCCTTCTCGGCGGCGGCCAGGGCGCGCGCCCGGCGCTCTTCCGCTTTAAGGTCCTTGAAAAAAGAATCGAAAGCCCCGGCCCTGGCGGCCGATTCCAGCACCCTCTTGTTGAGCTGGCGCCCTTCCATGCGGCAGACCAGGTCGGATACGGTCTTGAAAGGCCCGTTAGCCCCGCGCTCGGCGGCTATCTCCTGCACCACGCCCGAACCGACGTTCTTTATCGCGGTCATCGCGAAGCGCAGCGCCGTCTTCCCGTCCCGCCTTTCCAGCGAGAATATGGCGCCGGAGCGGTTTATATCCGGACCCAGCACCTCGAGCCCCATCTCCTGGGCCTCTTCGACGTAGGTCACGATCTTGTTCTCCTTGCCGCCCTCTTCGTCGACCGGGCTGTGGCCTATCTCGCTGGTCAGCAGCGAGGCCATGAACTCGGCCGGGAAATTGGCCTTGAGCCAGGCGGTCTGGTAGGCGACCAGCGCGTAGGCTACGGAATGCGACTTGTTGAAGCCGTAGCCCGCGAACTTGGCCATATCGTCGTAGATCTTGGCGGCGAGCTTAGAGGGGATGTCGTTCTTCTTGCAGCCGTCCACGAACATCAGGCGCATCTTCTCCATCGCCTCGGGGTTCTTCTTGCCCATGGCCTTGCGCAGGCCGTCGGCCTCGCCGGGGGTGAAACCGGCCAGCCGCTTGGAGATCTCCATCACCTGCTCCTGGTAGACCATGGTGCCGTAGGTATCCCTGAGCGCGTCTTCCATGAGCTGGTGATCGTAAACGACCTTCTTGCGGCCGTGCTTGCGGTCCACGAACATCTCGAGCATGCCGCTCTGTATGGGGCCGGGCCGGTAGAGCGCGACCAGCGCCGAGATATCGCTGAAGACCGACGGTTTGAGGCTCTTGACCAGCTTCTTCATGCCGTCCGATTCCAGCTGGAACACGCCGGTGGTGCGGCCCTCGGAGAGCAGGCCGAAGGCCTTCTTGTCGTCGAGCAGGATGCTGTAGATGTCGAAACCCTTGTCCCCGGCGGCGCGTATCATGGCGGCGGCCGACTCTATAACGGTAAGCGTGCGCAGCCCGAGGAAGTCCATCTTCAGGAGGCCGAGATTGCCCAGCTGGTTGCCGTCGTACTGGGTGGTAACCACGTTCTTGTTGTTCTTGTTGGAGAGCGGCACGTACCTGGTCACCGCCTCTCGCGTGATCACGACGCCGGCCGCGTGCACGCCGG
Source organism: Elusimicrobiota bacterium (assembly GCA_009773155.1). Taxonomy (GTDB): domain Bacteria; phylum Elusimicrobiota; class Elusimicrobia; order Elusimicrobiales; family UBA9959; genus UBA2231. The sequence continues at coordinate 77,997 of WOVA01000006.1, forward strand.
GCTGGCGCTTGAGGCCCTCCACCTTGAAGGCCATCTCGAAGAGCTTCTTGATCTTGGGGTCCTTCTGGGCGTCGCGCAGTTCCTGCACCTCGGCCACTACCTTGGCCAGCGGCTCGTTGTTGGGGATCAGTTTGCAGAGCGCGTTGACGTCGGCCAGCGGCACGTCCATCACGCGGCCCATGTCCTTGAGGGCGCTCTTGGCCTTGATGGAGTTGTAGGTGATTATGTTGGCGACATTGTCGCGGCCGTAGCGCTGCCGCACGTACTCTATGACCTCGTCGCGGCCCTTGTCGGAGAAGTCGATGTCCAGGTCGGGCATGCTCTTGCGGTCCGGGTTGAGGAACCGCTCGAAGAGGAGGCCGTGGACCAGCGGGTCCACGCGCGTTATGTCCAGCGCGTAGGCGACCAGCGAGCCCGCGCCCGAGCCGCGGCCGGGGCCGACCGGGATGCCGACCGAGCGCGCGTGCCTTATGAAATCCATCACGATCAGGAAGTAGCTTGGGAAGCCCATCCTCTTTATGACCCCGAGCTCGAAGTCGAGGCGCTCCAGGTAGTTAGCGGGGGCCTTGCCCACTTTGACCTTCAGGCCTTCCAGGCAGAGGTCGCGCAGATAGTCGAACTGTCCCTCGGTCCCGGACTTGTAGTTCGCGGGCGGGTTGAAGATGGGGAAGACGAAGTCGCCGGTGTTTATCTTCACGTTGCAGCGCGTGGCTATCTCGAGCGTGTTCCTGACCGCCTCCGGGGTGTGCGAGAACAGCTCTATCATCTCCTCCGGGCTCTTGTAATAGAACTCGTGGGTGCTCATGCGCATCCGGTCCTCGTCCTGTATCAGGCGGCCGGTGGCTATGCAGAGCTGCGCGTCGTGCGCCTCCCAGTCCTCGCGTTTGGGGTAATGGCAATCGTTGGTGGCCACGACCGGCAGGCCCATCTTCTTCGAGAGCTCCAGCAGGCCCTTCATGGCCGCCCGCTCCTCGGGGATGCCGTGGTCCATCAGCTCGAGATAGAAATTATCCTTGCCCATTATCGCGGCGTACTCGGCCGCGCGCCGCTCGGCCGAAGCCATGTCGCCGGAGGCGCAGGCCCGGGCCACGTGCGATTTCAGACAGCCGGACATCGCGATGAGCCCGCCGTGATATTTATCGAGCAGTTCCAGGTCTATGCGGGGGTCGTGGTAGAAACCCTCCAGAAAGGCCCGGGAGACCAGCTCCAGCAGGTTCTGGTAGCCCTCGTTGTTCTCCGCCAGCAGGGTCAGGTGTCCGTTGTCGCGGCGGTTGGAGGTGGCCTTATCCTTGTCCAGCCGCGAGCCCTTGGCCACGTAGACCTCGCAGCCGATTATCGGCTTTATCCCGGCGGCCGAGGCCGTATTGTAGAACTCCAGCGCCCCGTACATATTGCCGTGGTCGGTGAGCGCCATCGCGGGCACCCGCCTGTCGGAGAGTTCCTTCAGGAAGGCCGACGGCTTGCCGTGCCCGTCAGTGACGCGCAGCATTCCGTCGAGCATGGAATACTCGGAATGATTGTGAAGGTGTATAAAGCCGGAGGATTTCATGTTGGGACAGAGATAATTATATAATTTATAAACGTGGCCCACAAAAGAATACCAAAGGCCGCCCGCCGCGGGGGCCTCCCCGGCCTGCGGGAGACCTGGACCAGGACCCTCCAGCGGGTGCCCGGCAAAGCGGTCTCCTTCCGCGTGGACGAGGTGCGCCTGCCCAACGGCAGGAAGGCCCTGCGCGCCTACCTGGAGCACATAGGGGCGGTGGCGGTGCTGCCCGTCCTGGACGACGGGCGGATAGTGTTCGTCCGACAGCACCGCTACCCCGTCGGGCAGGACACCCTCGAGATCCCGGCCGGCAAGCTGAACGGTCCCGGCGACGCTCCCGCCGCGCGCGCCAGGGCGGAGCTGAGAGAGGAGACCGGCTATACGGCCTCCGGCCTGACCAGGCTGATGTCCTTCTGGCCCAGCACGGCCTTCTCCACGGAAACACTCCACGTCTACCTGGCCCGGGGCCTGAAAAAAGGCTCCCCCTGCCCGGACGAGGACGAATTCGTGGACGCCGAAATACTGACTTTCAAAAAAGCCTGGACGCTGGTGCGGAGCGGCCGCATAAAGGACGCCAAGACCGTGATCGCGCTGCAGGCGTGGAAGATAAAGGAGCTAGAAAACAGATGAAATCCGACAACATCGACGAACTCTGCGTGAACACCCTCAGGACCCTCTCGATAGACATGGTGGGCCGGGCCGACTCCGGCCATCCCGGACTGCCGCTGGGAGCGGCGCCGCTGGCCTACGCCGTCTGGGCCGGCCATCTCAAATTCTCCCCCGCCGACCCGCTGTGGGCCGACAGGGACCGCTTCGTCCTTTCCGCCGGCCACGGCTCCTCCCTGCTCTATTCCATCCTGCACTCCTACGGCTTCGGCCTGGAGATGGAGGAGCTCAGGAACTTCCGCCAGCTGGGCAGCCGCACGCCGGGCCATCCCGAGCACGGCCACACCCCGGGCGTGGAGACCACCACCGGCCCGCTGGGGCAGGGCTTCGCCAACGCGGTCGGCATGGCGCTGGCCGAAAAGCTGCTGGCGGAGAAGCTCAACACGCCCGAGTTCAGCCCGGTGGACCATCACACCTACGCGCTGGCCGGCGACGGCGACCTGATGGAGGGCCTGAGCTACGAGGCGGCCTCGCTGGCCGGGACCATGAAGCTGGGCAAGCTCATCTGCCTCTACGACTCCAACGGCATAACGATAGAGGGTTCCACGGACCTGGCCTTCACCGAGGACGTGAAGAAGCGGTTCCAGGCCCAGGAATGGCAGGTCATCGAAGTGGCCGACGGCAACAGCCTCGCGGAGCTCGACTCGGCCATCCGCAAGGCGAAGCGCGAGACGGAGAAGCCGTCGCTGATAATCGCGCGCACTCACATCGGCTTCGGCAGTCCCAAACAGGGCAAAAGCAGCGTGCACGGCGAGCCGCTCAAACCCGAGGAGATAGCCGCCACCAAGCGGACCCTGGGCTGCCCCCCCGACGAACCGTTCTGCATGCCGGAGGAGGCCCGCGCCCGCTTCGCGGAGACGGCCGCCGCCGGGGAACGCGGCAGGAAGAAATGGCTCAAGCTCTGGAAAAAATACAGTTCGGCCCATCCCGACAAGGCCGGGCTGGCCACGGCCATGCTGGGCGGCGAGGTGCCGGAAGATCTCTTCAAAGTGCCGGAAACTTTCTTCGAGAAACCGGTCGCCACGCGCGAGGCCTCCGGCAAGGTCATCAACCTCATGGCCGACAGACTGCCGGGGCTGACCGGCGGCGCGGCCGACCTCGGCCCGTCGACCAAGACCGATTTCACTAAGGAACCCGGCCGTACGCTGCATTTCGGCATACGCGAGCACGCCATGGGCTCCATACTCAACGGCCTGGCCCTGCACGGCGGGCTTATCCCGTTCGGCGCCACCTTCCTGGTCTTCTCCGACTATATGCGCCCAGCGCTGCGGCTGGCGGCCCTGATGCGGGCGCCGGCGGTCTTCGTCTTCACGCACGACGGCATCGGCGTGGGAGAGGACGGCCCCACCCATCAGCCCGTCGAGCACCTCATGAGCCTGCGCCTGATACCCGGCCTGCTCGTCCTGCGGCCGGCCGACGCCTGGGAGACGCTCTACGCCTGGGAGGCGGCCGTCAGGACCCGCCGCCCGGTCTGCCTGGCCCTGTCCCGCCAGAAGCTGCCGCTGCTGACGCAGTTCAGGGCGAAGGCGGCCGAAGGAGTGAAGCGCGGCGGCTACATACTCAAGGAGGCCGTGGAGACCCCCGACGTCGAGCTGATAGCCACCGGCTCGGAGGTCGAGCTGGCGCTGGAAGCCGCCGGCCTGCTGGACAAGAAGGGAATAGCGGCGCGCGTGGTGTCGATGCCCTCCTTCGAACTTTTCAGGGAACAGCCGGCCGACTATCGCGAAAAGGTCCTGTCTCCGGGCACGCCCAAACTCGCCGTGGAGGCGGGCAGGACCGTGGGCTGGAAGGACCTGGCGGGGACCGAGACCGCCGCGCTGGGAGTAGAGACTTTCGGCAGATCAGCGCCGGCCGGGAAGTTGTACGCCGACATGGGACTTACCGCGCAGAAGATAGCGGAGGAGGCCGCCGCGCTGACCAAGGGCAGAATGAAGACCTGAGTTAAATGGCCCGCGCCCGACGCAGTCCCCATATCCCCAGGGCGAGGAAGACAAGCAGCGGTCCGAAGGCCGCCGTCAGGGGCCCTACCATCTCCACCTGCCCGGCGGACTGGCCGAACATCATGGCGGCCCAGAGCAGGAAGCCGGAGCCTATCGCGATCCCCAGGTTGAACAGCTTGCCGTGGCTGCCCAGCAGCAGCACCACGGCCGCGCCCAGCAGCGCCATGACGGGATTAGCCAGCGGCGCCGCCAGCTTTCCCCAGAAAACGGTCATCTCCTCGGCCGCCGGGGCGCCGATGAAGCGCAGCCTCTTTACCCGCAGAAGAAGCCCGCGCATGGAAATACCCTCGGGCACCAGCTTGTCTATCACCATGCTTCCGGGCGGCAGGGAGATCTCCGAGAGATGTTCCGCCCGGCTGGACACGGCCGGTCCCGAAGGCAGATATTCGGTCACGGAGGCGCCGTTGAACACCCAGCGCAGCCGGCCCGGGTCCCATACCGCCGACTCCGCCGCTATCTCACCGATAAGTTCCCTGTCCCTGTAAAAATCTGCGGAAACCTTCTCCATCCTGCCCGCTCCGCCGTCGAAGACCCTGGCGGACAGGAAGACGCCGCCGCCCACGGAGAAGGAGACGTCCCGCTGCACCAGCCTGCGCCAGTCGCGGCTGCCGCGCAGGTCCTCGTAATACAGTTCCTGCGCCTTCATGTAAGCCGGCGGCACCAGCAGCTCCTGCACGGCCAGGTGTAGCGCGGCGGCGCCCAGCGAGCAGGCCAGCAGCGGCGCCAGCATCTGCGCCGGCCTGTAGCCGCCGGCCAGCCCGGCCTTCCACTCCCCCCTCGACATCAGGTCCCCGAGCGCGAAAAGAGCGGCCATGAGCGTGGCCATGGGTATCACCCTGGCGGCGAAGTAAGGCGAATGCAGCGCTATATACGAGAGGAAGAGCCCGGCCCCCGCGTCGTTGCGGCTGAAGACGGCCAGTTTGTCGAAAGCCGTGCCGAACATGATCAGCGCCAGGAAAACGCCCAGCCCGAAGGCGAAAGGGCCCCAGAAAAGCGAAGCGACGTACCTGAAGAATACCTTTTTCATCTGAAACTCAGTTTCCTGCGCCACAGCCAGGCCCCCGCGAGCGCGCCGGCCGCGGTGGGGGCCATCATGGCCCAGGGGAATAAAGAGGGGTCCTTGCGGCTCAGGACCATGCCGCCCACGGTCAGGCCGTAATAAAGGAATATGACCAGCAGGCTGGCCGCGAAGCCCGACGAGCGGGCCTTGGAATCAAGGACCAGGCCCAGCGGGGCGCCGAGCAGGAAGAACACCAGCGGCGCCAGCGCCACGGAAATACGGCTGACTATCTCCATCCTGTAGCGCAGGTCCAGCCCGGCCTCAGCCACGCCGGCGGACAGCCTGCCCAGCAGCGCCGGAGTGGTCAGCTCGCGCGGGCGCAGCTGGCGGGCCTCGGCGTCGCCCGAAAAGAAGGGGATCAGCGTGCGGTAGGAAGAGAAGCCTCCGTGCATGAGCCTGGTCCTGGCGGAGAAGGCCGACTGGCTCAGCGTCCCGTCGTCCAGCTCGATCTTTATCCCCAGCGCGGGCGCCACGCCGTAGCGGCCCTGCGCGGCGCTTATCCTCATCAGTTGCGGTTCCGACCCGGCCCGCTGCACGCGCCGCGTCAGCTTGACGCCGGCCAGCCGTCCCGTGACCGGGTCGGCCTCGTCGGCGTAGAAAGTCCAGTCCGCGATCCTGCGGAAGGTGCGGGGGCGCAGTTCGATATGGGTTATGCGCGAAGCCATCGCTTCGACGTAATCGTTGGAGCGCTTGAGCCCCCGCGGCCCGGCCCAACCGCCCAGCGCGGCCGTCAGCAGCGCCGCGGCCGCCGCCGCCCAGATCAGCGGCGAGAGTATGCGCCCGAAGGAGAAACCGGCGGCGCGCAGCGCCATTATCTCGCCGTCGCGCGAGAGCTGACCCAGGCTCATCAGCAGCGCCATCAGGAAGGCGATCGGCACCACCAGCGCCAGCACATTGGGCAGCAGGTGCAGCAGCGTGCGGGACATGAGCAGGAAAGAGAAACCCTGCAGGACCCCCTCGTGCAGTATCTGGAGGAAGTTCACCATCACGATGAGCGCGGAAAAGATAAAAACGGAAAGCAGGAAAAAGCCGCCGAAGACCCCGAGCACGTAGCGCTGCGCGACAGTTATCCTCATCATTTTCATTTTATTATATATTTTGATTATAATACTACGATAGACCGCATCAGCGGGGGACACCATGCGGCATGGTGTCCCGGTACCATTTGCCGCCGCGCTTTCTCGTTTATTATTACGTGAAGAACGCCCTGCCCATACTCCTGCTCCTCCTGGCCGCCCACGCCGGCGCCCAGGAGCATTTCACCGCGCCGCCGCCGTCGCAGGGCAGGTTCCTGCTGCTGGACCGCGACGACGCGTCGTCGCTGCTCTCCGGCGGAGAGGACGAGGATAAGTCCGGCGAAGCGGCGGAAGAAGAAGGGCCGGGACTGGACTCGCTGCTCGACCGCCTGCCGATCTCCGACTATTCCCAGGACAGGTGGAACAAGGTGCGCGGCGACATAGAGACCGGCCGCTTCCAGAGGGAGGAGCCGGCGCCGCTGGCCCGGGTCGCCGTCTCCACCGCGGTCCCCGAGTCCCCCCAGCCGGAGCTGGAGTTCACGGAATCGGGGACCTCTCTCTCCCTGACCGGGCGCAAAGTCATCGGCTTCAACTATACCGGCAAGCGCTACATGAACGAGCAGACCAACGTCACGCGCCCGCGCAGCCTGAGCCTGTTCGAGATCAGCCAGCAGCTGCAGGTGCGCATGCAGGGCAAGGTCGGGACCAAGATCACGGTCAACGTGGACTACGACGACACCAAGGAGGACAGGCAGGACATCTCCGTCGTCTACCAGGGCGACCCCAACGAGGTGGTGCAGAACGTCTCGTTCGGCGACATCGACCTCTCGCTGCCGGCCACCGAGTTCGTCTCCTACAACAAGCAGCTCTTCGGCATCAGGGCCGACCTGCGCGCCAAGGGCTTCGCGCTGACCTTCATCGGCTCGCGCACCAAGGGCCAGACCAAGGTGAGGCAGTACACAGGCAATACCCGGTTCCAGACGGTAGATCTGCAGGACGTCAACTACCTGCGCCGGCGCTACTACGACATAACCTTCGGCAACACCGCCAGGCTCCCGATACGGCCCGGGTCGGAACTGGTCTACCTCGATACCCAGAGCAATCTGCCGGTGGACAACCTGGTCATCTCTTCGATAACCGCGGACGACCTGGCGCAGCAGACCACGACCTATACCGGTCGTTTTCAGAGGCTAAGCCCCGGCATAGACTACACGGTGGACTACGCCAAGGGCATACTGACCTTCAGCCGCGGCATGAACGTGCAGGACGTGGTCATCATCGACTATACCAACGCCAACGGGACGCTCCTCTCCCAGAATGCGTCCACCACAACTCTCAACACTCTGGGCTCGGGCAGGCTTAAGCTGGTAAAGACGCTCAACGACGCGCCCATAAGCACCGCCCCGGTACAGGCCGACTTCGACGCGCAGGTAGGCTGGAACCGGGAAATAAAGACATATTACTCCATCGGTCAGACCAACCTGGTGCGCGACGACGGCCGCGGCAGCTTCACGCTCAAGCTGCAGGACTTCAACCGCAACGAGGTCGCCGCCCCCAATACCGCGGGACAGACCGTCAAATACCCGGACAATATCGAGGTGGACTTCGAGCAGGGCATCTTCAGGCTGACCTCCCCGTTCCAGGACCCCGACCCCGGATACGCCGGCACGCCCGACAGGCAGATCTATTCCGCGGCCCCGGCCGCCAGGCGGCTCTTCCGCGTGGAATATTCCTACAGGTTCAAGACCTTCCTGCTCGAGCCTTCGATAGTCGTGAACTCGGAGATCGTGACCGTGGACAGGCAGAAGCTGCGCAAGAACGAGGAATACTTCATCGACTATGACTCGGGTTTCATCACCTTCTACTACCCGGACCGCATAGGCCAGACCAGCAGCATCGAGATCAGCTACGAAGTCTCGCCTTTCGGCGGGGCCGGCAACCTCTCGCTCGTCGGCGGGCGCGTCTCCTACGACTTCGGGGCCCTCTCGCTGGGCAGTTCGCTGCTCTACCAGGGCGGCGTCAAATCGGCCGCCGTGCCCAGCGTGACCGACCTGACCAGCAGTATGTTCGTCTACGAGGGAGACGCGCAGTTCAGGAACCTCAACGTCTTCGGCATGAAGATGAACGTGGGCGGAGAGATAGCGCAGTCGCGCCTCAATCCCAATCTCAACGACTTCGCGCTGGTGGACAATATGGAGGGCGTCAAGCAGGAAGACTCGCCCGCGATGGACCGCAACTACTGGCAGATCGCGGCCAATCCCGCGGCGGGCCCGGCCGACCCGACTTCCGTCGCCTGGGAGACGGTGAACGTAAAATCCAAAGACATAAATCCGGCGTCCACCTCCGACGGCAGCCAGCAGGTCCTGTCCATAAATTACGATTTCACCCGGTCCACCGAGGTATCGATAGTCTATCCCCTCTCCGCCACGGGCCTGGACTTCACCCAGAAGACGGCCATAGAGCTGGTGCTCCTCGGCCAGGGCGCCGGGGGGCCGCAGATCAACCTCCATTTCGGCCAGATCAACGAGGACGCCGACGGCCGGGGCGGGCAGAACTTCGCCTGCGCCAACGGCGTGGCGCTGCTGAACGCGCCCAAAAGCGAGGACCTCAACTGCGACGGCCAGCTCTCCACCGCCGAGGATATCGGCTGGCTCTACGATCCCGTGGGTCAGCCCAACGAGATCCGCTACGGCGCCAATAACGGCCGCATAGACACGGCCGACCTCAACCGCAACGGGCGCCTGGACCAGCAGGACTTCAGCGGCGGCTCCTTCGGCTACGCGAGCGGGACTAAATTCACCGACACCACGGATTCCATCGCCAAGGACCATGTGGACTTCAGCGGCTGGCGGACCTGGAACCGGCCGCTCTTCATCGCCTCCTCGGATACCTTCAAGTGGAACGCAATCAAGCAGATCCGCGTGACCCTGAAAAAAGGCGCCGGCGCCGGCGCTCTCAACTCCGGCGCCATCCGTTTCGCCCGCATCGCCGCCGTGGGCAATACCTGGACGGTGCAGCAGAGCGCCACCGCGGGCACGCTGCAGCTGCTGGGCGTCAACAACATAGACAATCCCGGGTATATCCCGATCTACAACGCGGGCGGCGCCGCGGCGCAGGTATACAACGACCTCTACGGCTCGGTCTCGGAACAGCGCGAGCGGACCAACACCGCCAATGTCAGCGAGCAGGCGCTGTCGGTGACCTACGACTCCATAGTTTCGACCTCCGCGGTATACGCCTTCCGCAAGTACCCGCAGCCGCTGGACATCTCGCAGCACGGAGAGTTCCGCTTCCTCCTCTTCTCCAGCGTGACGGCCAACGCCAGCTTCTACCTCAAGATCGGCGACGAGAACAACTATTTCAAGGCCTCCGTGGCCCCCTCCGCGCTGACAGGCTGGCGGCTCATAACTCTTCGCCAGGAGGACGTCAACGGCGACAGGATCCCCGACGTCTGGACCAACGCCGGCCCTTACGCGGTGGAGATCTCCTCCCGCGGCAACCCCAGCCTCCAGCAGGTCTCGGGCATACTGATAGGCGTGGAGACCTCCGGGGGACAGCAAAGCGGGACTTTCTACCTCAACGAGATCCACCTGGCCAAGCCCCTGACGCGCACCGGCGAGGCGAAAAAAGTCGAGGCCTCGTTCGAGATACCGGGCTGGATGAGCTTCGGCGGCAAGCACCGCGAGACCGACCGCAGTTTCCAGACGCCGGTCTCGGTCATCTCCAACCAGGACAACGAGCAGCAGACGGCCTACCTGAACTTCAACAGGCTCCCGTTCTTCCCGCTGACGTTCACCGGCTCCCGCCAGGTCACGGTGACCCCGAACACCTACGTCACCGGCGGCAGCAACCTGGTCACCTCGCTGCAGCAGGGCCGGGTCAAGAAGCTCGACGGCGCGGCCGCCGGCAACCTCTCCCTGGGCGCGCTGCCCAAACTCTCTCTCAACTACGCCGGCAGCCGCACCGAGTACGACCTGCTGCTGCGCGACGACAGCAGGGACGCCTACAGCGGCGCCCTGGCCTATAATCCGCCCTTCCAGTTCTTCCTGCTGCCGCGCAGCCTGAGCCTGACCTATTCGCTGACCAGCAACCGGGTGGACTACCGCAGGGACGACCTGCTGGCGGCGGGCGCCGCCCTGGCCGGCCTCCACCGCACTTCGGAGCGCGTGGACGCCTACGGCGCGCGGCTGACCTTCGTCCCCTGGCGCGGCTCGACCTTCAACCCCTCGTACAGCCTGCAGGAGACGCGCGAACGGAAGGACGAGCTCTTCAGCGGGAACAGCTACGACTATCCCAAGGCGCGGCAGCAGACCGCCGACTTCAACTCGAACTTCATGCTGGCGCGCTGGTTCAATCCCGCGGTCAACTATTCCGTCACCACGATGGAGAACAACAATATCGTGGTGACCACGGTGACCGTGGTCGCCGCCTCTGCCGTCTACGCTCCCGGCGAGATAAAGACCGTCAACCGCACGGCGCAGGGCGGCGTGAGCCTGAACTTCAGCGTCAACGACCTGGCCCCCCGCAACCGCCTGCTGCGCTCCCTGGTCGTCTCGTCCAACTTCCAGATACAGGACGGCGACACCTGGCAGAACGTGGAACGGGATTACGACACGGCGGACAAGCTCTGGGTGCGCGACAGGCTGGGGCCCAGGAATTCCCTGGCGCAGAGGACGTCCCTGACCACGCGCGACACCTTCACCTCCAATCAGCGCTGGCAGCCGCTGGAAGGCTACACACTGAAGGGCCGCCTGTCTCCGCTGTCGACCATTTCAATAACCAACAACTTCTCCAACAGCGACCAGCGCTCCGACGTCACGGGGACGCAGTCGCGCTCGGTCAACCGCACCTTCCCCGACGCCATACTCTCGCTCTCCCAGCTGGAGGTCCTGGCGGGCGCCCAGTCCTGGGCCCGCGGCGCCACGATGAACGTGAAGTATTCCAACAACACCAACGAGACCCGGCTGATAAGCCTCGACCTGACCCGCTCTTACGGCATGGACCTGCGCTTCCGCCTGCTGGAAAAAGTGGACGCCGCGCTCAGCTACAATCACCGGTTCACGCAGCGGAAGGACCTGCGGCTCGACCAGATAACGCAACAGACAGAGCGCCACGACGCCACCGTACAGGGGACTTTCGACTATAGGAAGTTCCGCTTTACCCCGAAGCTGGATTTCTCCGTCGACCACGGCAAGACCGGCCTGGGCGTGGTCAACCAGGACCTGACCGTGATAACCCCCAGCCTGCTGCTCAAGACCGACTTCCAGGCCCCCAAGGGCCTGCGCCTGCCTTTCATGAAGCAGGCTATGGTCTTCAGCAACCGCATAGTCTGGACCACGACGCTGAGCTACGCGCTGCGGAAGTCCCCTATAACGGTCTCCGAGAACACGCGTCTTTTCTCGCTCAACAGCAGCGCCGACTACGAGGCCGCCAAGAACCTGCGCCTGACCTTCAACGCGTCGGTGCAGCGGCTCTGGCACAAGTACCTGAAGCAGGAGGATTATCTCTCCTACATGGCGGGCAGCACGCTTACTTTCCAGTTCTGATGCTTACAAAACATATCTGGGGCCTGCTGCTTAACGCGCTGCTGCCGCGCACCTGCGCGCATTGCGCCGAGGACCTGCCTGCCGGCACGGAGCAGCCGCTGTGTGGGGCCTGCCTCACTTCGCTTGAGCGCCCGGCCGGGCCCCTGTGCCCGGTCTGCGGCCTGCCCGGCGCGGACGGCCCCTGTCCCGCCTGCCGGGAGGCCCCCCGCCCCTTCGACCTGGCCCGCTCAGCCTTCCTGTTCACCCCCCCGCTGCGCTCGCTGACCCACGCTTTCAAGTACTCGGGCAGGACCTCCCTGGCCCGGCCGCTGGCGCTGCTGATGGCGGCGGAACTGCCGCGCTGCCCGGAGCTGGGGACTTTCGACGCCGTGGTGCCGGTGCCTCTGCACCCGTCGCGCGAGCGCCGGCGCGGCTACAACCAGGCCGCGCTGCTGGCGCGGGAACTGGCGGGGCTGTCGGGCTCTTCTTTCGAACCGGGAGCGGTGAGGCGCGTCCGCGAGACGCGGCCGCAGGTGGACCTGCGCAGGCGGGAGAGACTGGAGAACGTGCGGGGGGCTTTTGAGGCGGGGCCCGGGGCGAAGGGCCGCCGCTTCCTGGTGGTGGACGACGTGGCCACCACGCTGGCCACGGCCGGCGACGCGGCGCGGGCGCTCAAAGAGGCCGGCGCGGCGGGGGCCGCGGTCTTCACGCTGGCCCGCGAAGCGTAAGATTTAGAATTCTATATCGAAGATATAGGTGCCGTAGGGCGGGATGCTCTCCAGCCTCAGGCCTTCTTTAAGCGAATCGGAATTGAAGGAAAAGAAACGGTCGGAGATCTGCTCGAAGATAGCCGTGGTCTCGCCGGAAGTGCGGATCTGCACGCCGACCACGCCGCAGACCGGGGCTCCCGAATAGTTGACCACCACCACTTTCAGCGTGCGGCGCTGCGCCCAGCTCCAGGTGAGGATGTTCAAAAAGCTCGTATCCTCCTCGGAGCACGGCTTTACGTCCAGCAATGTCCACTCCCCTCCGTGGAAAGCGGGATGGTCTACGATCTTGAGGAGCTTCTCGTAGAACTTCTTCACGGTCTGGTCGGTCTCGAGCGGCAGGTCGGTCAGCTGCAGCGGCACGCGCCGGCGCCAGCCCTTGAACTGCGCGTCGGAATAGAAACGCAGCCCCTTTATCGTGGAGATCACGGCCGCCGCGGCCTGGGCCCTGGGCCAGCCGAAAGCCACGACGGACGGGTCCTCGTCGTGATTATCTATAAAGCGCACCGAGCGCTTCTGGTAGAGTCTCTCCGCGCGCAGGTGGCCGCGCACCTCGTCGGCGCCCAGCGAGCGCAGGCGGTCGTAGATAACCTTGTCGTAGGTATAATCGAAACCGAGCTGCTGCAGCCGCCACTCGAGGCCCCAGTAGACCTCGGCGAGCAGCACAAAATTGGGGTTCTTCTCTTTCACGGCCTTTATCGCCGTATCCCAGAACTCCGTCTCCGGCCGGCGGAAGCCCGAGCGCTCCAGCAGCGGCCCCCAGGTCCCCTCGTGTATGTCGTTGAGCGTGAGCATGACCATGTCGCAGCGCACGCCGTCGCACATCTCGGCTATGTCCAGCAGGGTCTTCACCATCCGCTCGCGCGTCTCGGAGTGGAAATAGTTCAACTGCGCGCTGTCGGTCCAGGCGGGGAAGTTGGGGTCGCGCGCGTAGGCGACGTATTCTTTTCCCTCGGGCGTGTCCAGCTCGAAGAACCAGTCGGGCCGCGCCCGGTAGTCCTCCGCCGTGCCCTTGACGAAGCAGTGCAGGCATTCCCCGAGGACGGGATTGTCGCGCGAGACGTGGTTGGAGACGAAGTCCAGCAGCAGCTTTATCCCCATCACGTTGAGCTTCTCGCGCAGGGCCTTAAGTTCCCAATCGAAGCCGAGCTCGGGGTTGAGCTTGTACTCGTAGATCGAATAGGGCGAGGCGCCGAGCCGCTCGACGCTGCCGGCTATGGCGACGGCCTCCTCGCGCAGCGGCGGGGTCTCGCGGGCGATGCGGGCCGATTCCGGGCTGGGCGTCCAGACGCCCATCAGCCAGATCATGTCGAAACCGAGATGTTTTAAAGCCTCCCATTCCTCGTCGGGAACGGTCGAGATGGTCATGTCGGCCTGGGAGTGTTTTCGCCTGAGCTCGTTGAGCCAGAGGCGGGCGTTGAGTTCTATCAGGTGCGGATTGGCCCTAAGCATCCCCGTCGTCCTCACTCCCGGCCGCGGGAACGAGCCAGGACCGCGCCAGGGCCAGGGTCATTAAAGCCATGAATATTATCATCACGACGCCGATCGATATGACCCGCTTTATCCAGCCGGTGCCGGCGCGGCCCTCGAGGCCGGCCGCGGAAACCAGCTCGTAGACCCACCAGCGCGTGCCCGGCACGGCGGCGGCCGATATCAGCAGGTCATCCCCCCTATAAGTGGTCGCGACCCGGGCGGAAGCGAGGCCGCGGGAGGCGGCCCTGTCCACCAGGGCGAGCACCGGCTCCGGGGACTTCATGCCGGGCTTGAGCAGCGAGCGGCCGGCGGAATCGGCTATGGTCTGACCGCCGGCGTCGAGAAGCGCGGTCACGCCCAGCGAGCCCCTGCCGCCGGCGCGGAAGAAGGCCGAGGCGCGGGCCAGGCTTATGCGCGAGAGCACGGCGCCCTGCAGTTTGCCGTCCTTCTGCAGCGGCTCCGCCAGGACCAGCACGGGCGGCGCGTCCTCGAAATATTCAACGGCGCCGGCGGCGGCGGCGGAATCCCGCATCCCGGCGAAGACCTCGCTGGAGGAATAGTCCCGCATCGGGTCCTTTGAGGCTCCGGTGCGGGCGACCTCTTTTCCCGAAGCGTCGAGCATGGAAAATCCCAGGTAGAGGCCGCGGTTCTCTTCCGCTATTTTGGCCAGCCGGCGCTTCTTCTCTTCCCTGGAGGCGGCGGCAAAGGACTTCTCGCGCACCTTCTCCAGCGGCGCGGAGGCCGAAAGCAGGTGCTCGGCCAGCGAACCGGCTATCAGCCGGGTGCGCAGTTCCATATAATTGAGCGTGTCGCGCCGCAGGGCGTCGCGGCTGGTGCGCAGGAAATGGGAGGAAAGGACCAGGAACGGGAGGAGGAACATGGCCGCGACGACAGCCGTGAAAGCCCATTTTGCTTTGACTAAAGTCATGCTTTACCCCTATCGCTATGATAGCATATAATAAGGGGACGCTGATTACTAAATGACTAATTTCACGAGCTCCATTGTCGCAACAGGCAAACGCCCTTCTAATTAGTCATTTAGTAATCAGCGTCCCCTATACCTATGCGTGAAATAACACTGGAATTCAGGAAGATAGTCGGGGAAGGCAAGGCCCTGGGCCGCGCCGACGGCAAGGTCGTGTTCTGCTACGGCGTGCTGCCGGGCGAGACGGCGCGCGTGCGCATCAAGCACGAGAAGCGCAACTGGGCCGAGGCCGAGCTGCTGGAGGTCATCACCCCCTCCGCCGACCGCCGCGAGCCGCGCGAGGACCATTACCTGAGCTGCTCACCCTGGCAGGTCATGGATTACCCCCTGCAGGCCGAGACCAAGAAGGGCCTGATCGAGGACCTTTTCTACCAGACCCTGAAGGAAACTATAAAACTGGATTTTTTCCGTACCGCTAAGACGCACTACGGCTACCGGACCAAGATAGAGTACAGCTTCACCGAGGCGGACGGACGGCTGGAGCTGGCCTTCCACAAGCGCGGCTCCTACGGCGAGAAATACGCGCTGAAGTCAGGCTGCGCGCTGATAAGCGGCAACACCAACGCCGCCGCCGCGGCCATAACGGAAGAACTGCGCAAGAAAGGCGCCAAAGCTTCCGACCTTAAATCGCTCATAATCCGGGAATCCAGGGACCCGGAAGGCAGAATAGCGGCGCTTTTCGTCAAGAGCCGCGACCTCGACGTGACCGACCTGGCGCTGCCTCCCGGGTTGAACGGCTTCACGGCCGCCTGGTCCAATCCCTTAAGCCCCGTCAGCCAGGCCGACGAGGTCCTTTTCTCCTCCGGCGACGACCATATCACCGAGACGCTGCCCGGCGGCGAGTTCTCGTCGCGGGTGAAACTCTCCTACGGCTTCGACTGTTTCTTCCAGAACAACATGGAGTTATTCGCCCAGGCGCTCGACGAGATGGGCCGCCACTGCTTCAAATGCGGCAAGATGGTGGACCTCTACTCCGGCGTGGGCGCGATCGGCCTGTCGCTGCGCCAGTACGCCGACAAGGTCTACGCCGTGGAATCCTCCCCCGCGGCCGTGCGCTACGCCGCGCATAACGCGCTGGAGAACGGCGCCTCCAACTTCGAGGCCGTCTGCGGACTTTCGGAGAAGACGGGCGAGGAGGCGCTGCATGGCGCCGAGATACTGCTGGTGGACCCGCCGCGCGCCGGCCTGCACATCAAGGCGGTAAAATCGATACTGGCCGCCCAGCCTAAAAGAATAATCTATCTCTCCTGCAATCCGATAACGCAGGGCAGGGACGCGGCCTTCTTCCTGGAAAGGTACAAGTTGTCCGCCTCGGGAGGCTTCGACTTCTACCCCAACACCCCCCACGCCGAGACCATGATGGTCTTCGACCTCAGATGAAGAAGCCCGGGGCGGCCTCGCTCTGGGCCATCCTGGCTTTCGCCGCCGCTTTCGCGGCCTACTCACCCACGCTGCGCCTCGGGTTCGTCTGGGACGATCACCGGATGATAGAGGAGAACGCGCGGATCCGCTCCTGGTCGGCCGACAATATCCGCTCCTGGTTCCGCGGCGACCCTTTCGGCCAGGGGCTCAACTACTACCGCCCGCTTCAGACCTTCTCCAACGCCGTGGATTTCTCTATCTGGCGGCTGAACCCCGCCGGCTATCACCTGACCAACCTCCTCTTCCACTCCGGCGGCGCCGCGGTCTCGGCGCTGGCCCTGTCGGCGGCCGGCTTCCCGGCGGCGGCGGCCGGCGGGGCGGCGCTGCTGCTGGCCTGCCACCCCGTCGTCGTAGAACAGCTCATCGTAGTAGCGGGGCGCGCCGAGGTGATGGCTTATTTCTTCACCGTCCTGACGGTGTGGCTGCTGGCCAGGCCCGGCCCCGTTTCTTTCGCCGGGGCGCTGATGTCCTTCATCCTCGCCATGCTGTCAAAGGAGACCGGCGTAATAGCACCTCTCCTGGCCCTGCTCCTCTTTTATCATCGCGGCACCCTGCGGCGCGACTGGAAAAAGACGATCCCCCTGCTCCTCCTGATCCCCTTGTATCTCGCGCTGCGCGGGCGGGCGCTGGGCGGCATGCCGCTGACGGAACTGGGCGCGGTCGAAATGTTATTGCGCGCCGCGGCGCGCCTTCCGGCCGACATCTTCCATTACCTCGCCGCGGCCGTCGCGCCGCTGGACCTCCATTCCCACCGCGCCAGGCCCGAGCCGGCCGCCTGGCTGGCGGCGGTTTTTGGCCTGGCCCTCGCCGGCGGACTGTTCACGCTGGCGCTGCGCGGCGGCAGGACCGCGCTGTTCCTGGCCGGCTGGTACCTGGTCAATCTCGCCCCCAAGGTCCCGCTGCTCCTGGGCAACGACCTCATGCTGGACCATTGGGCATACGGCGCTAACCTGGCGCTGTTCCTGTGGTTCGCGTCATGGCTGGCGGGAACGTCAAAGCCGCGCGTCAGGAACGCGGCGCTGGCCGGCGCGGCGCTGCTCCTGGCCGCCGTCGGCTGGCTGAACGTCTCGCGGCGCGGCGACGACCTGAAAATATACGAGCACGCGCTGCCCAGGACTTTCTCCGCCCCGCTGCGCTACAACCTGGCCCGCGAATATTTCCTGCGCGGAGACTTCGCCCGCGCCGAAAGGCTGCTCGAAGAGATACTGCAGCGGGACCCTTCCAACGAGATGTACCTCAACGGCCTGGCGCTGGCGCGCATGAACACGGGGCGCGCGGCGGAAGCGGCCGCCATACTGGCCGGCGCGGCGGCGGAAGGCGGCTACGCCCCGGAAACGCTGCTGAACCTTTCCCTCGCCCTCGAAAAAGCCGGCGACGCCCCGGCCGCGGAAGCCGCCGCCCGGCGGCTGGCGCTGGAGTTCTCTAACTATCCCGCCGGCTGGAAGCGGCTGGCCGATATGCGGATGAGGTCGGACGACGGGCGCGAGGCGCGCGCGTCGCTGGAGAAAGCGCTGGCCCTGGACCCTTACGACGCGGAAACGCTGGGCAAGCTGGGCGCGCTGGAGGCCGGGGATAAAAACTACGCCCGGGCCGAAGAGCTCTGGCGCAGGGCGCTGAAGCTGGACCCGGGCAATGTTTCGCTGAAAAAAAACCTGGAAAGGCTCGAGAGCCTCAGGCGCTGATCACTCCCCCGCGACCCACGCGGCGGACCGGACCCCCGTCACCTTACCCTTGAACCCTTCCACCCAGGCGTTATAGCGGGTCTGCACCTGCTTTCCTTCGCCAAGGTATTCTGGATTGAGAGCGTTCTTCACGAAACCCTCCCCGACGGGAAAAGCCGTGACGAGAACGGCGTGCGGTCTGGAAGAATCCTTCACTGAATAGACAAGCAGGTAGGCGTTGCCGCCGGAGGTCACGGACCTGAAAGGCAGGAAGTCGGTACGCAGCGAGACGCCGCGTTTGCGGGAGAGGGAAACCGTCTCGGTCAGCCTGAAATGCCCCGGGGCCTTCCAGCCGCGCGCGGCGGAGCCGCAGGCGTAGGACGCCCTGGCCAGCTTAGCGGCGGCCGCGGCGTCGTCGGAGAAGGCCGCGGCGCCGGACACGCAGGTTATATTGGCCAGCAGCGTGCCTTCGGCCGGAGACGGCCCCAGCGCGCCGCGCGCGAAGCCCAGGCCCGCCTCTATGTCGTCGCGCACCCAGCGGGCGCGCTTGAAGCCGAACTTCGTCGGCAGCAGGCTGAACAGGTAGCCGTAGGCGTGTTCCATGCCGGCGTGCACTATCTTCCCGCGCGGGCCGGGCAGGTCCAGTTCGCCGGCGAGGAAGGACAGGATGGAATCGTGGACGATAGTGGCGCGGACCATCTCGTCGAAATTGACGCTCTCGCCCCAGAGTTCCTTGAGGCCCGTATTGAGCTTGTCGGAGGCCAGCTGCATGGCCAGCCCCGGGGCGTAGTCGGCCAGCACCGGCGACAGAGGCAGGCCCTTAGCGGCGTTCTCCTCCATCAGGCGGGCCATGCCGGCCCAGGGGCAGTCGAGCCCGTCCTCGGCGGCGGGCTCGCCGGGCTTGGCCGGGGCCGGGCACTGGTAGGCGTGCAGGGCGGCGGAAAACAGGAACAGCGGGGCGAAAAATATCGCGCGTTTCATCTCAGGCGGCCTTGCGGAAATCGGCGACGCTGACGGTGAAGTACCGGCTCCCGCAGGGGTAGCCCGGGAAGGGGCCGCAGCTGTCGTCGGGGTTTATGACGGGCGGGGTGCTCTTTTTTACCTCGACGGGCGCGCGGTCGACCGTCTCCTGCGTCTCCGCGCTGATAGCGGGCCTGGCGGGCTCCTGCGCGGCCTGGGTTTGAACACTGCCGTTGGTCCGCGCGCAGCCGAAGAGGCCCAGCACGGCCGCCGCCATGGCGCCCAGCATCCCGGCGCGGGCGAAACCCGAGACTTCACCCTCGCTCATCCCCGTCTTCAAAGCCAGCTCTTTAAGTTTCTTTTCCATATATCGCACCCCTTTCCACCTATTGTACAAAAGCTCAGCCCAGCTCCTTCATCAGCTCGCGGCGCATAGCGTCGCGGGTCTCCATGCCCGGCAGACCTTCGAGGGCCAGCAGGCCGTTCATGAAATAATCCGCGGCTTCCGCCTTCCCTTTGGCCGCCTTGAAATAACGCCCCGCCTCCAGCCAGATACGCGGTTCGTCGCGCTCGAAAGAGAGCGCCATCGCGAATATTTCCCCGGCGTCCTCCTCCCCCGCGCCCGCCGCCTTAAGCGCCCGGCCCAGCAGCCTCTCCCCCTCCGCCCGCGCGGCGCCGCGCGAAAAGACCGGCGGCAGATCCGCCGCGCCGGCCGCCGGCTCCAGTTTGTCGATCTCAAGTGCGCGCCGCGCGGCCTTCTCATATGCCAGTTCCGCCGAAGCGAAAGCCGGGCCCTGCGCGCCGCCTTTGGGCTGTACGGCAAACAATACGCGCCAGGCCAGCGCCGCTCCGCCGCAATGGGCCAGCAGCGAGGCCGCGACAGACTCTTTCTTAGCGGCCTCTCCCATGAGTTCGATCGCCAGCCGCGCGACGGCCGGGGCGGCGGCGATGGTCAGTACGCCCGCGGCATCCCCCTTCAGCGTCATGGCGCAGGCCCGGTCGACGGCCTCGTCGCGCGCGGAAGAGAGTTCTTCGCGCGAAAAATCCTCCAGCCCGGCCTTCATCACGGCCTTGCGCAGGGAGGCCAGGCAGGCGGCGGCCCTGTCCTCCTCGTGCCGCCGCAGCTCGAAGCGCAGCGCCGCCCGGCCGGGATGGTAGGTCCTGCTTTCCGTCGAAATTATATCGAAGCCGGCCCTGCGGGCCAGTTCTTTGAGCAGTTCCTCCGGGAAGGCGTAGCGGTGGCCCATGCCGGCGGTCTCGGCGCCGTATATCCAGCCCAGCTGCGCTTCGCGCTCCTCCGGCCCCCTGGCGCCGGCGAAAGCCGCGCAGGTCTTTATGATGTCGGGCGTCTCTATGACCAGCCGGCCGCCGGGCCGCAGGACACGGAAACATTCCGAAAGGAAATATCTCGTCCTGAAATAACCGAGATGCTCGACCAGGTGAAGGGCCTCTATCTCCCGCGCGCAGCCGTCGGACAGGTCCAGGTTCTCCGCCGGCATGACCTTGTCGGCGGCCGAGCCGGCGGAAGAATCGATATTGACCCAGCCGGTCCGCCGGTCGTTCCCGCAGCCGATATTAAGTTTCACGGCGCCGCCTCCTGCCGGAGAATACGCGCTCCAGCCGGCGCAGCGAGCCAGGGCGGCTGCACTGGTCGAACAAGTAGCGGAGGCGCTCCATCTTGCTGGGGCCTGAGCCGTCGGCGCGCTCTATGGCGTAGAAGCAGTAGGGGTCGTTGTGGAGGCGGCCGGTCTTCATAAGCGACATCTCGGAACAGCCGCCCTTGCAGGAGTCGAGGTGGCGGCACTTTAAGCATTCGGGACCGGCTTCGTCCCTGCGGAAATCCCGGGTGTATGGAAAAGCCGAGCGGCTGCGCCAGAGTTCCTTGACCCTCATCGTGCGCGCATTGCCTTCGACGAACCTGTCGTCGTTTATGGCCAGGCAGCCGATGAAACCGCCGTCGCTGCGTATTCCCAGTATTGAGACCCCGGCCTGGCAGCCTTCCCATTTCTCGTAGAGAGAGACGTTGATCAGCCGCGCGGAATTATAACCCAGGTCGTGCGCGCCTATGACGGCCAGTTCCTCCGGCCTGTGGCGTCGCCGGGTGGATTCGATGAACATGCCGACGGCGTAGAACTCGTCGCGGTCGAGCAGCAGTTTTTTCGGGAACCTGCGGCCCTCGGCGCCGGCCGTCTGCACCTGCCAGGCCAGGCCCCGCCCTTTGAGCTTTTCCCGCAGGGCGGCCAGTTGGCCGAGATTAAGTTTGTGAACGGTAGTGATGACGC
Source organism: Elusimicrobiota bacterium (assembly GCA_009773155.1). Lineage (GTDB taxonomy): Bacteria > Elusimicrobiota > Elusimicrobia > Elusimicrobiales > UBA9959 > UBA2231. The sequence goes on from WOVA01000006.1 coordinate 99,357, forward strand.
TGACCGGCAGGCCGGCGGCCAGCGCGCCTTCCAGGAACGACCAGGAGTCGGCGAAGGCTCCCTCGCGGCCGCGTATGCGGTCATGCAGCGCCGGCTCGGCCGCGTCTATGCTGACCGCGACCGCGCGCGGCGAAAGGGCCTTGAGGCGGTCGAACACGCCGGCCGGGCGGACCGTACCATTGGTGATGACGGACAGCTCCATGCCGAGCTCCCGTATCCGCGCGGCCACTGTCCAGAAATCCTTGCGCAGGAACGGCTCGCCGCCCATCAGGGCCACGCCCCCGCAGCCGGCCGCTTTCAGGTCGGCGCAGAGCTTAAGCGCTTCGGCGGTGTCGAGCTCCTTTTCGCGCTTCGACCCGGCGCTGGAACCGCAATGGATACAGTCGAGGTTGCAGGCGAGGGTGAACTCCCAGACGGCGCAGGCAAGTTTATAGGGAAAGGGCATAATGGGTCGCGGCTCGCGATAATACTATTAAATACGCCTCCCGGCTGGCAAAGGCGGGCCTCAATGGGCCAATGGGCCCATACCGGGGGGCCCCCCGGTATAGTCCTAATGCCTTCACGCGGGTAGGTCCCCCGCCGCTTACACCGCGGCCCCGGGGCTGTTAAACTATCATCACGCCCCGACCCAGGGGCAGCCGGGACGGAGGATAGCGATGAACAAAAAAACCATACTCTTTCTTTTAGCCATAGCCCAGGGAGCCTCAGCCGCTTCCGCCGGGAACGCTGGAGACAGCTCCGCCATCGATCAGCTCATGAACGCCGCGCCGGCGGCGCTGGCCGAACAGACCCTGCCTGAAGCCGTCATGGCGCCCGAACGGGAGATTCCTGCTTCCCGCTTCATGACCGGCAGCGGTTCCGAATACCTGGAAAGGCCCTACCTGCTTCCCGAAAGCCTGGAGATGGACGAAGCCGGCTACGGCGTCTACAAATCGGTTCCGACCCTTTACCGGGGCTCGGCCGTGGGCCAGGCCTCCTTCAAGAAGGAGCTGGAAGCTCTCACCGGGTCCAGGTTCACCGGCGGCAACAGCGCGCAGCTGCTGTTCGGGCCCGATTCCTTCGCGATGCGCGACAAACTCATGCTGGCCGCCAAAAAAAGCATATTCATAACCGCCTATTCCTTTCACGACGATGAGACCGGCAACCGGCTGGCCGACCTGCTGATAGCCAAGCGCCGCCAGGGCGTGGACGTGAAGCTGATAGCCGACGGCAAGGTGGCCATGGTCAGCAGCCGTAAACTGCTCAACCGCATGGAGGCCGGCGGTGTGGAAGTGCTGCGCTGGCAAGAGCCCGGCCGGCTGCTCGACATCTGGCACGTGAAGATGCTGATAGTCGACGGCCGCTACTCTTTCGTCGGCGGCATAAACGTCGGCGACGTCTACTCCCACCGCGGCGGCGGCCCCAAGTGGCAGGATTACGACGTGCTCTATTCCGGCCCGGCCGTTACCGACACGCTGAACTTCTTCGCCAGGGAATGGAACGCGTCGCTCGGCGGCAAGCGGACGCCCGTCGTCCCCGCCGCCGCGCGCTACGGGGCCTTTGAGACCGGCTCGGCCGAGCTCTCCGTGGTGTTCCAGAACCCCCCGCATGAGAAGCAGATACTCGGGACCATACTCAAGAGCATCTACGGCGCCAGGACGCGCATAAATATCGCCCACTCCTACTTCATAGCGATACCGCCGCTGCGCGACGCCATCATCGACGCGCTCGGCCGCGGCGTGGAGGTCAACATCATCACCAACACCTCCAAGAGCATAGACGCCGAGGCCAAGCACGCGGCGGTGCCGATAATCCGCAGCCTGGCCGGCATCTACCCCTACGGCGCCAACATCTACCTCAACAGGGGCGAGAACCTGCACGGCAAGTTCATGACGGTCGACGGCGTTTTCGCCACGATCGGCTCCTACAACATGCACCCGCGCAGCGAGAAGTACGACAGCGAGATGAACGTCAATCTCAGCGGCGCGGAGGCGGTGCGCCAGTTCGACGCGACCTTCGCCGGGCTCATAGCCAACGCCCAGAAGGTGGAGGCCCCCTCCGACCTGGCCATACCCGGCGGCTTCGTCACCTTCATCTCCAATATCATCGAGAGGTATTTCTTCGACATGCTCAAGTCCCCGGCCTGAACGACACGGCCTTCGGCTGATAAAAAAGACCGGCCGCCTTCATGGGCGGCCGGTCTCTTTCTGCCAGCGGGCGGTCCCTAGGAAGACATGCGCAGCAGCCAGAGGAACTCCAGGTTCCCCTTGGCGCCTTTTATCGGCGAGTCGGTGAGGCCGGCCTCGGAGACGGAGGGCAGCGACTCCTTCAGCCAGCCCCGCATGCCGCCCATGGCCTTCTGACGCCTCTCCTCGTCCTTCACTATGCCCTTGCGCAGGTCGGCGGGCTGCAGCTCGAACTGCGGCTTGACCAGCGCGATTATCTCCCCGCCCGGGACCATGACGGAAGCGACGGGACCGAGAATGAGCTTGAGCGAGATGAACGACACGTCTATGGCGCAGAGGGCGGATCTTTCCAGGAACAGGTCCGGCTTCAGGAACCGGGCGTTGGTCTTGGGCATGAAAATCACGCGCGGATCGGCCTTTATCCGCTCGTGTATCTGACCTTCGCCCACGTCGACGGCGTAGACCTTGCGCGCGCCGGCCTGCAGGAAGCAGTCGGTGAAGCCGCCGGTGGCCACGCCCACGTCGAGGCAGGCCCGGCCCTTCGGGTCTATTTTAAAGTAGTCGAGCGCTCCCCTGAGCTTGAGGCCGCCGCGGGAGACGTAAGGGCAGCCGGGCTGGACGAGGTCGATGACGTCGCCGTCGCGCACGTGCTGGCCGGCCTTATCGGCGAGGCGGCCGTTGAGCGTGACCAGGCCGGCCATGATGGCGCGCAGGGCCTTCTCGCGGGTCTCGAAGAAGCCCTGCTCCACGCAGGCTATGTCCAGTCGTATTTTCATTATGTCCCAGGCTTCACCGCGGGGTATTCACTCCGCCACGGGTTCGGCTTTCTTGAATGCACCCTGCGCTTCGCTCGGCCGGGCACGAACTCGGCCCGGGCGCATTGCGCCTCGGGCCTCAGACAATCATGCCCGTCCGGCAGTGCCGGTTCCCGAGCTCCGCTTGGGGAAAGCCTCCGATGTGGCTTCGGAATACCCCGCAGTGAAGCCCTCCCCCCATCACCCGGTTGGCTCCTTATGCGAACCCGTTCACTCCGGCTCTTCTTCGAATTTTTCCAGCTTGAGCTTGCCCTCGGCGTCCTTGCGCAGGACCTCTATCTTCTTCTTGATCTCCTCGAGCTTTTCGGACAATTCCTTCGAGATGCCGACGCCCTGCTCGAAGAGCTCGAGCGACTCTTCTATCGGCGTGGTCTCGTCCTCGAGTTTGCCGACTATCTCTTCGAGTCTGGCGAGTTTCTCCTCGAAACCCTGGGTCTTTTCTTTCTTCACCATAATGTCTCCTGTCCGGGGATGTCGGTCTTTTTGGGCTTTGCGGTCTTCTTAGGGGCGTCTGCCGCGCCGGACGGGGCATCGGCGGCGCGCGCCGGGCCGGCCGCGGGGGCGGAGGTCTCAATGACCTCCGCGCCGGCGCGGCCTTCGGCGAAGCGCAGGTCCAGCCTGTCGCCGGCCTTAAGCCCCGCCGCGCTGCGTACCGCCTTCCCCGCCACGTCCTTGACGATGGCGTAGCCTTTCCTTAGCGGGAACAGCGGGCTGAGGGCGGTCAGTTTATGAGACTGAAGGTTCAGGCGCTCCGCGGCGCGGCGCAGGCGCTCGCCCGAGGCTTCGAAAAGGCCTTCCACGGCCTGATCCAGCCGCTGCGTGGGGCGCTCGAGCAGCGTCAGCGGGTCGCGGAAGGCCCGGTGGCCGGCCAGCCGCAGGAACCGGCCGCTGAGGTTCTCGTAATAGATGCGCAGCGACTGCAGCAGCCGCTTCTCGAGCTGAGCGATATTGGCGGCCAGTTCCACCTTGCTCTTCACCACCAGTTCGGCGGCGGCCGACGGGGTAGCCGCGCGCAGGTCGGCGACGAAATCGGCTATCGTAAAATCGGTCTCGTGTCCCACGCAGGAGATGACCGGTATCTTCGAGCCGGCTATGGCGCGGGCGACCAGTTCCTCGTTGAAGGACCAGAGGTCCTCCATCGAGCCGCCGCCGCGGCCGACCAGCATGACGTCGATGTCGGGGAAACCGGCGTTGAGGTCCCTTATCGCCTGGGCGATATCTTCTTTGGAACCGGCGCCCTGCACTTTAACGGGAGCGATGATGATATGGAGGTTGGCGTAGCGGCGGCCCAGGACGGAGAGTATGTCGCGGATGGCGGCGCCGGTCGGCGAAGTGACGACGCCTATCTTCTGCGGCAGCGCCGGTATCGGCCGCTTGCGGGCCGGGTCGAACAGTCCTTCGTCCTGGAGCTTCTTCTTAAGCTGCTCGAAGGCCAGCTGCAGCGGGCCTATGCCGGCTGGCACCAGTTCTTTCACCATCAGCTGGTACTTGCTCTGCTTGTCGTAGGTGGTGACGCCGCCGCGGGCGCGCACGAGCAGGCCGTTCTGCGGCTCGAACTTGAGGCCCGAGGCCGGGCCGCGGAACATGACGGCGGAGATATTAGAAGAGGCGTCCTTGAGATCGAAATAGATGTGCCCGGCCGCGGACAGTTTGTAACCGGAGATCTCGCCCTCCACCCACAGTTCGCGGAACGAGGCCTCGAGCAGCGTCTTCACGCCGCGGCTGAGCTCGCTGACGGTATAGACCCTATCGGCCACTATTTCTCCCCCCGCAGCCGGCGCAGCCGCCGGGCTATCTCGGCCTCGAAGCCCTGCTCGGTCGGTTCGTAGAAGCGCCGCGGCTCCGGCATATATTCCTGCGCGACATAATGGCCGTCGAAATCGTGCGGGTATTTATATCCCTTGCCGTGGCCGAAGGCCTCGCCGTCCCTGGACGCGTCGCGCAGGTGCAGCGGCACGGCCCGCTCGGCGCCGCCGCGCACCTCGGACTGCGCCTCGTTTATGGCCAGGTAGGCGGCGTTGGACTTGGGCGAACAGGCGACATAGATGGCGGCCTGGGCCAGCGGGATGCGGCCCTCGGGCATGCCCAGCGAGGCGACGGCCGAGAATGCGGCCTGCGCTATAAGCAGGGCGTTGGGATTGGCGTTGCCCACGTCCTCGGCGGCGCAGATGAGTATGCGCCGCGCCAGGAAGCGGGGATCCTCGCCGGCTTCCAGCATTTTAGCCAGCCAGTAGACGGCGGCGTCGGGGTCGGAGCCGCGCATGGACTTAATGAACGCGGAGGCGTGGTCGTAATGCTCGTCGGCGCTCTTGTCGTAGCGCAGCGAGCGGCGCTGTATGGACTCTTTCGCCACCCCTATGTCGACATGCCGCTTGCCGCCCTTGCCCTGCGGCGTGGTCACCGCCGCCAGCTCTATGGCGTTGAGCAGCCGCCTGGCGTCGCCCGAGGAGTTCTCCACGAAATATTTCTCCGCCTCGGGAGTGAGTTCGGGCCGCAGCGCGGCCAGGCCCTTCTCGTCGGAGAGGGCGCGGCGCAGCACTTTGCGCAGGGCCTCGGGCTCCAGCGGCTTGAACTCGAACACCAGGAAGCGCGAGAGCAGTGCGGAGTTTATGTAGAAATACGGGTTCTCGGTGGTAAGGCCGATAAGTACGATATCGCCCTTCTCCACGGAGGGCAGGAGGGCGTCCTGCTGGGTGCGGTTGAAATGGTGTATCTCGTCCAGGAGCAGCAGCGAGGCCGGTCGTATAACTCCCGGCACCTGTGGCGCCGGAGGCACTGTTCCGACCGGCGCCAGGCCCGCCTCCTTCAGAGCGCGGGCGGCCTCGAGTATCTTCTTGAGCTCGGCCACGCCGGCGGTGACGGCGTTGAGCTCGAAGACCCGCGCTTTGGTGCGCGAGGCTATGAGCCGGGCGGTGGCCGTCTTGCCGCAGCCGGAAGGGCCGTAGAAGACGGCCGAGCGGACATTGTCGGATTCTATGGCGCGGCGCAGCAGCTTGCCTTCGGCCAATATATGCTCCTGGCCGGCGAACTGCTCCAGCGCGGACGGGGCGAGCCGGGCCGCCAGCGGCGACTGCCGCCGCTCCGCCTCCCCTCCGGCCTCGTCGGGGACGCCATGCCGCGCGGGGTCCCCCGCCGATGCGGGCGTTTCGAACAGGGATTCTTCCATCTTAAAGCGGTCCGGGACCGAGGGCCTCTTTGAGGCCGGCCGCCAGCTCGTCTATCTTGCGGGAATCGGCGGCGCGCAGGTCCTTGGACTTGTGTTCCAGGTTGAAGAGCTCGGCCGCGAAGTGCATCGCGGCCAGGATGGCCAGCTTCTGCGTGTCCACGCGCTTGAGGCCGGGCTCCAGCTCGGTCATCTTCTCCTCGACCTGCTGGGCGATGGCGGCCACCTCCATGGGGGTGAGGCCCTCCATGGCTATATTGAGCTTGACGCCCTTTACGGTTACTTCCGTCTCGTCCTTCTGCATCATTCTTCGTCCAGACCGTCGAACAGGAAGCCCTGCCGGCTGGAGGCTTTCTCGATCTTCTCGCAGAGGCGGGCCAGCCGCTTTTTAAGCTTTTTCCGGGCCTCTTCGGCCGCGGGGCCGCGGCCGGCTTTCATGAGTTTGGTCCTGTCGGCCGCGTAGCTCTCCACCTGCTTGCGCAGCAGGGCGTTCTCGTCCTCCAGCGCCTTTATGCGGGAGATGGCGGTCTTTACCAGGCCGTCCAGGGTCTTGATACCTGCGTTCATCAGTCCCCATTATATAAAAGATATATACGCGAGGGCCCGGGTCCGCGGCGGCATGAGACCTATATAAAAATGGGCCTTTGAACCGTGGCGGGGCCTCCCGGGAAAGGGTATAACATAGGTGAAGGAACAGCGGAGTCTACGGAGGAATCACATGAAGCGTCTGAACAGAATGGTATCCGGGATAGCGGCCCTGGCCTTTATCCTGCCCTCTTTCGCGCGTGCGGAAGACAAGAGCATTTACGGCGACGACAACCGCCTCGACTATTTCGAAGCGCCGGCCGACATGAAAGAGCTGGCCAGGTCCGTGGTCTCGCTCTGGAAGAACGAGCATGTGCGCGTGGACGGCGGCACGGCCCGCGTGGCGACCGCCAATTTCGGGGAAGCGGTAGGACTTTGTCCCTCCGAAAGGTTCCGCGAGCAGCCCGTGGGCGCCTTCTGCTCCGGCTCCCTGGTGGGCGAGGACCTGGTCATGACGGCCGGCCACTGCATAGTGGACGAAGCCCAGTGCGCCGACACCCGGCTGGTCTTCGGCTACGCGGTGACCGAGCGGGGCAAGGCCGCCAACACCACCGTGCCCGCCGCCGACGTCTACTCCTGCAAGAAGATCATAAAGCGCGACCTGGACAAGCCCCCGACGGGCACCGTCGGCCTCATAGGCGCGATAGTCGGCAATATACTCGACACCACCGGCCCCGACTACGCCCTGATACAGCTCGACCGCAAAGTCACCGACCGCCGGCCGCTGCCTATCAACCGCGGCTCGAAGGTCAAGCAGGGGACCGGGGTTTTCGTCATAGGCCACCCCGTGGGCCTGCCGCTCAAAGTGGCCGGCGATGCCCGGGTGCGCTCCTCCAAGTTCATGCGCGCCCACTTCACCGCCGACCTCGACACCTTCGGCGGCAACTCCGGTTCGCCGGTGTTCAACGTTAAGACGAAGAAGATCGAGGGCATATTGGTGCGCGGCGGCACGGACTTCGTAAAGTCCCCCGAGGGCTGCACCGTGTCCTACAGCGTCGGCCAGAACGACGGCAAGGGCGAGGCCGTGACGCATGTCTCGGTGCTCAAGGACTACATCCCGTCCTTCAAGTCCGCTCCCGAGACCTCCAAACTGGTGGAGCTCTCCCCCGAGGACACGGAGTTCGAGCCGCTCGAGCGGACCGTCAGCTTCGATTAAGCCGCAATACGCGATCGGGATAGGAGCGGCGACATGCGGGTCCGCATCCGGCGGTTCAATCGTCCAGCAAAACGTCGAGTTTCTTTAAGACTTCCGCCAGGGTTGCTCCTGGAATCCGGCAACAGAATCGGGCGCCTCTGGCCTGCCAATCCAGACTTTTGACCTGGTCAGCCAGGACGACTCCGGAAGCCTTCAGGCCGGAGGGGATGGAAATCTCGAAAGGATAACCCTTTGCCTGCGTAGTGATGGGGCAGAAGACGGCAAGCCCCGCTTTCCGGTTATAGGCCTCGGGAGAAAGAGCCAAAGCCGGTCTATAACCCGTCTGCTCATGCCCTGCCTGAGGCGCAAAGGACAGCCAGACAACATCGCCACGCTTCGGGCAATAAGGACTGGGCATTACCAAATTTCCCGTCCGGCCGCGCCGCCGCAATTCTGTTCGGAGTGGCGATTGTTTTTGGTGATGCCCTTGAGCATATGTGAGAGCGGGATTTTGCACTGCCCCTTAGGCTTTACAACCATCTCGCCTTCTATCACTACCACTTCAACCATGGAGCCCTGGCGTAAATGAATATCCCTGGCAAAAGCGCTTGGAATACGCAACGCCAGGCTGTTTCCCCATTTTTGAACGATTGTGGTCATAACACCCTCCGTATGTATCTACATTGAGTATACATTAACTTCAGAAGATTGTCAAGGCCTTGCCGGCAAAAAAACAGGTCAGCCGCGCAGTTTCGCCCCGAAGGAGGCTTCCAGTTTCTTAAGCGCCTTCTCCATGCGGGAATTGACGTCGGCGTCGGTCATCGTCCTCTCCATGGCGGAGAAAGTGAACCGCAGCGTGAGGCTGCGCTGGCCCTCGGGCACGCCCTTGCCCTTGTAAACATCTATGAGGTCCAGCCGGGCCAGGTCAGGCAGGGAAAAGAGGTCCTTCTCCATTTCCGCCCATTCGCGCTTATCGTCGACCAGCACCGAGAGGTCGCGCCAGGCGGCGGGGTAAGACGACACGGGTTTAACCTGCGGCACCCGGTCGCGGAAAGAGCCCTTCCAGGACTCGGCCAGCGAGGAGAGGGTTATCTCGAAATAATAGACCTGCGTGTCCTTGAGATCGCTGTTGATGACGGCCATCGGGTCGGCCAGGCCCAGTACGCCGGCCTCGCCCGCTCCGAGCTTCATGACCAGCGCCGCGCCCTCCTGCAGGAAGGCGGGCCTATGCTTCGGCTTCTCGAAACGGAAGCCGCGCCGGCCGCCGAAAACGGCCTGCATGACGCCCTTTAAATGGTAGAAATCCGACATCTCGGAGCCGCCGCGCCAGTGCTGCTCCTCGGGGAAAGGGCCGTACGTCAGTCCGGCGCAGACGCGCTCTTCCTTCCTGCCGTCCTTCGTCTTATGATACACCGTGCCGGTCTCGAAAACAGCGACCGAGGTCCGGCCGCGGTTGAGATTGTAGCGCAGGGTCCTGAGCAGTCCCGGCAGAAGCGAAACGCGCAGATACTGGTAATCCGAAGAAAGCGGATTGAGCAGTTCCACCGCCTGCGTCTCGTCGAGCAGGCAGTTGCGGAAATCCTTGAGCGGGACCAGATCGTAGTTGTACACCTCTGAGAAACCAAGGGCGGCCAGGCGTCCTCGCAGCTCGGCCTCGGCCTCCGCCAGGGGCGTGGACGAGGCGGGCATGACGGGCATCGACGAGGCCGAAGGGATGAGGTCGTAACCGTTGTAGCGCGCGGCTTCCTCGGCCAGGTCCTGGACGTTCTCTATGTCGCGCCTGTAGGAAGGCGGCGTGAACTGCCAGGGCTTCTCCGGCGAAAGCTCCGGCTGTATGGCCTTGAGGCAGGCGAAGATCTTCTCGTCGGTCATCGCCGTCCCCAGTATCGCGTTTATGCGCGCGGGGTCGGCGGCAACCACCGGCAGGCGGGGCGGTTCGGGGAAATTGTCGCTGACCTGCTCCACCCCGGCCGACGGGACGGCCTCCAGCAGCAGCCCCGCTATGCGGCGGGCGGCCTTCATCGTAAGTTCGATGTCGGTGCCGCGCTCGAAGCGGTAGGACGACTCGCTCTTTATGCCGCTCTTGCGGGACGAGGCCCGCACGGCGGACTGAGCGAAAGAGGCGGACTCTATGAGTACGGAATCGGTAGTATCGGCGACGGAGGAATAGAAGCCGCCCATGACGCCGGCCAGCGCCACCGGCTTCTCCCGGTCGGCTATGACCAGCGTGCCGGCGGCGAGCCTGAGCTCGATGCCGTCGAGCGCTTTCATGCTCTCGCCGTCGGACGACGGGCGCACCTTTATTTCGGGACCGGCGAGGTTGGCCAGGTCGAAACAATGCGTCGGCTGGCCCAGCTCGTACATGACGTAGTTGGAAACGTCTATAAGGAGATTGCCCTTGGGATTGGAGCCCATAGCGCGCAGCCGCGCGGCCATCCAGTCCGGCGTCTTCGCGCCTTCAAGGCCTTTCATCACTACGGCGGTATAGCGCGGGCAGAGGCAGGGATCCGTTACGGAGACCGGCGCGACGGTGCCGGCGGACTTAGGCAGTTCCGTCAGGACCGGTTCCCTGAATTTAAGCCCGTAGAAGACGCAGAGCTCGCGGGCCAGCGCGTAATGGGAAAGGCAGTAGGACAGGTTGGGCGTTATCTCCAGCTCGAACACCCAGTCCGGCAAGGCGACATGGCGCCTTGCACTTGATGAGCCGGAGGCTCGTTGTTCCGGCGGGGCGAAAAGCGCGCGCGCGTCGGCGCCCAGCGGCGCGGACGGGTCCAGCACGAGTATGCCGGAATTATCGTAACCCTCCAGGCCCAGTTCCCCCGCCGAGCAGATCATGCCCTCGGACTCGACGCCGCGTATCTTCGCTTTTTTAAGCTCGCCCTCGGCGAGCACGGCCCCGACGCGGGCGAAAGGTATCAGCTGGCCGACGGCGATATTTTTGGCGCCGCAGACCACGCGCATCGTCGCCGCGCCGTCGCTGACGTCCACCAGCGAAAGTTTGTCGGCGTTGGGGTGCCTGTCTATTTTGTCGATGCGGCCTACAACCACGCCGGTGACGGCGGCGCCGCTGCGGCCCGCGCTCTCGACGCCCAGACCCAGCCGCGCGAACTTGCCGGGCAGTTCCTCCGCCGGGGGCGGGGTCTCGATGAAATCGCAGAGCCAGGAATAAAGTATTTTCACAGCTGTTTCCAGACGCGCAGGTCGTTCTCGTAGAACATGCGCATGTCTTTTATACCGAAGAGGAGCATGGCGAAGCGCTCCACGCCCGCGCCGAAGGCGAAGCCGCTCCACTTCTCGGGGTCGTGGCCGCAGGCCTTGAGCACGTTGGGGTGCACCATGCCCGCGCCAAGCATCTCAAGCCACCCCGTGCCCTTGCAAATGGGACAGCGTTCGGACTTGCCGGAACAGCCGCTCTGCGGCCCCAGGTGCACGGAGCTATGCGACGTGCCGCCGCAGAAGACGCAGGAGATCTCAACCTGCGCGCCGGGCTCGACGAAAGGGAAATAGGTAGGCGCGAAGCGCACCCTGGCGGAGGAGCCGAAAAGATCCTTGATGAAGGCGTCCAGCGTCCAGCGCAGGTCGGCCATGCTGACGGACCTGTCGACGTAGAGGCCCTCCACCTGGTGGAAGACGAAAGAGTGGCTGGCGTCCACGGCCTCGGAGCGGAAGACGCGGCCGGGCGAGATGATGCGCAGCGGCAGGGCGGCACCTTTCATGGAGCGTATCTGCACCGGCGAGGTATGCGTGCGCAGCAGCATATCCTTGCCGGAGGCGTCCTTCACTCCCGCGTAGAAGGTATCCTGCATATCCCGGGCCGGATGGTCGGCCGGGAAGTTGAGGGCTTCGAAATTGAAGTGATCTTCCTCGACGTGCGGACCCTCGGCAACCGAGAACCCCAGCTTCATAAGGGAGGCGGTGACGCGGTCCATCGCCTGAGTTATCGGGTGCAGGCTGCCTTTGGGAAAAGGGCGGCCCGACAGCGTAAGGTCCAGCCCGGCAGAGGCCTTCGCCCCCCCCCCGGCCGGATCAGGGCGGCTTTTGCCGCTGTCGGTGCCGGGAGCACTGCGACCGGCCGGATCAGGGCGGCTTTTGCCGCTGTCGGTGCCGCAAGCTCTGCGCGCGGCCAGCTCGGCCTTCTTGGCTTCCAGGGCGGCGACCAGGCGGCCTTTGAGCTCGTTGCCCAGGCGTCCCAGTTCTTTCTTCTCTTCTATGGTGAATGAGCCCAGGTCGCGCAGCAGCAGGGCGAGCTCGCCCTTGCGGCCGAGGAACTGCAGCTCGACTTCGGCTATATTGTCGGAAGCGGCCCCGGAAATGGCGGAGGAGAAGCTCTCGCCCACGCGAGACAGCTTCTCCTTCCACTCGGACGCGTTCATGCCTGTCCGCCGGCCCTCAGGCCAATGCGTGCGCAGGTGCCGGAACAGCCGCTCTGCGGCCCCAGGTGCACGGAGCTATGCGACGTGCCGCATCAAGAGCTATGCTCATCAGGCGGCCGCCGGGGTCAGGGCTTTTTTGGCCAGTTCCGCGATCTGCTTGAAGGACGCCGGGTCCTTGAGCGCGATCTCGGAAAGCATCTTGCGGTTGATGTCGATATTGGCCTTCTTGAGGCCGTTCATGAATTTGCTGTAGGACAGTCCCTCTTCGCGGGCGGCCGCGTTCAGGCGCATGATCCAGAGCTGGCGCATGTCGCCCTTGCGGTCCTTGCGGTGCTCGTAGGCGACGGCAAGGGACTTCTTGACCTGCTGGGTCGCCATCCTGAGGCGGTTCTTCTTGTTGGCGTAATAGCCCTTGGCGAGCTTGAAGATCTTCTTCTTGCGCTTGTTCCTTGCGACGCTGTATTTTATCCTCATATTATTTCCTGTTGCCTTCCCGGCGACGCCGGGGCCCGGCCGCGCCCGCGCCTTAAGCGCCGGCCGCCGGACAGGCTCTCCTGTTTATTTATAGGGCAGATAGGTCCTGAGAACCGCGGCCTCGTGGCTGTTCTTCTCTTCCACCTTGGCGGTGTGGAGCTGGCGGCCGCGCTTGGCGGACATGCCGGTGAGAAGGTGCCTGAGACCGGCCTTGCGGTGCAGCCATTTGCCGCTGGCGGTCTTCTTGAAGCGTTTCTTGGACCCGCTGTGAGTTTTCATTTTGGGCATAGTTGTCTCTCTGGGTACTATTATATGAATTACGGGGGAGGCCTGCAAATGGCCGGCTCAGGCCGCGGGGGCTCCGGGCGCCTGCGGCGCGGCCGGCGGCTGAGGCTTGTCCCCTCTTTCGGGCTTGGGCGCGGCCTTGGCGTCGCCCTTGGCGGCGGCGGCCTTGGGAACCGGCTTAGGCGAGAGCATCACGCTCATCCTGTTGCCCGCCAGGGAGAAGCGCCCTTCCTGGTTGCCGACCTCGGCCAGCTTGGCCACGACGTCCTGGAGGATCTTCTCGCCCAGGTCGCGGTGCTGGTTCTCGCGGCCCTTGAAGACCACGGTCACGCGAACCTTGTCCTGATCACGGAGGAATTCGGCGATATGCTTTATCTTGGTGTCCAGGTCGTGCTGGGCGATGCGCGGGTTGAAGCGGATCTCCTTGAGCATGCCCACCTTCTGCTTCTTGCGGTTCTCCCGGTCCTGCTTGTCCTTCTCGTAAAGGTACTTGGAAAAGTCCATTATCTTGCAGACGGGCGGCACGGCCTGCGGGGAGATCTCGACGAGGTCGAGGTTCGCGTCGCGGGCCATCTGGCCGGCTTCCTGTATGGATTTCACTCCCAGCATCGTGCCGTTGCTGTCGATAAGCCTGACCTGCGCCACGTTTATCCACTTGTTTATTCTTATGCGTTTATCGTAGTACAAACTATCCTCCGTAATAAAGGGCTCCCTGGGGACACCATGCGGCATGGCGTCCCCCAAGCCCATCTAATTTACAAACTTTCCCAATGACAGTCAACTTGCGCGCGGCCCGCAGGCGGCCCGGTACCAGAGCCGGCCCAGGTACTCGTGCAGGGCGGCTTTCAGGCCGCCGCCGCCCTGGGGCAGCAGCGAGGACCAGCCCCGCCAGCCCGGGGAGGAGAGGTAGCCGCAGGGCACCGGGGTGACGGCCGTAAAGCCGGCGGACCTGAAGGCCCGTACTGCCCTGGGCAGGTGCCTGGCCGAAGTCACCAGCAGCGGCCGGCGCCATTCCCTGTCGCGGAAGACCTCCGACACGAAGAAGGCGTTGTCGCAGGTGTCCATGGACTTCCCCTCCTGTACGATCTTGTATTCCGGCACGCCGGCTTCGGCCAAAGCCCTGGCCGCGGCCGGCGCCCAGCTGCCGCCGCCGAAGAACCCGCCGCCGCTGACCACCACCGGCAGGCCGGTCTGGCGGTAGAGTCGCGCGGCGGCCAGCAGCCTGGCCGAACCATCCCTGTCCAGCGCGGGGCCGCCGCCCGGATCCGAGGCCCCGGGGATCAGCGCGCCGCCCAGGACCACTATGGCGTCCCCCGAGAGATCTCCCGGCTGCGGGTAGCGGTATTCGAGCGGGCGCAGGAGCAGGGCGTGGAAAGCCGGCGTCATCAGGACCCATAAAGCGAATCCCGCGCCGGCCCAGATACCGGGCCTGCCGCGGCGCTTGTAGAGGCACCAGGCGGCCGCGGCGAAGCAGGCCGTGACCAGCAGGCCCGGCGGCAGCAGAAAAGGCGTTATCAGTTTCTTCAGTATGAACATCATTCAAAAACATGGCCCCGTCCGCCGGGTGGCGGACGGGGCCGTAGCTTACACCGCGGGTGCGTTTATATCTCGTCCTTTATGCGCATCCGGTAGAACGAGCGCCAGACGAACACGGTCGACAGCGCGAAGAAGACCGCCGCGGCCATGTGGGCCGTGGCGGGGTCCAGCGTGATGGCCAGCTCGACTGCCAGCAGGCCGAACAGCGTGGTGAACTTGATGACCGGGTTCATGGCCACCGACGAGGTGTCCTTGAACGGGTCGCCCACGGTGTCGCCCACTATGGTGGCGTCGTGCAGCGGCGTGCCCTTCATGTTGAGTTCGGTCTCGACCAGCTTCTTGGCGTTGTCCCAGGCGCCGCCGGCGTTGGCCATAAAGAGGGCCTGGTACAGGCCCGAGATTGCGATGCCTATAAGGTAGCCGATGAAGTAGAAGTGATTCAGGCAGGCGAAGGCCAGCGTGGAGAAGAACACCGCCAGGAAGATGTTGAACATCCCCTTCTGCGCGTACTGCGTGCAGATCTCCACGACCTTCTTGGAATCCTCCACCGAGGCCTTCGTCGCGCTCTCAAGATTTATGTTCTTCCTGATGAACTCCACCGCGCGGTAGGCGCCGGTGGTCACGGCCTGGGTGGACGCGCCGGTGAACCAGTAGATCACCGCGCCGCCGGTGATGAGGCCCAGCAGGAACAGCGGGTTGAGTATCGAGAGCCCCGCCTCCACCTGGCCCGGGAAGGTCTTTTGCAGGACCTGTATGATCGAGAAGATCAGCGTGGTCGCGCCGACCACCGCCGTGCCTATCAGCACGGGCTTGGCCGTCGCCTTGAACGTATTGCCGGCGCCGTCGTTCTCCTCCAGGTGCCGCTTGGCGACGGTGAAGTCCGGCGTGAAGCCGTGGTCGCGCTTGAGCTCCTCTCCGATGCCCGGCAGGCTCTCGATGGTCGAGAGCTCGTAGATACTCTGCGCGTTGTCGGTCACCGGGCCGTAGGAGTCCACGGCTATCGTGACCGGCCCCATGCCCAGGAAGCCGAACGCTATCAGGCCGAACGAGAAGATGGCCGGCGCCGCCATAATGGCCGCCAGGCCGGTCTCGCTGACTATGTAGCCGATGGCCATCAGGGCGATGATGGCGACGCCCATCCAATAAGCGCTGAAGTTGCCGGCGACCAGGCCAGAGAGGATGTTGAGCGAAGCCCCGCCCTCTTTGGAAGCGGCCACCACCTCGCGCACGTGCGAGGACTTGGTGGAGGTGAAGATCTTAACCAGCTCCGGTATCAGCGCGCCGGCGATGGTGCCGCAGCTGATGATGGTGGACAGCTTCCACCACAGCGTGCCGTCGCCCAGCTCCGCTATGAGCAGGTACGAGAGCAGATAAGTCATGCCTATCGAGACCAGCGAGGTCAGCCAGACCAGCGTGGTCAGCGGTATCTCGAAGTCGAACTTCTTCGACTCGCCGTAGACCGCCTTGGCCCACACCCCGTTGAGAAGGTAGGAGGCGGCGCTGGTGAAGATCATGCCTATGCGCATGACGAAGATCCAGACCAGCAGCTGCACCTGGACCAGGGCCTCGGGCACGGCCAGGATGATGAAGGCGATCAGCGCCACGCCGGTCACGCCGTAGGTCTCGAAGCCGTCGGCCGTCGGGCCCACGGAGTCGCCGGCATTGTCGCCGGTGCAGTCGGCTATGACGCCGGGGTTGCGGACGTCGTCTTCCTTGATCTTGAAGACTATCTTCATCAGGTCCGAGCCGATGTCGGCTATCTTGGTGAAGATGCCGCCGGCTATGCGCAGCGCGGCCGCGCCCAGCGACTCGCCGATCGCGAAGCCGATGAAGCAGGGGCCGGCGTAGTCGCCGGGGATGAAGAGCAGTATCGCCAGCATCAGCACCAGCTCAACGGAGATCAGCAGCATGCCTATCGACATGCCGGCCTTGAGCGGGATCTGCATGACGGGGAAGGGGAGGCCCTTAAGGGCGGCGAAGGCGGTACGGCTGTTGGCGTAGGTGTTTATCCTTATGCCGAACCAGGCCACCGCGTAGGAGCCCAGGATGCCGACTATGCTGGAGATGACGATGACGGTAAGCTGCAGCGCGTTGAACTCCAGCAGGTAGCCGAAGTAGAAGATCATGATGGCCGCGATGAAGGCCCAGAGTATCGCCAGGAACTTGCCCTGCGTCAGCAGGTAGGTCTTGCAGGTCTCGTAGATCAGCTCGGAGATCTCAAGCATCGACTTATGGACCGGCAGCCGGGAGATCTGCATCGACTGCACCAGGCCGAAGAAGATGCCCAGGAAGCAGATCACCATGCCCCACATCAGCAGAGTGTCTCCGCCTATCCCATCCAGGAACGTGGCCTGGGAGAGCGACGGTATGATAAGGTTCGCCTCTCCGGCGAAGGAATACGTGGCGGACAGCGCCAGCGCGGCCGCGGCGGCCGCCAGTGTCTTAAGTTTGCCCATTAACCCCTCCCTGACGTGTCTATTAAAGAAGGCCGCCCGTCTTGCGGACGGGCGGCCTTTCTGGTTTCTTAGAGCTTCTGCTCCGCTATGACCGGGACTCCCGGCCCCATGGTGGAAGATACGAACACCGACTGCAGGTACACGCCCTTGGACGACGAGGGCTTGGACTTGAGAATGGCGTCCAGCACGGTCTGCGCGTTCTCGGCCAGCTTCTCCCCGGGGAACGAGGCTTTGCCGACGGGCACGTGGATGAGGCCCTGCGCGTCGTTCTTGAACTCCACGCGGCCGGCCTTGAGTTCCTTCACGGCTTTCTTGACGTCCAGCGTGACGGTCCCGCTCTTGGGGTTGGGCATCAGGCCGCGCGGGCCCAGCGTCTTGCCCAGCCGGGTGATGTCCTTCATCATATCGGGGGTGACCACCAGCACGTCGAAGTCCATCATGCCCTTGGCGATCTCCTCGATCAGCTCGGCCGCGCCCACCTTGTCGGCGCCGGCGGCGGTGGCCTCGGCGGCCTTCTCGCCCTTGGCGATGACGGCGATCTTCTTGGACTTGCCGCTGCCGTGCGGGAGCGGCACCGTGCCGCGGACCGACTGGTCCGACTGCTTGGGGTCTATGCCCAGGCGGACGTGGACCTCCACGGTCTCGTCGAACTTGGCGGTGGCGCTCTTCTTTATTATCCCCATGGCCTCGGCCAGGGTATATTTTTTGGAAAGATCCAGGTCTTTCCTGAGGTCATTGAGTCTTTTTCCCATTTTAGTTCTCTCCTTGTTTTTTCCAGGGCCGTAAGGCCCCCGAGGTTCATGCGCGGGAAGGTCCCGCTTCCTCGTAAGAATTTTTTATCCCTCGATCTCGACGCCCATCGAGCGGGCGGTGCCCTTCACCATCTCCATCGCCTGCTTGACGTCCTTGGTGTTGAGGTCCACCAGTTTCTGTCTGGCCACCTCTTCCACCTGCTTGAGGTTCATTTTGCCGACCTTGGTCTTGTTCGGCTCGCCGGAACCCTTGGCCAGGCCCGCGGCTTTCTTGATCAGCGCGGCCATCGGCGGCATCTTGGTGATGAAAATGAAGCTGCGGTCTTCGAAGACGGTGATGATCACCGGGATCGGCACGCCCTGCTCCAGCTTCCTGGTCTTCTCGTTGAACTGCTTGCAGAAGTCCATGATATTCACGCCGTGCTGGCCGAGGGCGGGGCCCACGGGCGGGGCGGGATTGGCGGCGCCGGCCGGTATCTGGAGTTTTATAAGGGTCTTTATCTGTTTGACTTTAGCCATAGTAGGTTACCTCTGTTTAGACTTTTTCCACCTGCAGGAAATCCAGCTCCACAGGGGTGGGGCGGTCGAACACGGTCACGGTCACGCGCAGTTTCGCCTTGGGCTCGTTTACGTCCTCGACGAGGCCCATGAAGTGCTTGAACGGCCCTTCGATGATGCGGACGCTCTCGCCCTTCTCGAACTGCACGGCCGGCTTGGGCTTGTCCTCGCTGGTCGAGTTGGCCAGCTCCATGATCTGCTGCACCTCCCCCTCGCCCATCGGGACCGGCTTGGGGTCGCCCAGGAAGCCGGAGACGCCCTGGATAGCGCGGATCACCCAGTAGCTCTCGTTGTCGAGCTCCAGGTCCACCAGCACGTAGCCGGGGAAAAACTTGCGCTTGCGCAGTTCCTTCTTATTGTGCTTCACGGCCACCACATCCTCGGTCGGGATCAGCACCTGGAAAAGCCTGGTGGAGAGCTCGTTGGAGTCTATCTTGGCCTGGAGCGCTTTCTCTACGCGCTCCTCGAAACCCGTGCGGGTGTGTATCACGAACCAGCCTCTTGCCATGTTCAGCGTCCTCCGAGCATGCCTTTCACGAATACGGAAAGGCCCAGGTCTACCAGGCTTATATAGATGGCCACGATCGTCACCACCACGCCGACGGCTATCGTCGACTTTATGACCGCGTCCTTCGGCAGCCAGGTGACCTTGGTGAGCTCCTGGTAAACTTCCCTTAGAAAACCGGTTACTTTATTCATAGTCGGACTTATCCTCGCCCGGCGGGGGCTTCACCTTTCGCCCCGTCGGGAACAGATCTGGCGGGAGCGGAAGGAATCGAACCTTCAGTCGCGGTTTTGGAGACCGCTGGTTTACCGTTAACCGACGCTCCCCCGGAAATCAGGATTTTACTTCCTTGTGGGTGGTCTGCTTGCCGCAGGCCCGGCAGAACTTCTTGAGCTCCAGTTTGAATTCCTTCTTCTTGCCGCGGGAAAAGTGGTAATTCTTCCTCTTGCAGGAAGTGCAGCCCAGCGTTATCGTTATCCTGTCAGCCATCTTAAATCTCCATCCGGGTCCCGGCGGCCGGGGGGCTTCCCCCGGCCGTCAGGCTCTCCCGTGTTACTCTATGATCTCGGTCACTACGCCGGCGCCTACGGTGTGGCCGCCTTCGCGGATAGCGAAGCGCAGACCCTTCTCCAGCGCTATGGGCGTGAGCAGCTCGACGTTCATCTCCGCGTGGTCGCCGGGCATGATCATCTCGACGCCGGGCTTAAGCTCCACGCCGCCCGTCACGTCAGTCGTGCGGAAGTAGAACTGCGGCTTGTAGCCCTTGAAGAACGGCGTGTGACGGCCGCCCTCTTCCTTGGTCAGGATGTACGCCTCGCCCTTGAACTTCTTGTGCGGCGTGCAGCTCTTGGGCGCCGCCAACACCTGGCCGCGCTCGATCTGGTCCTTCTCTATGCCGCGCAGCAGGATGCCGACGTTGTCGCCGGCTATGCCCGAGTCCAGCAGCTTGCGGAACATCTCTATGCCCGTGGCCACCGAGGTCTGCGTGTCGCGCAGGCCCACGATCTCCAGGTTGTCGCCCACCTTCACCTGGCCGCGCTCTATGCGGCCCGTGGCCACCGTGCCGCGGCCCGTGATCGAGAATACGTCCTCGACCGCCATCAGGAACGGTTTGTCCGTCTCGCGCTTCGGCTCGGGGATCGCCGTGTCCAGCGCTTCCAGCAGCTTCACGATCGACGGCACGCCAAGTTCGCCCTGGTCGCCATCCATCGCCTTCAGCGAAGAGCCGCGGATCACCGGGATCCTGTCCCCGTCGAATTCGTACTTTTTCAGCAGGTCCCGGATCTCCACTTCCACCAGGTCCAGCAGTTCCTTGTCGTCCACCAGGTCGCACTTGTTGAGGAATACGACCAGGTTCGGAACGTTCACCTGCCGCGCCAGCAGCACGTGCTCCTTGGTCTGCGGCATCGGGCCGTCGGCGGCCGACACCACCAGGATCGCGCCGTCCATCTGCGCCGCGCCCGTGATCATGTTCTTGACGTAGTCGGCGTGGCCGGGGCAGTCGATGTGCGCGTAGTGGCGCTTCACGGTCTCGTATTCGACGTGCGAAACGGCGATAGTCACCGTCTTAGATTCGTCGCGCACCGTGCCGCCCTTGGTTATTTCGGCGTAGGACTTGAGCTGCGCCAGGCCCTTGCCTGACTGGATCTTGACCAGCGCCGTGGTCAGCGTGGATTTGCCGTGGTCGACGTGGCCGATGGTGCCCACGTTCACGTGGGGCTTGGTCCTGTCAAATTTCGCTTTAGCCATTTTCTCTTCTCCTTTCAGATATCGCTTTCGCTGCTTTCCCCGCTGAACCGCGGCAGAAATCCATAAGCTGTGGACCGCGAGCGTCAGCTAACTCCCTTTATCGGGAAGATTCCCATCCCCGGCCTTCGAGCTCCTGCGAGAATACGCTTCTCAAAAACCAACGCTCTCCGACCGCGAAAAATCGAAAGCTGGGGATGGGAATTGCACCCACGACCTTTCCCTTACCAAGGGAGTGCTCTACTAGCTGAGCTACCCCAGCGACTGCAAAAAACACACAAAGAACCGAAAGCGGGTGACCGTGAGCGTCAGCGAACCTCTTCTATCAGGAACATTCCCACCGTCCGCATATAAAAAGCATCCGTCAAAACACTTCAAAAACTGTGGAGCGGACGGTGGGAATCGAACCCACGTGATCTGCTTGGAAGGCAGACGTTCTACCATTGAACTACGCCCGCTGTAGGATAATTATATTTATTAAGGACTTCCTAGTCAACGGCCGGGGCCGGCGGACGGCCCGACACTACGTTGTCGCACGCCTATTTTAACATATACCGGCGCGGTAATATAAGGAAGGGACATGAAAAAGAACAGGTTGCGCAGGTGCTGGAAGATAGGATTGGGCGGGCTCTTCGCCGCCAGGGCGCTGCTGGCGGAGACGGCAGGTGGTCATCTCTGCCTGCTCGTCTCCTTCGAGTTCTGAAAAGGGGGCTTTATGGGGTGGAAGCTGGGGGCATGGGAATGCGGCGGCCTGCTGGCCGAGCGGGACGACGGGGAGAGGTTCTACCTCTACCGGCGGCTGGGGCCGCCCGAGGGGTACATAGTCAGGTGGCGCGGCAGGTCCGCCGGCGAGATACTCTGCTTCTCGCCGGGGCGGCCCGGCCGGGCCAGCTGGCTGCTCTATAAGGGAGCCAGGGTATCGGAGCAGGACCTGCTGGAGGTGGTGCGGGAATTGGGCCGTGGCTGAAAAAGTGTTGAACCGGGCCGGTTTTTGTAGTAGGATTCCCCTATGAGCCCGGCCCTCGCTTTACTGACCCTGCTCCTCGCCGCCGGCCCCGCCGCCGCGGGCTGGCCGCCCGCCCTGTCGCTGGACGCCGCATCGGCGGGGGACACCATGCTGCATGGTGTCCCGGTACCGTCGGCCGTGCTGCCCGCCGAGCCGCTGGACGCCTGTCCCAAGTTCCGACTTTTCTCCGAGAGCGCGTCGTATCCCGACGAGGCGCCGGCGGTCAAAGACGTCTCCCCCTTCCCCCCCGCGGCGCTGCCGTCCTTCGCCGACGACCTGGACCGGGCCGGCCTGCTGGAGGCGCTCGGCACCAACCTGGCCTACTGGAAAATAAAACCAGATTCCTACCGGATAACCGTGGGAAAGGATTCCTTCTCCGCGCCGGCGATGCGCGCCGCCTCGGCCAGGCTGCTGGAGATCTTCTCCTCGGGGCTGACGCCCGCGGAAGAACGGGCCAGGCTGGCCGCGGAGTTCCGCGCCTACCGCGCCGTGGCCGACGACGGTTCCGGCAACGTGGTATTCACCGGCTATTACGAGGCCGAGATACCGGCGACGCGCGCCCCGACGGCGGAGTCGCGCTACCCGCTCAACCTGCGCCCGGCGGACCTGGTCAAGACCACTCCGGCCATGGGCGTGGACTTCGACTACGGGCGCTATGTCGACGGCGTAATGAAGCGGCACCTCTCCTCCGGCGAGATCTACGCCGGCGGGCTCTCGGGCCAGGGGCTGGAGGCGGCCTGGTCGGCGCACCCGGCGCAGATCATGCTGGCCCAGATACAGGGCTCGGGCGTGCTGCGCTTCCCCGACGGCGATCTCATCAAGATAGGCTTCGACGGCGCCAACGGCCACGCCTTCAAGAGCGTGCAGCGGCTGCTGATGGACTGCGGCGAGATACCGTCGATGAACTTCCAGGACTTCATCGCGTACCTCTCACGGCAGGAGAACGGCCGCGAGGAGCGGCTGGTCTCGCTCAACCCGCGCTACATCTTCTTCCGCGTCAAGGACAGGAACGCCCGGCCGCAGGGCGCCATCGGCACGCCGCTGGTGCCCGGCCGCTCGATAGCGGTGGACCCCAAACCTGTGCCCTACGGGCTGGCGGTGGTGATGAAGACCCGGCGGCCGGTGGCCCAGCCGGGCGGCGGGATTTCTTTCAGGGATTTCACGCGGATGGCCGCCACGCACGACACGGGCTCGGCGATACGCGGGCCGGGGCGCGTGGACATCTTCTGGGGCGCCGGCCCCGTAGCCGAGCTGGAGGCCAGCTCCATGAAGGCCTCCGGCGAACTTTACCTCATACTTCCGAAATAGCGACAGCCTCCCCCCGGGGACACGCGCTCGTCACGGTCCGCTTTTTCCGGGATGCACCTTCACTCCGTTCGGCCGGGCACGAACTCGGCCCGGGCGCACAGCGCCTCGGGCCTCAGACATTCATGCCCGTCCGGCAGTGCCGGTTCCCTCACTGCGCTCGGGGAAAAAGCTCCTCATGTTCCTCGCCGCGTGTCCCCGGAGGAAGCCTGTCCTGACCACTTCCTTATATATAATCGGGTAGGAGGCGGGTGATTAGTTCACCCGCCGTCCTCCCACACCACCGTACGTGCCGTTCGGCATACGGCGGTTCGGAAGTCTTCAGAGACCG
>WOVA01000062.1 GCA_009773155.1 Elusimicrobiota bacterium
AAACTGCTGGAGGTGCCTCAGGCATTATACGAGTGACAGGCGGTCAGGGTTTGCCGAATAAATTCGAAAGAACCCTGTCCGCGATAAGCGGAATGTGGGCTTTATCGCCGCCGGGAACGGAATACGCCCCTTTCAGGTGATTCTCATACAGCGGGACAGGTGCCTCGGTCATATCAGCCGTGGACCGAGGAGAGGTCCGGCTCTCCGGGCGACGCCGGGGACTCCCCCGCGGCGCGGGAACGCTGGTAGGCCAGTTTTATGGACTCCAGTATCACTTCCCGGGTGTCCGCGCAATGCGGCTTGAAAAGATCTCCGGTCCTGGTTCGGCATTTTACCCCGCATTGCCCGCCGCAGGCCAGGGCGACGGAACACTCCAGGCATTCCGGCATATTGGCGATATGCCTGGTCTTATACCGGTCGTGAAGAGGGAAGAATTCCGCGCCGTCCCCGGAAACGCGTCCGACGCGGTACTCCGGATAGCCCGCTTCCTCGAAACACGCGTAAAGATCGCCGAAGGGGTCCACCACGAGCGTGCGCTGCATCGTCTGCATGCAGAAAGAGGTCCTCGTCAGCCCGAGACCTTTTTTCAGCCTGAAAAGCCGGCTCAGTTCGTTGGCCCTGAGGCTGACAGGATGCTCAAGATCTATACCCAGGCCGAAGACGCGGGAGGAAAGGTCCGCCATGTCCATGAAATCGGTGGCGTCGACCCGGGCGAT
Organism: Elusimicrobiota bacterium; assembly: GCA_009773155.1. Classification (GTDB taxonomy): domain Bacteria; phylum Elusimicrobiota; class Elusimicrobia; order Elusimicrobiales; family UBA9959; genus UBA2231. The sequence continues at coordinate 717 of WOVA01000062.1, forward strand.
ATTGTCGTGCAGCGGACTGGCGTAGATACCGGCGAACTGATTGCCGAGTATCTTTCTGTCTTTAAGGTCTTTTACCAGCTCCGGGACGGAATCCAGTGTGCGGCGGTCCAGATTCAGCCTTATGCTTACGCGGGTTTTCCGGCCTATCAGCATGGCGATATTGTCGAGTATCCTGTCATAGGTCTTACCGCCGCCGGCCGGCACTCTGGAGGAATCGTGCGGTTCCCTGGTGCCGTCGAGCGAGACCTGGACGCTGCCGACCAGCCCCGGTCCGGGGCCGAAGAGCTCCGGCATCGCGTCGACCAGCGTGGCGTTAGTTATGGCGCTGGAGGACATGCCGTATTTCTTCGCGTAACCCAGTGCCCATAGTATCACCGGCAGATTCGCGGGGAGGAAGGGCTCGCCGCCGTAAAAGGAGATATTGCAGTTCTTCGGCTCGGCCCCCGGGATCATGGAGGACAGATGGCATCCGAAAATATTGTCGACCATCTCCCCGGTCATGACGGCCCCGGACTTATGAGGCCGATGCTCCTGCTGATAGCAGTATTTGCAGGCAAGATTGCAGTTATAGCTCATCAGCAGCATTATCCCGGCGCCCCTGGAGCTCTTTTCCTGCCCGTAGCGCAAAGCCCCGGCGAGTTCCCTGAAACGCGCAAGTTCCTCCCCGGGCGACAGGGAGGTTAGATGGCCTCTCTTGAGAAGCGCCTCTATCTCCGCGGCGGAAAGCTCGTTAAGCCGCTCATGCGACCCCGACAGGAATATTTCGGCCGGTCTTCCGGAGAGTTCGTCCAGGCAGCCGTTGACGCCGTTAAAAAGGAGCGTGGTCCCGCCAAGGTCCACGACGTTCAGATACCGGCTGGAGCGGTATCCGCTCATTTCCCTCCCTCCGCGACGGTACGGACGCAGGCTTTTGGAAGCGGCTCGTTCTTTGACAGCATCCCGCGGCGCGGCGCAGACAATCGAGCTGGAGCTCCGGGGACGGCAGTTCATAAAGCGAGTTGTTGGCGAGCAGTACGGCGTCGAACCCGCGCGGCCACTCCTCTGCCATGACGTCTTTCCGCGCCAGCGTAACGCGCCGGCGCAGACCCTCCGGGGCCGCGGCCAGCTTCCGTCTGCCCTCCGACAGCATGCTGGACGAGCTGTCCATCCCGAAAATCTCATGCCCGCAGGCGGCAAGTCCCATAAAAACGCGGCCGGTACCGCAAAAAGGCTCCAACACGCGTTTCGGGGAGCCATCTCCCAGCAGCTTTTCCAGCAGTTCCACATCCTCCAGTTGCCGCTGGGTCTGCTTATATATCTCGATTATGTGGTCGTCCAGGCCGTAGATATTCAGCATGTCAATTCCCCGCCGCCGTGATTACCGCTCCCGCCGCCTCCCGCTTCAATATCCCCCGGCTTCCGACAAGCCAGAAAGAAAAGGAACACAAGAGATGGAATGCCAGTATCGTTATGATCGTGAACCTGTATCCTCCGAGAAGCACGAAGAACCCGGACACGGAACTGCCGAGCAGCATCGCTATGAAAGCCATGGAATTAGCGATGCCGGCGACACGGCCGCGCTCCAGCGAAGAGGTTCCCCTCAGCAACAGCACCCCGGCCACGGAACTGACGAGGGAGAAAAAAAGACTGTTAAAGACCAGCAGCAGGAACACGGACAAGAAATTCGTTGTATAGGCGGCGGCCAGCAGGACCGCCGACTTCGCCAGAAGGCCGGTGTGGAAAAGCCTTTTCGGCTGGATCCTTGAATGAATATTCCCGTAAACGAGCCCGCCAAAGATCCCTCCGATACCGGAAGCCGCCATTACCATCCCGAACTGCCTGTCGGAAAGCCCCCAAAGGTCCGTGCTTATGCCGATAAAGACGCTGTTTAGTATCCCCGTTCCCATCATTACTACGGGCATAGAGAGAACCACCGCGGCAAGGCTGGGATTTGACATAAGCACACGGTAGCCCTCGAGCCAACTGGCCGCCAATCCCGGTTTGCCTGCTCCTGGACGCTCCGGCCGCGCGCCCCGGCATCCTGAAATGGCCATAAGAGTAACGGCGCAGATCACAAAACTGAGCGCATTGAAACTGAACAGCGCGTTGGTCCCGTAGGAGGTAAAGAGCCATGAACCGACCAGCGGACCGAGCACAACGGTGGAGGACCTGAGAGAGGAATAAAGCCCCTGGAACCGCTCATAATGCTCCTGCGCCACCAGATCCCCTGAAATGGCGGTCTGGAACACTCTGCTTATGGATGTGCAGACGGTGAAGAGGAAAAACAGCAGGTAAAGCGCGACCCCCCGGCCGAAAAAAGGAAGCAGCCCTATCAGCAGCGCCTGAAGCAGCTGCAAAGACACCAGGGAGCGCTTCCGGTCCCACTTGTCGGCGAAGAGCCCTCCCAGCTGGCCGAATATTATCATGGACAGCGCCTCTATGGCGTACAGCGCGCTCACCGCGAAAATATTGTCGGAAGCCCGGTAAACGTACAGACTCAGGCCGACAAGCTGCGCCATATCCCCTATCCCGGAAATGGTCTGCCCGAAAATAAAAAGCAGGGCATCGCGCCCCATCTGACGTACCGATTTGATATTCATCATATTAATTTGCGCCTAGAGATCGAGCTTCCGGTAATCATGCGCGAGAGCCGCCCTGAGGGCCGAAAGGCCCGAGACCACTCGCTCAAAGTAGGGTCGGCGGCAGAACGCGGTCCTGACGCTTTTCATAGCCATCTTCTTGAATGAGGGGCATCCTGTCATACATATCGGGAAGTAAGGGCATTGCGCTTTCATGCACTGTCCCGCGTTGCCGAGGATCTCCTCTCTGACGCCGTATCCGGAGGCGGGCAGCCCCTCGCCCAACACGTCCCCGCCGTAAAAATCGGGATCGCCGGTGTAGACGGAGATGTAACGCGATACGCGGCCGTCGGGGCAGATCAATATCGTGGAGGGTTTTTCCTGGGTATACATGCACGGCGGCTGGAAAACGTGCGAAAGAGATATCTTCCAGTCTGCCTTTAGGGCCGCTTCCGTACAGGATATGTAGGCGTCGGCGGCCGCTTCCGATGCCGACTTGAAATATTCCGGCCGCGCCGGGTTATAATCCACGGTCTTCACGGCCTCCAGCACGACCAGAGTGTTCCGCCGGTCGAACCCGGCGGCGTCCAGATCGGAAACGAACTCCCCGAAACATGCCGTGCTGTTCCCGGTCAGATTATATTTCAGGCTTACCTTCAATTCCCGGGACAAGCCCGAGAACTCCTTCATCAGCGGCCGGTATGTTCCCTCCCCCCCCCAGCCGACGGAAGGAGTCGTGCTCTCGTTCCGCCCCGTCTATGGTTATCTGGACGCTTTTCAGCCCCAGCGCCGCGGCGTTCTCCCAGAAACCGGAACCCGCCCCGTGTCCGTTGGTTATTATCCCTCCCTCGAACTCCAGAGCCCCTGCGCGGCAGACCTGTCCGACGGAACTGAGCGCGGACAGGCACTGCGGCTGCATCAGCAGCGGCTCGCCGCCGAAAAGCAGCAGCCACACTTTTTTTACGGCCGGCCTCGAGCGCAAGGTATCACGGACAAAACCGGGCAGGGCCGACAGGACGCGCTCGTCGGCGTCCCGGCGTCCCGCGTTGTTCTGGAAACAATAGCCGCAACTCAGGTTGCAGCGGGTGGTCATTGTGCACATCACGTTAAGCACCGGGCTCCGGGCGCCGGCCGACGCTATAAGCCCCAAAGCCTCCCGCACTTCCCCGGCATAGTCCGCCGCATCGGTCACCCAGAGGCCTTTCTTCAGTACCCCGGTCAATTTCCCGTCGCTGGAAACCCCTGCCGCCAGCGAGTCCAGGCTGCCGGGCACGGAAATGAACCGCCTGGACAACGTGTTAAAGTAACGCCGTTCGCTTTTTTCCGCGGCCGGGCCGCAATCCACGGCAAAAGAGGAACTTCTAAAGCTCATATCGTCGCTCCGCCTCGCAATAGGGGCTCAGGTCGAAGAAATCTTCCGCCCCTATGGCGTTCAGGAACCTGTAATCATGAGAAACTGCCAGCATGGCCCCTTTGAATCCCGCCAGCGCGCTCTCCAGCTGTTCGCAGCTATCCAGGTCCATATTGTTGGTGGGCTCGTCCAGCAGCAACAGCTGCGGGGGCTTGCCGGCGCAGAACAGTTTCGCAAGCGCCACGCGGAGTTTTTCCCCGCCGCTGAGGCAGGCGACTTTTTTATGGACGGCATCGCGCCGGAAGAACAGCCTGGCCAGCCGGGTGCGCACCAGCGATTCGCTCATCCCCGCGCCGCGGCTCCAGACATTCTCAAGGATGGTCCTCTCCGGATCGAGGTATTCCAGAAACTGGTCCAGATAGACCACCGGGGAGGCCGGAACCGAGACCGTTCCGGACGCCGGCCGAAGCTTACCGGACAGGAGGCGCAGTATCGTGGTCTTCCCGGAGCCGTTGGGACCGATCAAAGCCATGCGGGTATTACCTGAAAGCTGGAAGGAAACCGGCCTTTTCCACAGCGGCGCGCCGCCGTAGAAAACGTTCACGTCCTCCAGCGCGAATATGCGCTTCCCGGCCGGCATCGGGTCCTGCGGCACGTCTATCTCTATCCTGTTCTCCGGGCGTACGCGCGCCTTCGCCTCCAGGAATTCTTTTTTCGCCGCCTCTATCCTCTTCAGATGTATCTCCCTGATCCCGGCCGTCGTGGCCTGACCTTTGCTCCTGGCGGAGGAAAGGTTCAGCCTGCAGACGCCCTCGTCCTTCCTGACCCGCCGCTCCGCGGAAGCCGTGTGGTGGAGGCGGCGGTCCATCACCGCCCCGAGCTGCTTGCGGTCCTTCGCCAGGTGCTTGCGGGTTTCAGCCGCCTTAAGCTCCGCGGCCTCGTTCATCGCCCTGCGGTAGGCGACATACTCCGGATAGCGCATCCTGTAGAGCGTGAATTTGCCGTCATATATCTCGGCCACGGAATCAAGCGACTCGAGCAGCTGCCTGTCGTGAGTCGCTATTATTTTTATGCCCTTCCAGGAGGCAAGGAAGGCCAAAAGCTTCAGCCTGGATTTTCTGTCCAGATTATTGGTGGGCTCGTCCAGCAGAAGGATGTCCGGCTCCTTCAGCATAGCCGCGCAAAACGCCAGCCTGAGAAGCTCTCCCCCGCTCAGGGACAGGAGCGGCGCGTCCAGTGACAGCCGCTCCAGGCCGACCTTGCGGAGCAGGCCGCTGCAGCGGGCGCGCGTATCCCACTTCCACTCGACCTCTTCGATGACTTCCGGCGGCGCGTCGCCGGCCTCTATGCGCTCCAGCGCCTTCAGCACGTCCGAGATCCCAAGCAGGTCCCGCACGAGCCGCCCCCCGGCGCGTTCTATCTTCTGCGGCAGGTAGACGACGCGGCCGCGGGCGCCGACGGAGCCGCCGGACGGCGCCAGTTCCCCCGCGAGGATGCGCAAAAGCGTGGTTTTGCCGGAGCCATTTCGCCCGATCAAAGCGATCGATGGCCCATCCGCCAGGAACGATACTTTTTCAAGGATCTTTCGGCCGTCCGGCAACGCGAAGGAAACCGAGCGGGCCTCTAGTTTAAAGCCGTGATTCTTCATTTCTTCTTCTGCGCATATCTTATCAGGTCGGTATACGAGCGGAAATACGGATCCAGTCCGTCGACCAGCCTGCGCGTGCAACCCTTTCCCTGGAAATAGATCAGAGAGGGATCGCCGCCCATTTCCCGGTAAATGCTCCGGCCGGCGAATTGCGGCTCTATCTCGGAAGAATACACCTCCAGGTGCTTTTTCAGGAGCTCGGAGAGCGACGCCTGGTCGATGTTCCCGAGAAAATAGCGCGAATTCTCGTGACAGGTGGAAAACATGTCCCCCGCGCCGTTTATCGACACGAAATTCGCGCAACGGCCGGAGAAAAAGCACATTTTCGGCACTCCGCCGCCGAGACCCTTTTTCACCGCGTAAACGTAATTACATGGAAGTCCCGGGAGCAGCTCCAGCTTGTCGTAAAGAGTGCGAAGAAATTCCGAAAAATCGTCCGGCCTGATCGTCAGCGGCGCCAGGGCCCCCTGCCCCAGGAAAAGGGGGCTGACTATGAACCCGTTCGGAGGAGCCAATTCGGCCATGAAATCGCAGATCTTCCCTATCTCGCGGACGTTCTTATCGTGAGCGACCATTATTACGGAAAATCGCAGACCGAGTTTCTTCGCAAGGCGGATATTGGCCATCAACGCCTCGAAGCGCTCCTTGTCGGGGAAACGGTACGCATTGTGTTCGTGCCTGTTCCCGTCCAGGCTGAACCCGATCGCCACGCCGTGCTTTTTAAATAATAAAATGCGCTTTTCGTCCAGAAGGAGGCCGTTCGTCTGGAACGTATTGGGGTACTCCACCCCGGAAAGCCCGGCCTGCATTTCAAAAACATCCTCGTAGAAATCATCCGGCAAAAGCAGCGGCTCGCCGCCGTGCCAGGTAAAACGCACCGTCTTTAGTCCGGAAGTCCCGATGTCCCCTATCAGCTTTTTAAGGGTTTCGCGCTTGACGGACACACGGGATATCGTATCGCGCGAGTAACGCTCCTTGGCATCACAGTAAGCGCAGTCAAGATTGCACAGGTCGTTGACAGGGCGTATTATCAGATTTAAATTCCGCAGGACTTTCATGTTTTTCTCCCGGATACCAAAAAAACCACAGTCAAGCTGCGCCGGAACGGCACGTTCCGGCAGGCTGCCCCGCTCCAGGGGCCCCCTGCCGCTCTACCGGCCAATTAAGAATAGCGCCGAAAAGTTTCTCAAGGTCATCGGAGCCTATTTCCCTCTTTCTGAAAGGCGGTTTCAATTCTATCATTCTTCCGAAACCGCTTTCTAAAGTTCCGCAATGCTCCCGGCATATCTCCGTCGCTCAATTTTACCCGCGCTGATCATTTGACCCGCTACACCGTGGCCAGCGGAAACCACGATGCAAGAAGCGGGCCGCGCGCGGTCCACGCGCGGCCCGCCTCAAAGCCTTGTTTTGATCACTGCACGTAGCAGCTCTGGTCCCAGGAAGGCATTTCAAGCTCATCGGAATCTATAAGGGCAATTATCGCCTCTTCGGATATCTCCACGTTCTCCTGCGGCAGCATCTCATTGTTTTTCATTTTAGTATTCCTTTCCTTAATTTTTGGTTTTAAACCGCTTACGCCAAATACGAAGCAATTTTAATGCCAGTAAAAAGCGACAATTATCCACTTTTTTTGGCAAAAAATCGGTTTTTGCCCGTTTTTTTGAGCAAAATTGCGTGAAAATATTTTCAGAGGAGAATCTGCTGCGGCAAAAGCTGGCTTGCGGCCCGCTATTTAGGCCACGGCGGCTCTTTGCCGGATACTTTGAGCCAGGGGATATGGGCGAACTTATCGGGGCCATGGCCGGTGGCCATGGTGATGTCGGAGAAACCTTTTTCATACAGCTCGGCGGCGATATCCTCGCCCTTGGCGCCGTCGGCGAGCTCGGAGTCTATATACAGGGGGATATCGCGGGGCAGGGCGGCGGCCGGCAGCGATATAAGGACCGAAGTCCCCTTTCCCGGCTCCGACATTATGGCCAGGCTTCCGCCCCAGCTCTCGACGCTGGTGCGGGCATGGTAGAGCCCCAGCCCGGTGCCGCCGTCCTTGCCGTGCGTTTCGCCTTTCCGGCCGAGCTTTGAAAGTATCTCCGGCGGTATCCCCCGCCCATCGTCCGCAACCTTAATGACGACGCGCCCGTCCGGCGCCGACAGCGAGACCGACACCGAGCCCCCATTGTCCAGCGCCTCCACGGCGTTATTGACCAGGTTGGAGATAATCCGCTGCAGTTCTTTCGGGTCCACCGCCGCCCTGGCGCCATCGGCGGAATTGACGAATCCTATCTTCAGCCCGGCCCGGTCCTTATGCTGTATGCGCTTCTCGGCCACGACCTGCTCTATCAGGCCGGCCAATGAGCGGGTCTCCACTTTTGCTTTGCCCTCCGCGCCGGGCGCGCGGTAGCGCCGCAGCAGATCGCCGGCTATGCCCTGCATGCGCCCCACCGCCCCGTCTATAAGCGTGCGCTGCTCCTCGGGAACGGTAAGGCCCTTCACCGAGGCCCCCAGCGCCGCCAGCG
>WOVA01000063.1 GCA_009773155.1 Elusimicrobiota bacterium
GCTATTCAAGAAACCGCTGGAACAGCGGCCACCGAGGCAGCAACAAAGCGGACATTTCTAATTGCCGCTACCCCGGACATTTCTATTTGCTTGCAACATGCTCAAGGGTTCATGCTCAAGGGTTCATGTAGCGAGGGTTCAGGCCGCTGGCCGGTCGGGTATCGAAAACCGGAAAACGGAGCCTTTGCCGGGTTCGGACTCGAACCAGATCTCACCGCCGTAAGTCTCCACTATCTTCCTGCAGGCGGCCAGGCCTATACCCGAGCCTTCCACGGCGGCGCCGTGCAGCCTGCCGAAAAGTTTGAATAGTTTCGGGGCGTACTTGGGGTCTATGCCCTGCCCGTTGTCCGCCACGCTGAAGACCCAGCCGCCGCGGCCGCGCTCCGCGGATACCCGGATCAGCGGGGCCGCGCCGTCGCGGAATTTGACCGCGTTGCCGATCAGGTTCTGGAACAGCCGCTCTATGCGCAGCCTGTCGGCCTTTACCCGGGGCAGCGTGCCGCGCTCTATGCCGGCCCCGGCCGCCTTCAGCGAACTTTCCATCAGCCGTATCACCGAGTCAAGCGCCGCGCCGGCGTCCACGTCCTCCAGTTTGAGAGAGGCGTTTATCCTGGAATACTCCAGCAGGTCCCGCACCATGCCCCTCATGCGCCCGACGGCGCCTGTAATGAAGTCGATGTTCCTGCCTGCGTCGGGCCCCAGCCGCTCCCGGTATTTCGCCTCCAGCATCTGTATGTAATTGGTTATCGTGCGCAGCGGCTCCTGCAGATCGTGCGAGGCTACGAAGGCGAAGCTCTGCAGCTCTTCGTTGGAGCGGGCCAGCTCCGCCTCGTACTTCTTGCGCAGGGTTATGTCGCGTATGATGACGGCCGTTCCCGAGCGGTCCCCGTTATTGTCCCGCATCCAGGCGGCCGAGACCAGCGCGGGCACCCGGGCGCCGCCGGCCAGCAGGACGGTCTCGTGGTCCCGGACCTCGCCGCGCTCGCGGAGCTCGTTCAGCCAGGCCCGGTACCCCGGCCTGTCGGAGGGGAAAAGTTCCGTCACCGGCGTACCCTCCAGTTCCCGCTCCGTCTTTGCCAGCGCGGCCTGCGCCGCCTTGTTGGCGCGCCGTACGCGTCCGGCGGTATCGGTCACCACCAGTATCTCAGTGATATTGTCGATTATCGCGTCGAGGTAGTTGCGCGATACTATGGTGCCGGCCAGCCTGCGGCTCATTTCGTTGAAGCTCGCGGCCAGCTCGCCCAGTTCGTCCCGCGAGGGTACGGGGATGAGCGCGCCGTAGTCGCCGCGCCCTATCAGCCTGGTGCCCTCGGTAAGCAGCTTTACCGGGCGCAGGGCCAGTCCCGTCAGGAAATAGACCGCCAGCAGTATGGCCGCGTATACCGCCGCCAGTATCATAAGCGTCTTTCCGGCGATGTATTCCTCGGCGCGCACGGAGTCCCGCAGCGGCAGGGAGAGCACCAGCGTGCCGGTCCTGGCGCGATGAGGGGCGCCGGCCAGCGTTAGCTCTTCGGCGGATTCCCCGCCGGCGTCGGTGAGGGGGATGAAGACGTGCATGAGGCCGTCCGGCGCGTGCCGGTCTATGCGGTAGGGCGCTGGGCCGCCGGTCTCCGGGGGATAGACCTCGTCCAGTTTCAGGCCCTTGCGGGCTACGTCCGTGTGCGCCAGCAGCAGGCCGGAGGTGTCCGCCAGTCCTGCCTGAGCCGCGTTGACAGCGCGCATCAGGGTGTAAAGCGCCGGCAACAGTTCCTTCTCCCGGCGGTCCGCGAACACGCCGCCGTGGGTATCGACGAACCTCGTGGCGGCGGAGCCCGCGGCCGCGGCCGCCTCCGAGTGCAGCGTGGAGCAGACGGCCCTGCCCGAGAGATAATAGATCAGCAGCCCGCTGAGGAGCAGCGGGGGGAGCATGAAAAGCAGTATCTTCGCGCGGAGTTTCACTTTGGAAAAACCTCTTTCGCCAGCGGGAATCCGCATTTCTCCGCCGCTTCCAGGTTCACCGACATCCCAGGGTTTTCGACGTAAGTCACCTCGGGCAGTTCTTCCCCGGCCAGCGCCTTTTTGACGGCCGCCGCCGCGGCACCGCCGATCCCCCCGAAGTCGGGGCCGAAGGCCGCCGTCGCGCCCAGCCGGAGCAGTCCCGCGGTCGGTGCGTAGAAAGGTATACGGTTGGAGCAGGAGAACTTGGAAAGGATCATCATCGACTCGCGGTTTATCAGCGGCGGGTCCGAGAGGAGCCAGAAGGCGTCGGCCCTCCCGGTCATCTCCCGGAGTTTCTCCGGGAATTCGTCCGGGGAGGACAGGGAGACCGGGTTTACCTCCACGCCGGCGCCCGTCGCCGAGGAAGAGATCTTCATCAGGTACGGCCCCATCGAACCTTTCAGGTGGAATACCGTCAGGCGCCTGAGCCCCGGCTGAAGGCGTTTGTAGGCGGGCAGCGCCAGCGCGGGGTCCGGGAGCGTCGCCACACTGCGGTACTTCGCACCGCCTCCCGGGATATACCCCGGCGCGAGCGTAAAGACGACCGTAGTGCCGGCGGGGTATTTGAGGGCCGCCGCCTTAGAACCGAAACTTACCGCCACTTTAAGGCCGGACGGAAGGCGCGGCTTCTCGTCCTCTGAAAGATCGAAAGGCGTCACCGGCCTGCCCATAGCCCGCTGGAAGGCGAGATAGGTCTCGAAGTATGGCCCCGTTCCCTTGGCCAGCACCGCCGCCACGTCCCGCGCCGCCGCGGGGGCGGCGCAGAGCAGGCACAGGGCTGCCAGCAGGCCCGGGATCTTCGTCATGCGTTCAGAACCCGTAGGAGAGGCGCATCCTTATCTCCCTGGACGGGGCGGGCAGCGGCGCGTGGCCGTTGTCGTAAGGCTGCAGGTAACTGTAGCCCGAGGCGAAGATGTCATAGACGCCCAGTCCGGCGTCCAGCCGGCCGCCCAGCAGGCCGTTGCGCGCGAGCCAGAGATTTGCCAGCAATTTGTCCCCGTAGCGGCGCCTGAGGCCGTAGGTATAGTAGCCGTAGCGCCCGGAATGCCAGACCGCCGACGGGTTGAGCGAGAATCCTTCCCGCGCCTTGACGCTGGCGTTCAGTGTCAGCTTGTGTTTGGCCAGGCCCAGCAGCGCGTGGTCGGAGCCCGCGTCGTAATAAGCGACCTTGTTGCCGGCGGCGGCGTAGTACGAATAGGAGAGGTCCGCGTAGCCCCAGTTCTTCTTCAGCCGCGAGGTGAGCTCGAAACCGCGCGTGCCGGTCTTGCCGTAATTCCCGTAGTACTGCGTGGCCCCGACGGAGTAAAAAACTATGGGGTCGTCTATCGTGATGTCGTAGATATTGGCCGTCAGGTAGACGTCGGGGTGGGCCCTGCAGCCGGCCTCGAACTCGGCCACGCGGGCTTTTTCCGGCGCGAGCACGGGATTGCCGGTCAGGTTGTCTATGGCCGGCGCGCGGAAGGCCCCGCTGTAGATGGCCTTGAAATGGCTTTCGCTCATGGCCTTGGTCCAGGCCAGGCGGGGGGAGAAGGCCGCCTCGAACTGCTCGTGCTTGTCGTAGCGCAGTCCCGCCGCGACCATGCCGAAGCCGTACTCCGCCACCGCTTCCGCGAAGAGCGCCGCGCTGCCGTAATTCACGGAGGTCTTTCCGCCGCTGAAAAGCATGTAGGCCGGCAGCCGGCCCGCCCGCTCCAGTTCCGCCCTGTCCATCGACGCTTCCGCGCCGCCGGAGAGCCTGGCGCGGGACGAGGCGGCGTAAGCGGCAGTCACGGCCCCCTTCAGCGAATGGCTGTTCTTCTCGCGGGGATACTCCGCGGCGTCGTAGCCGGTATAGGGTTCCTGGTAGGTGTAATTAAGTACCGGCTCTATCGAAAGGGCTTCGGCCGGTTCGAACCTGTATTTTAATTCCCCGAAGTAGGCGTCGAAATTCCTCTCCATGGCGCCGGCGTAGGTGCTGGTGCTGTAGCCGTCGCGCTGCCAGGTCCTGTGCACGTCGGCTAGGAGCCGCGCGGAAAGGCGGCCCTTCCTGAGGCCGATATTGAGATTGCGGGTCTCCATCCCGGAGCCCTCTTTCATTGAATAAGAGGTTCCGTCGAAAGCCGTGTAGCGGCGGTCGCCGCGTACGAGGTCCGCGCTGTATGACTGCGCCGTCAGTTCCCAGTCCGGGCCCGCGCCGGACACGGCCAGGTTGGCGGTGTGTCCCGCCGGGCCGCCGCGCATGGCGCCGAAAGAGGCGGAGGCGGCGCCTCTTTTTATGGAGCCGGCCCCGCGCGTCTTTACCTTTATGACGCCCAGCCCCGCGCTGCCGCCGTAGACCACCGAGCCGGGGCCGCGTATGACCTCTATTCTTTCCACCTGCTCGACGGGTATGCGCTCCAGCTGCGCCGTCCCGAGGAAATACTCGTTATAACGCTGGCCGTCCACCAGCACCAGGATCTTGCCCTCGTGCCCCCAGTTTCCGCGTACGCCCGCGCCCAGCAGGCTCTCCACGTCCACGCCGAAGTCCAGGCCCGGTACCAGGCGCAGCGCGTCTATCATGTTCCTCGCGCCCGAGTTGAGGAGCTCCTCCCGGGTTATGACCGTTATTATGCCCGGGGCTTCGCGCGCGGCGAACTCCATTCTCGAAGAGACGCCGGTGCGTATATCGAGCAGTTCCTCCAGCGAGGCGCGCTCGAAGTCGAAGAAATCGAGGTCTATCGACCCGGAAGCCGCCGCGGGCGCGGCTGAGAGGATGACCGCCAGTGAGGCGGAGAGGATCTTGGTCATGAGGTTTCCCTGATGTTCTTTTTCAGCGGCCCCCGCCGCTTTTTTTCCCGGGTTCGCCGGCCTTGCGCTCCGCTAGCTTTACCACGGAGAACCAGAACTGTTCTATGGACGCTACGATCTCCATGAAGGAACTGAAATCGACTGGTTTGACCACGTAGCAGTTGGCCCCCTCTGCGTAGCAGCGGCTGACCTCGGTCTCGGCGTCGGAGGAGGTGAGCACCACCACCGGCAGGCCCCTGAGGGCCCTGTCCGCCTTTATCTCGCGCAGGACCTCCTCGCCGGAGACCTTGGGCAGGTTGAGGTCCAGCAGCACCAGGTCCGGCGGGGAGGCGTCCCGGTACGGGGGTTCGCGCCTCAGGTAGAGCAGGGCTTTTTCGCCGTCGTCCACCGTGACCAGTTCCACGGCCAGCTTGGACGACTCCAGCGCCTGGCGGGTCAGCTCGGCGTCGCCTGGATTATCCTCTACGAGCAAAACTTTGATTTTCTGCATGTCCTTCCCTCTCCGTTGTGGCGCTCCCGTTCCTGTCCGCATTATATAAAATAAGCTTTCGCGCGCAGACGGGCGCCGGCCTTTGTGTAGCGCCGGCCTTTGATTTTAGCTTCAGCTTTTGCGACAATATCCGTCCTATATGGGCGGAGGCACAAAGGTCAGTCTTCCCGGAGGCGCCCTGTACCGGATGGTATTCGAGCGGTCCCGGGATTCCATCATCGTCCTGCAGCTGAAGCAGGGCGCCGCCCCCGTCATCCTGGACGCCAACCCGGCCGCCCTGGCCATGCACGGCTACTCCCGCCGCCAGCTGGTGGGCAGGCCGGCGAGCGTGCTGGGCGCCTCGCTCAGCCGCGGCCGCCTCCAGCCCGGCGATACTTCCGTCTTCGAGGTGAAGCAGCGCCGCCGCGACGGTTCCCCTCTGGTGGCCGAAGTGACGGCCCGCAATTTCCGGTCCGGCGGCGAACTTTACGGCATACTGATCGAGCGCGACGTCACCTGGCGCCGTGCTTTCGAGGAAGAGGCGCGCGCTCTTTCCGCGCGCATCATGCTGGCCCGGGAAGAGGAGAAGAAGCGGCTCGCCGCCGGCCTGCACGACGCCGTCGGGGCCATGCAGGTGGGACTCTCGGCGGAGCTGCTGCTGCTGGAGGACCATGTCCGCAGGGGCGCCAAAGCCGAAGCCCTGTCCTCCTCGGCCCGCGCGCGGTCGCTCCTGAAAGAATTATCGTCTGGTATAAAAAGGTCCTGCGTGGAAAGCTGGCCGCCGGCCCTGCCGGTCTCCGGCCTTTCGGGCGCGCTCGACGAGCTGCTCTCCGCCTTCTCGCGCCGTTCCGGAATCGGCGTGCGCCGGACCAGCCGCCTTTCGGGGGCGAAGCGCCTCTCCGCCTCTCCCGCCGCGATAATAATTTACCGCCTGGCGCAGGAAGCGCTCAACAACGCCGAGAAGCATTCCGGCGCGGACACGCTCCATTTTTCGCTCTCCGGCGACGGGAAGTGGCTCACGCTGGAAGTGCGCGACGACGGCCGCGGTTTCGCGCAGGGCCCGACGCGATCAGGGAAGGCCCGGGCCGGCTGCCTCGGCCTCAAGATCATGGCCGACGCCGCCTCCGCCGCCGGCGGTTCCTTTTCCGTCTATTCCAGGCCCGGCGGGGGGACCCGCGTCAGGGCCGATATCCCCGTGACGGCGGGAGCCGCCGCTTTATGAAACGCAAACCCATCCGCGTCCTGATAGCCGACGATCATCCCGTGGTGATCGAAGGCCTCAAGTCCGTCCTGCACCGCACCGCCAGGGACATAAAAGTCACCGCCGAGGCCCGCGACGGCCGCCAGGCCCTCGAAGCCGCCGCGCGCGGGCTGGCCGACGTTTACGTCCTGGACGTGGCCATGCCGCACCCCAACGGTCTGGAGGTGCTGGACCGGCTGGCCAGGTCGGCGCGCGGGGGGCGGGCGATAATGCTCAGCATGCACGACGACAAGCCCACCGTCGAGAAGGCCTTGCGCGCCGGCGCCAGGGGCTACCTTGTAAAGGAGACCGCCGCCGAGGAAATAGCCCCGGCGGTACGGGCTGTCCACGGCGGGGACTGCTATCTCAGCGCCTCTCTCTCCCGCTACTTCGGCTATTCCGGCGTGATACCCGCGTCCCGTTTCTGCCGCCCGCAGGAAGAACCGCGACTTACCGAGAAGGAGCGCGATATAGTCGGTCTTATAGGCAACGGCCTCTCGGAGAAAGAGATCTCCCTCCGCCTGGGCATCACCTATAACACCGTGCACGGGCACAGGCGCAGTATCTCCCGCAAACTCGCCATACATAAGCAGACCGACCTGGTCCGCTACGCCATCCGCGAGGGCCTTTCCAGGCCCTGAGCCCGTCCCGGGTCGTATCCCCTGAAAAGGGGATATAACGGGGTAAGCGCAAGTTGTATCCTTAATACAGGTTTGGGGGCCCGTCGGAACGGCGGGCTCCCGGTCGTATTGACCGCTTAAAGGCGGCCGCCTTCGCGGGGGGGAGTAAGGCGGCCGCCCCTTTTTTTATAGAATTACTCCCGTCAGCTCTGGTCAATGGAGAGAAAATGAAAAAGCGCGTAGAGCCTGTTGCACGAACCGCTTCTGTTGCGGCGCGCAGCAGCGGCGAGCCGAATTTTATTTAAAAGGATATAATATCCGGGTCGCGCCCGCCGGGCCGGCCGCTTTTGCACCGTATAAAAAGGAGAAACCCGAATATGGCCTTCAACCTGCGCAATCGTCACTTTCTTAAGGAACTCGACTTCACCAGGGAAGAACTGAACTTCCTTCTCAAGCTTTCCGCCGACCTCAAGGAAGCCAAGTACGCCGGCACCGAGCGGCAGAAGCTCAAAGGCAAGAACATCGCCCTCATTTTCGAGAAGACCTCCACCCGCACCCGCTGCGCCTTCGAGGTGGCCGCCCACGACCAGGGCGCGCATGTCACCTACCTCGAGCCCAGCGGCTCGCAGATGGGCCACAAAGAGACCGTCAAGGACACCGCGCGCGTGCTGGGCCGCATGTACGACGGCATCGAGTACCGCGGCTTCGGCCAGGAGATAGTCGAGGAGCTGGCGAAATACGCCGGCGTCCCCGTCTGGAACGGCCTGACCAACGAATGGCACCCCACTCAGATGCTGGCCGACGTGCTCACCATGACCGAGCATTGCTCCAGGCCGCTCGAGAAGATCTCCTACGCCTTCGTCGGCGACGCGCGCTTCAACATGGGCCGTTCGCTGCTCGTGATAGGTTCCATACTCGGCATGGACGTGCGCATCTGCGCGCCCAGGGCCCTGCTGCCCGACGCGGAGCTCATCAACAAGTGCAAGGAGATAGCCAAATCCTCCGGCGCCCGCGTCATGATAACCTCCAACCCCGCGCAGGCAGTTAAAGGCGTCGACTTCATCCACACCGACGTGTGGGTCTCGATGGGCGAGCCCAAGGAAGTCTGGGCCGAGCGCATCAAGCTGCTCAGGCCCTACCAGGTCACGCCCGCGCTGATGAAGAAATCGGGCAACAGGAACGTGAAGTTCATGCACTGCCTGCCGGCCTTCCATAACGCCGACACCAAGGTGGGCAAACAGGTCAGCGAGCAGTTCGGCCTCAAGAACGGCATCGAGGTGACCGAGGACGTCTTCGAGTCGTCCGCCTGCGTCGCCTTCGACCAGGCCGAGAACCGCATGCACACCATCAAGGCCGTCATGGTGGCCACGCTGGGCGCCTGAGCCCTCCGCCGCGGCCGGGAGCCCGTTCCCGGCCGCGGCTTTCCTTTTACGGACCGGTTCCCGCTCCCGCTCATGAGAACATCCCCCGCACTGCTCCTCGCCCTCCTTGTCCTCCTCTGTTCCGCGCCCGCCGCCGCTGCGGAAGGATGCCTGGCCGAAGGTTCCTCGCTCTACCGCGCGGGGAAACTGGAAGAGGCCGCCGCCCTTTTCTCGTCGGCCGCCTGCGCGCGCGCCGCCGGCGCCGGCGCCCACCTCAACGCGGGCGTGCTGTACCGCGACCTGGGCAGGGACGCCGCGGCGCTGGCCGCCTTCG
>WOVA01000064.1 GCA_009773155.1 Elusimicrobiota bacterium
CGGGCCGCGCGACGCGGTGAAATACGAGCGGCCGATGAGGGAGCTGATCCTGGCCCTGCCGGCCATGACGGCGCGGATACACGATTGGATCGGCGGGACCAGGTCCCGGTCCGGGATAGCCCGGCTCCACGGTTTCGCCATGGCTTACCTTTACAGCCCCGACGACCTGCTTCCGGAGGCCCGCATGGGCATGTTCGGCTATCTCGACGACGCCTACCTGGTGGCCAGGGTCTACCACCGCAGCCTCCTGGAGGCGGACTGCTCCGGGTCCGGACCGCTGCCTGCCGGAGCTCCGCAGCCTGGCAATGTCCATGACTGGATCCGTATCGCGCGACAGCTGCTGCCCGTGGAAACGGCGGCCCTGGATAAAATGCTTAAGGAAGTCTTTATCCGGCGGACCGGGAATTACGCCGGACTGCTCGCGAAGGCCGCGGCCGGCGGGCGCGTTAAAGCGCGGCGGAGCAGCGGCACAGGCTGCAGGTCTTTGCGGATTAAAAAGGATAATTATAATGGCTAAACGGATGTTCCTGTTCCTGAGCGTCAACATACTGGTGGTTGTCACCCTTTCCCTGGCGCTCAACCTGCTGGGCATACAACCCTATCTGGACGCCCGCGGCGTCGACTACCAGGCTCTAGCGCTCTTCTGCCTGGTCTGGGGCATGGGAGGGGCCTTCATCTCGCTGGCCGTCTCCCGCGTCACGGCGAAAATGATGATGGGCGTGAAGGTGATAGACCCGGCGCGGGCGCAGGGAGAAATGGGAGACCTGGTGCGGACGGTGCACCGGCTGGCCGCGGCGGCCGGCATCGACAGGATGCCGGAGGTCGGCTACTACGAAAGCCCCGAGGTCAACGCCTTCGCCACCGGCCCCACCCGCAACAGGGCGCTGGTAGCGGTCTCGACGGGCCTGCTGGAGCGCATGGATAGGGCGCAGGTGGAAGGGGTGCTTGCGCACGAGGTGGCACACGTGGCCAACGGCGACATGGTCACCATAACGCTGGTGCAGGGCGTGATAAACGCCGTGGTGATGTTCGCGGCCCGGGTGGCCGCGTTCTTCATCAGCCAGCGCTTCAGGGAAGAGTCGCGCCGTATGGTGAATCTGGTTACAGTACTGGTCCTGGAAATAGCGCTGAGCCTGCTGGGGGCCATGGCGGCGTCCTGGTTCTCGCGCCGCAGGGAATTCAGGGCCGACGCCGGCGGCGCTGCGCTGGCGGGACGCGAGAGCATGCTCTCCGCGCTCAAAGCGCTCAAGCGCAACTCCGAGCTGGCGGAGCTGGAGTCCCAGCCTTCCCTGGCCGCGCTCAAGATCTCCGGCCGGGGCGGCTTCATGGCCCTGCTCTCCACGCACCCCCCCCTCGAGGACAGGATAGCGGCGCTTACTCGGCTGGATAACGAATAAGGGACACGCCTTGAGCAACGAAGCTATTCTCTGGACAGTATTAAACCTGGCCGTCGCCGGCCTGCTGTATTTTGACCTTAAGGTCATCGGCCGCCACGCGCACGTGGTCTCCTTCCGCGAGGCCGCCTTATAGAGCGTGGTCTGGATCGGCCTGGCCCTTCTTTTCAACTTGGGTATATACCAGTTCAAGTCCCTTTTTTCACAAAAACTGGCATTTTTAGAATTGCGTTCTCGACGAGAGACAGAAAGATAAAAATGGTTTTTTAGATAAAAAACAACTTTTTACGGGAAAATCATGAATGACAAAATCCGGTCATAAGATACATAAACATCCTCTAACCTCTCCGACGGGCGCGCCGCTCGTTCCAGACGGTCCGCCGTGGCACACCCTTCCGGCGCGGGAGGCGCTGGAGCGTCTTGATACGAAATCGGAAGGGCTCGACAGGGCGGAGGCCGCCGGCCGCCTCGCAAAATACGGGGCGAACATCCTTCCCCGCGGCAAGGGGGATACGGCCTTTGATCTGCTCTGGCGGCAAATCAACAATCCTCTGATTTGGGTGCTTCTCGTTTCGGCCGCGGTGGCGATGGCCGTCGACCCCACCGACGGGATTAAGAACGGCCTGGTAATCCTGGCGGTGGTGGTGTTGAACACTATAGTCGGGTTCGTTCAGGAGTTCAAGGCCGGAAAAGCGATCGAGGCGCTTTCGCTCATGACGGCGGAGAGCGCTTCCGTCATGCGGGAGGGCCGGAGACTGACGATCCCGGCGGCAGAGCTGGTGCCCGGCGACATTGTCCTGTTGGCGGGCGGCGATAAAGTGCCGGCCGATATGCGTCTTATCGAGGTGCGCAATCTTAAAGTTGAAGAAGCCGCCCTTACCGGCGAATCGGTGCCGGTGGAAAAAACACTTCTTCCCGCAGCGCCGGCCGCCGGCATCGGCGACCGCACCTGCATGGTGTTCGCGGGGACTCTTGCCACTTACGGGACCGCGAGCGCCGTGGTGGTGTCGACCGGCTCCGGGACCGAGCTCGGACGCATCTCCGCCCTCCTCAAGGAAACTACCGATCTGCGGACACCTCTGACTAACGCCCTGGCCTTGATCAGCGTTCAGATCACCGCCGCGATAACCGTCGTGGCGCTGGCGATGCTGGCGATAGGGACCTGGCGCGCCGTCGCCGAGACCGGCGTCGGCTGGCTGGCGGCCCTGCGCGAAACCGTCATTTTCGGAATAGCGCTGGCGGTGGGCGCCATCCCCGAAGGTCTGCCGGCGGTCGTGACCATCGCCCTGGCTATCGGCGTGCAGCGCATGGCCGCCCGCCGCGCGGTCGTGAGAAAGCTCCCCTCCGTGGAGACTCTCGGCTCCACCACCGTGATCTGTTCCGACAAGACCGGGACTTTGACCCGCAACGAGATGATGGTGCAGAAACTCTGGACTCCCCTTTCCGGGAGCTTCGCTCTTTCCGGTTCCGGGTACGATCCGGACGGAAAACTTCTGCGCGCCGGCGCCCCGGTCGCATCCGTCCCGGCGGATATAGAGGATTTGTTGCTCTGCGGGACGCTCTGTAACGACGCGTCGCTGGCACAGGAGCAGGGGCGGTGGGTCATACACGGCGATCCCACCGAGGGCGCTCTTCTCGTCGCCGCCGCCAAGGGCGGGCAGGACCCGGAAAAAGCGCGTCGGCTCCACAAGCGGCTGGATGCGCTGCCGTTTGAGTCCGAAAACCAGTTCATGGCGACGCTCAACGCGCTAGGCGGCGGCCGCATCCTGCTCAAAGGCGCTCCCGAGGCCGTTCTGAAGCGCTGCGGGCGCACCGGCGGCGGCGCGCTGGATCTCCCGGCCGTGCTGCGGGAGGTTGAGACGGACGCCGCCGGCGGGATGCGGGTGCTGGCGTTCGCCTCCAGGCCCGCGCATGGCCTCGCCGGCATCGGCCTGGACGATATGCGCGAGGGATTTGAGTTTCTAGGCCTCCAGGGCATGATAGATCCACCCCGCCCGGAGGCGATCTCGGCGGTCGAGCTCTGCCACCAGGCCGGAATAGTCGTCAAGATGATCACCGGCGATCATAAGGCGACGGCCAGGGCCATCGCCGCCCGCCTTGGGATCCTCTCAAGGGATCCTGGCGCCCAGAAAGCCATTTCCGGCGAGCAGCTGGCGGAGATGGACGACGAGCGGCTGGTTGCGGCGGCGCGCGACTGCAATGTCTTCGCCCGCGTGGCGCCGGAGCATAAGCTCAAACTCGTGCTGGCTCTCCAGAGCCGCGGCGAGGTCGTGGCGATGACCGGCGACGGGGTGAACGACGCGCCGGCGCTCAAACAGGCGAATATCGGGGTGGCGATGGGAATCACCGGGACCAGCGTCTCCAAGGAAGCCGCGGCGATCGTGCTGGCCGACGATAACTTCGCTTCCATCGCGGCGGCGGTGGAGGAGGGGCGCCGCGTCTACGACAATCTCCTCAAGTCTCTGGCGTTCATACTGCCGACGAACCTGGGGCTGGCGCTGATCCTGATGTGGGCGGTGGCTTTCTTCCCGTTCGTCGAGACCGCATATATCGCGGACGGCGCCGCGCTGACGCTGCGGGAACTGCTGCTGCCCATGTCCCCGGCGCAGCTGCTGTGGATAAACCTGGTGGCGACGGTGGCCCTGGCGCTCCCGCTGGCCTTCGAGGCGAAGGAGCCGAATGTCATGCGCCGTCCACCCCGCAAGCCGGACGCGCCGCTCTTCAACGCGTTCGTCGTCACGCGCATAGTAGTCGTCGCGGCGCTGATGACGGCCGGGGCGATCAGCCTGTTCCTTTACGAGTTCCGGAGCGCCGGAGAGGGCTGCCCCGCGGCGCTCGCCAGGGCCCAGACGATGGCCGTGACCACGGTCATCATGTTCCAGATCTTCTATATGCTCAACTGCCGTTCGTTGCGCGACTCTATTCTGCAGATTGGCGTGTTCAGCAATAAGTTCGTCTTTGTCGGAATCGCGGCCATGCTTGCGCTGCAGGCGCTGTTCATCTACGCCCCGTTCATGCAGGCTGTTTTTTCTTCCGCCCCACTCACCGTCTCCGACCTTTTCACGGCCGCCGCCGTCGGCGCGATAATCCTGCCCGTTATCGGGGCTGAAAAATGGTGGCGCAGGCGGCGCGCCGCCCGACGAGCGGGGAAACCCGGAGAGGACGGCGCGGAGGGCGCCCCGGGACGCGCGCTTTAACCAGGCGGACCGGCGCGGACACCGGGGCGGAGCGCGGTTACCTGATACCAAGGAGGACAGATGGAACCATGGAAGCTATTCGGCGTAAAAAATCCGGGCAATCGGCGTAAATTTCGGAACATCCTGCTGGCGGGCGCGGCGGCGGGCCTTTTGTTCCTTATTCTCGCCGGCTGGGCGGCTCTCTCCCTGTTCGGCTGGTTGAAGAGCAACGCCCCCCCCGCCCTGGAAGCCCTCCGTGGCCAGGCTGAGGCGGGTGTGCAGAAGGCTGCGACGACCGCGCCGGAGATGCGCGCTCTCGCGGAGGCTGAAATTCCGGCTCTCATGCAGAAAATCTCGGCCCTCGCGCCAGTCGCCGGCCGGACGCTGGAAAACTGGCTGCCGTCCGGCGCCGTCCCCGGCGTCGACGTGGCGGGCGAGGAGCCGGCGGATATCCCCAGATACGAAGGTTTTATCCGGGTGCATTACGCGGCGGAAAATGGGGAGCGGGCGGCGACTTACAGGGGCCGGGGCGACTTCCGCGCGGTGGCCGCCCATTATACCGCGCGTTTCGCGGAAAAGGGCTGGTCTCACCGGGTCCTCTCCGCGGAAGCCGGAAAGGAAAAACACGAATACCTCGCAAAAACCGCGCGCTACGAACTCGACATCAGCGGCGGCGGCGTGGTAACGGTGATTATCCGCCGGACGCCCGCAACCGGAGTTGCACGCCCCCCGGCCGCCAAGGAGAAAAACCAATGACCCCCGAACAGCAAAAAGCGGTTCTTATCGTCGTTCTTTACGCCGCCTTCGCGGACGGAGAGAAACATGACCGCGAGCGCGACCAGATCCGCCGTATCGCCGAATCTTTCGGCGCCGGGGCCGGAGTTCCCGACCTGGCCGGGCTTTACCAGGACGTGCTTCTCAAGCGCGTGACGCTGCAACAGGCAATCGAGGCCCTCCCGGAGCCCGGCGAACGCCAGCTGGCTTATGAAATGGCGGTCTGCGTCTGCGACGCGGACGGACGCCAGAGCGAGGCCGAAGCGCGCTTTCTCGGAGAGCTTAAGTCCCGGCTGCGCCCGTCGCAGACCCGGACCGCCGCCTTTGAAAAGGAGGCGGACGCCATTGTCGGTCTTTCCGAAGCCGTCGTTCCGGCCGCCGCAGCGGCCGGGGCCGCCGTGCCGCCGCCGGCGGCCGCCGCCGCCGCGGAACTGGATAAATCCATCCTTAATTACGCCCTGCTTAACGGCGCCCTGGAACTCCTGCCGCAGTCCTGGGCTTCGATGGCGATTATCCCCATCCAGATTAAGATGGTCTACACTATCGGCAAGGCGCACGGCGTCGCGCTCGATCAGGGACATATCAAGGAGTTTCTGGCCGCCGCCGGGGTTGGGCTGACCTCCCAATATCTGGAGCAGTTCGGCCGCAAATTGCTGGGCGGGCTCCTGGGCGGAGTCGCCGGGCGGACCGGTGATAAAATAGGCGGCGCGGCCGCCGGCATGGCGGCTTCGTTCGCCACCACTTACGCGTTGGGGCAACTCGCCAGGCGCTATTACTCCGGCGGGCGGGTGATGAGCGTGGCGGTGCTGCGCGACACTTTTGAAAGCCTGTTGGGCCCGGCCAGGCAACTGCAGACGCAGTACCTGCCGCAGATCCGGCAGCAGGCTTCGACGCTGGATATGGGTCGGATTATGAGCCTGGTGCGCGGTGGCGGGCTTCCGTAATGGAAAGGTTCTACGCCGGCCGGCGGGTCGCGCTGCTTACCCAGCACGGCAAGGAACTTGTGATAGCGCCGGCGCTCAATGCCGCGCTGGGTTGCGTGGTCGAACGGGTGGGAGGTCTGGACACGGATCAATTCGGTTCGTTTACCCGCGAGATCCCGCGCGCCGGCAGCCAGCTTGACGCGGCGCGCGGGAAGGCGCGCGCCGGAATGCGGCTCTCCGGCCTGCCGCTGGGGCTGGCCAGCGAAGGCAGTTTCGGCCCGGACCCGTTTACGGGGATGCTCCCGTGGAATCTCGAGCTTCTGCTGTTTATCGACGAACTGCGCGGAATCGAAATCGCCGGGTCTGCCCAGAGGCCAGCAAGAAGTGCCAGTCTGTCGACGGGTTCCTGGACAGAGGCGCGGAAATTCGCCAGCGGAGCCGGCTTTCCGGGGCATCGTCTGGTGCTGCGCCCGCGGGACGAACACGATACAAGGGTCCGTAAGGGACTTGGCGACTGGGCCGGCCTTAAGGACGCTTTTGACGGCGCGCTGGCGGAGGCGGACAACGGTCTGGTTTTTCTGGAAAACGATCTGCGCGCACACATGCATCCCTCCCGCCGGGTCACCATCCGGCTGGCGGCGCGGGACCTGGCGCGCAGAATCAGATCCCTGTGCCCCGCCTGCGGCCTGCCGGGCTTCTGGCTGGTGGAACGTCTCCCGGGTTTGCCCTGCGCGGCCTGCGGCGCCCCCACGCGCGAGCCGCGGGCCGAGGTGTACGGCTGCGTCAAATGCCCGCAGCGGGAGACGCGCCGCCTGGCGGGCCGGAGGGCCGCCGGACCAGCCCGCTGCGATTACTGCAATCCATGAGGAGCCGGCGGGAGAAACGGAATGAATGAAACCGGACGCGGGGCGGGATGGAATCTGCGCGAGCGGACTCGCGCGCTGATCGAACATCCCCGATTCGACCGGGCGATCCTGGTAGTGATCGCGGTGAACTCAGTTACGCTCGGGCTGGAAGCCTCCCCCGCCGTTTTCGCGCGCTTCGGCGCGGCACTCTCGCTCCTGGACCGCGTGGCGCTGTTCATCTTCGTGGTCGAGCTCATTCTGCGTTTCTATGTCCATCGCGGGCGCTTCTTCCAGGACCCCTGGAGAGTTTTTGATTTCATAGTAGTGGGGGTCGCGTTGCTGCCCGCCAGCGGCGCGTTCAGCGTCCTGCGCGCCCTGCGCGCCCTGCGCGTGCTGCGGGCGGTCTCGCTGGTCCCCGCGATGCGGGAGGTGGTCGGGGCGCTGTTCATCGCGTTGCCGGGCATGGCTTCCGTCCTCGGTCTGATGGCACTTATACTCTACGTCTCGGCCGTGATGGCGACGAAGCTCTTCGGCGCGATAGCGCCGGAATTCTTCGGCAGTCTCGGCGTTTCGCTGTTCTCGCTCTTCCAGGTGATGACGATGGAGGGCTGGCCGGATATCGCGCGCCGCGTCATGGCGCAGTCGCCGCACGCCTGGCTGTTCTTCGTAGTTTATCTGCTCGTCGCCACCTTCATGGTGCTTAATCTCTTCATCGCGGTGGTCGTCAATGCGATGCAGACGCGGTTCACCGAGTCCCTTAAGACCGGGGAAGAGGCGCATACCCGCCAGATTCTGGACGAGATACGCGCGCTGCGCCGGGAACTGGAAACGCGGGACTTCGGTAAAGGGGCTTAAATCATGATTCTCCCGTAAAAAGTGGTCTTTTGGCGCATATTCCCGGATAAAAATCCATACTACCTCCGCCGCTTCCGTTGCTCCTCCGGTCAGGCCGCCCGTTTTCGGGCAAAGCTGTACCGGATCCGGATTGCGGCGTACTACACTCGGAGGAGCTTCTGGTACTGCGATGGCTTTATGGCGCTCCTCCGGCCGGTCCAGCCACTCCGTCTCAACTTCGCGGCATTTCCCCCGGAACTTCAGGGGAATGCCGCTACACCCACCCAACCGCGCACTCAACAGCACGAACAGGTTTGAGGCGCTCCAACATCCTGTCCTGTCCCGCCCGGGCGATGGCGTAGAAATAATAAAGGTGGTGGTAGGTTATGGGAATCATAGATTTAATAGATGATATTATATTAAATTATCTATTTTCCAGATGTTAAGGCGACTGCTAGACTATCCCCCGCATACAGGAGGAGAGCATGCCCCAGCAACTGCAGGCCCGGTTGAATAGCATGGCGGAAGACCCCTCGGACCCGTTCACCGGGTCGATAAGAGCCCTGGTCGGGCCGCGCGACGCGGTGAAATACGAGCGGCCGATGAGGGAGCTGATCCTGGCCCTGCCGGCCATGACGGCG
>WOVA01000007.1 GCA_009773155.1 Elusimicrobiota bacterium
TCCCGCACGAGGCTCCGGTTTCCCGGATTTAATGCCGCATGTCGCCCATCGAGACATCAGGCTACTCACCTTCTTCCGTTCAGCCCTTCTCCAGTTGAACGACCTGGATACTATGGCCTCTGCTGACTTCTGACAGTTCAGCCGTACGTTACCGCACGGTTTGCCGCTTTGAACTTCATCTTCGCGACTTATCTGCCAGACCTCCGCGGGTAAGTACGCACACTTTCATCCCATACACCCGCCGCATCTACTTGACCAGCCTCGGATAGATTCGGACTTCGTTTTGTTTGGCAAACTCGTCCGACTGGTCCAGCCTCGCTTGCGGTTCGTGTTCCTCGGGCCGGGACTTTGCCGCCGGCTTCCTTCGGATTCCGCCTCGCGGCGGACACCCTTGCCTTTGGCTAACGGTAGGTTCTATCAACCCCCGTAGGGGACTTTCACCCCCAAGTGTGCGCGCATGCCGCGCGCACCAAAAAAAAAGGCGGCCCGTGGGCCGCCTTTTTAATTCTCCGGTATTTACTTGCCGTCGCCGGACTTTTCGGAGGCGGGGGCGGGATCGGCCGGAGCGGTCTCCTGAGGGGCGGGCGCGGCGTCCGCGGCGGGAAGCATCTCGAGCGCCTCCCTGGCGTCGGGAACATAGACGCTCTCGGGATTATCCTTTATGAACTTCTCCAGGGCCGCGCGGCCGGCCGGCGCGTCCCCGTTGACGACCAGCTCCACCGCGTCGCCCAGCGCCTTGCGCTCGGCGTCGGCCTTCTTGCGGGCCTCCTCGGAAACGCCGCCCTTCCAGTAAAGTTCGGAGGCGTCCCTGCCGGTCTTGCTGCCGCGCACGGCCGCGACCGCGCTGACCCGGGTCTTGGACTCGAACTTCTTCTGTACCTTGGAGCGCAGGCCCTTGTAGAAATTATTATACCAGGACTGCCAGGAAGAATCGTCCTTCGCCTGAAGGCGCTCCTGCTTCTTTTCGGACGACGCCGGTCCCCTATCTTCCGCGACGGCCATGCCGGCGCCGAAAGAGAACAATACCGCTGTTAACATCACCTTGTTCATAACTCCTCCCATGGTTCCCCTCTTTATTTAAGAAGCTGGGCCCCGACGGCCTTGAGCTCGGGGTCTATCCTGACGGCGCGGTCCACGAATATCTTCGCGTCGTCCTTCCTGCCGGCCTTCAGCGAGGCCCGGGCCTGGTTGAGCCAGATGTCCGCGTCGAAGGGATCGGCCTTGGAGGCCTTGTGATAGTACTCCGAGGCCCCCGATGCGTCGCCGGCCCTGAAAGCCAGGTTGCCGAGATTATTCAGCGCGGCCGCGTGGCCCGGGTCCCCCTCGAGCAGCTTCCCGAAGGCCTTGCCTGCCTCCGCGTCCGCCCCGTGCTGCGCGTGCAGCAGACCCAGATTCACCAGGGCGTCCTCGTTGGAGGGTTCGGAGGCGAGGATATTGCCGTAGTACTTCTTCATGTGCTCGTAGCGCGCCTTAAGCAGAGCCTCCAGCGCCTTCTTCACCCGCGGGGCCAGCTTCTCCCCGCCCTCGTACCTGGCCTCCGTCTCGGGCAGGGTGACGGGCTCGAACTCGGACCAGGCGGAGCGCACGTCCGAGACCCTGACCTGGTCCTTCATTTTCCGGTGCATGTCGGCCGCGGTCGAGACGGCGTCGTAGAAGTCCTTGCCGACCATGGTGGTCTCCAGCGGTATCCACCAGGCGTCGTTGTGGCGCACCAGCATTTCCTCCGGCAGGCCGATCTCCCTGGCGTCGGCCGCCCTGGCCTCGAACATCACGGCGATGTGGGCCGGGTAGTCCAGCAGGGCGGCGCGCAGGCCGCCCGCCTCGAATATTGAGGAGAACATGGCGACCAGGTCGTCGCAGTCGCCGCTGCGTATCTTGAGCGTGGTACGCGGGAACTGCACGGTATCGAGCATCTGCTCGTCGGCGCCGCTTTTGACCTTGGAGTACGGGTTGACCGGGTCGGCCAGGTAGGAGATCCCCTCCTCGCCCAGAGCCTCCCACGCGAAGAGGGCCTTGACCAGATTCTCGTCCAGCATGACGTTCTCTTTCTCCAGCTTGGCCGTCTCCAGCAGCGCGTAGCGGCTGAAGGCGAAGACCGGCGTGTCTTTGGCGGTGATGAAGGTCGCCAGGCGCTCGGGCCTGTCCCAGATTATCGCGTTCTTGGAAAGCACCTTTATGGGCTTGTTCAGCGTGACCGTCTTCTCCTGCCCGTCGTCGTAATAGGTCACCGAGAGCTGCGACTGTATCGGCGTGTCCTCGGTGATGCCCAGTATCCTGTTGTTGAGCGTCGCCATCAGGTCGACTTCCTTCACTTCTTTGGGGCCTATGGACTCCAATATGGAGTCGTGCGGAAAGTCCATGTAGTCCCGCAGGTGGAAAGAGATCTTGACGTTGCTGAAGGCCTTGTCGGTGTTGTTGCGCACCGCGATGCGGCCGACCGGCTTGTTGAGGTAGCGCTTGTAGCTGGCCGAGAAGATGTAGTCGAGTTCCGTGGCCTCTATCTCGACCGGCGAGACATTGCGCGGGTCCCGGGCGGCAGCGGCGGGCCTGGCCGCCTCCGCCTTTCCGGCTCCCGCGGCCTTGGCCGTCTGAGTGTATTCTCCGGGGAAACCCGCGGTGGAGACCGCGGCCGCCCGGTAGCGGTAGGAGACGCCGGCCTCGGCCGACGCGTCTTCATAAGAGGTCTTCTCGGTATAGGCCAGCTCGGCCCACTTGCCGCCTTCGGCGGGGGATCTGAAGACCTTGTAGCCCTTGATCCGGTCGTTCCCGGCCGGCTTCCACGAGAGCTTCACGCCCTTGCCCCCGGCTTCGGCGGCGAAGTCCGCCGGGGCCTCGGGTATATAGCTTATGTCGAAAGTTACTATCCTGCCCGCTCCCGCGTCGGCGATGTGTATCCTGTCGCCGCCGTAGGCCAGAAATTGCGGAGCGCTGAGTTCCCGGTCTCCCGCGCCGCGCGCGAAGAAAGAGGCCTGGAAGCGGCCGCCCGCGTCGAAGATCTTGACGCTGTAAGCGCCCTTGTCCAGCACGTAGAAGAAGCCCTTGCCGTCGTAGACCAGCGAGGCCGGGGAGGCCAGCGCCCCGGAGTCGTCCCAGGTCGAGAGGTATTTGCCGGACTGGTCGGTGACTATGACCTTTTTAAGCCCGGCGTCGAGTATGTAAAGGTTGTTCTTCTCGTCGGAGGCCGCGTCGACGGGGTTCATCAGCGACAGGCCGCCGACCTGCGGGCCGATGGCGAAGAGAAAGATGCCGTCCTGGCTGAAGGCCTGGACGCGCTTGTTCCTGGAATCGGCGATATAGACGTTGCCGTTGCCGTTGACGGTCAGGCCCATCGGGGTCTTGAACTTGCCTTCGCCGGCGCCGGAGCCCCCGAACTGGGAATCGAAAGAGCCGTCGGCCTTGAAGACCTGCACCCTGTCGTTGCCGGTATCGGAAACGAAGAGCTTGCCGTCGGCGGCGGCGAAGACGCCCTTTGGCGCCCTCAACTGTCCGGGCAGCTTGCCCATGGGGGCGATGGTCTTCTTGACGCCTTTCTCTATCAGCACAAGTTCCATGGCGTCGGGCATATGGGCGACCATAGAGCCGTCCTTGCGCACTGCCAGCACGTCGCTTTTGAAAGGCGCTTTGTCCGCGGGGCCCTTTATGGTGAAGCGGGCAAGCAGGGGGGCCGGCTTGAGGCCCTCGGCGCCCTTGGTGCCCTCCAGCTTCAGGTGGGTGATCTTTTTATTGCCGTCGTCGCAGAGATACAGCGTGCCGGCCGGATCGGTGGCGGCGCCGCAGAGGTTCTGGAACTCGGTCCTGCCCTTGCCGCGGGTACCGAAGGTGCCGATCACGGAGCCGTCATAGCCAAGCTCCCGGACCTTGCCCTCCCTGGCGTTCACGACATAGATTATCCCGTCGGGGTGCAGCGCCAGCCCGTTATTGGGGATCTCCTGCTCGCGCAGCAGCTTGCCGGCGCGGTCGTACTGCTGCAGCAGCGACTTGGACGGGTCGGAGACGAATATGTTGCCGGCGAAGTCGACGGCTATCGCGACGGGCTTCACGGCCGTCACGCCGTCGTTGCGTTTGGCCGGAAATCCGTAGAGGTAGATGCCGTCGGCGTTGAAGACCTCTATGCTGGAGGCGCCGGTATTGGCCACGTAGAGACGCTCGTCGGGTCCGAAGGCCAACCCCTGCGGCGAGGTCAGCTGGCCCGGGGATTTACCCTTGCCGGAGAAGGACCAGAGGTACTTGCCGTCCAGGTCCGTCACGCTGACGCGGGAATTGCCCGAATCGGCTATGTAGAGGCGGTCATTGCCTATGGCCAGGCCGGCGGGGCTTTTAAGCTGCGCGTCCGATTTCCTCACGAACTTGCCGTCGGCGGCTTCGAAGACCAGTACCGCGTTCGCCTTGGCGTCGGAGACGTAGACCTTTTCCCCGTCGGAGGCGACGCCCGCGGGCTTGGTCATCATCGGATTGATTATCTGGCCCTTGAAGTCTATCCTGTCGTAGGCGCCCGCCGGAGCGGCCAGAAGTACGGCGAGTATAAGCGCGCATAAATTAAAACTCTTCATCGTAATCCTCCGCGGAAACAAAGGTGCATTAGCAAGTCTATGGAAATCCCTCCATTATTATATATTAGATTGGCGGGCCGCGGAAAACACCGGAGTACCGACGAGAGATCTCATGCTCATCCTTGGATTAGAAAATGCTACACCGGGAACACCCCGCCGGCGGACGCCGGCGGACGGCCTTGCCAAATCCCCGCTATATTTATATTATTCTTGCATTCCATAAAACCCTGGAGAACCGGAACGGAGCCGAAAAATGGACCTTGGATTCGTAAAACGCGTGATCTTCACCTCTATAGGCAGGAAGTTCGTCATGGCCGTCACGGGCCTGGCGCTGGGCGCTTTCATCATAGTGCACCTGGGCGCGAACCTGCTGCTCATGAAAGGCGAGGAGTCCTATAACGGTTATGTGGCGCTGCTGCTGGCCAACCCGCTCATCCTCTACGCGGAACTGGGCCTGGCCGCGATCTTCCTGCTGCACATCGCGACGGCGGTCTGGGTGCGCTGGGAGGACTGGCGCAACGCCCCGTCGGGCTACGAGGAGCGCCGTTGGCAGGGCGGCCGCACCCTGGGCTCGGCCACGATGCTCTACACCGCCATAGCGATACTGGCGTTCCTGGTATACCACATAGTTGACTTCCGCTTCGGCGATCATTCCGTCGGCTTCTACCAGATGGTCACCGCCGCCTTCCGCGACCCGGTCTTCGTCGGGATATACGTAGCGGGCTCGCTGGCCCTGGCGCTGCACCTGAGCCACGGCATGCAGAGTTCCTTCCAGACGCTCGGCGTGAACCACCCCAAGTACACTCCCTTCATAAAGTTCGGCGGCCTGCTGGTCGCGCTCTCGATGATCGGCTTCGCCCTGATCTCGGTCTATTTCCTGCTCGAACTCGACCACAGGAAGGCCGAACATCATTACCAGGTCGCCGCGACGGAGGCCAGATAACATGAAGCTAGACGCCAAAATACCCTCGGGCCCGATAGAGAAGAAATGGGACAAGTACCGCTTCGACCTGAAGCTGGTCAACCCCAACAATAAGCGCAAGTTCGACATAATCGTGGTCGGCTCCGGCCTGGCCGGCGCCAGCGCGGCCGCCTCGCTGGGCGAGCTGGGCTATAATGTCAAGGTCTTCACCATGCACGACTCCCCCCGCCGCGCGCACTCGATAGCGGCGCAGGGCGGCATCAACGCGGCCAAAAATTACCCCAACGACGGCGACTCGGTCTGGCGGCTGTTCCACGACACGGTCAAGGGCGGCGACTACCGCGCCCGCGAGGCCAATGTCTACCGCCTGGCCCAGGTCGCCAACGGCATCATAGACCACTGCGCGGCGCTGGGCGTGCCCTTCGCCCGCGAGTACGGCGGCCTGCTGGCCAACCGCTCTTTCGGCGGCGCGCAGCTGATGCGCACTTTCTACGCGAGAGGGCAGACAGGCCAGCAGCTGCTGCTGGGCGCCTATTCCGCGATGATGCGGCAGGTCGCCGCCGGCACCGTGAAACTCTACCCCCGCCGCGAGATGACCGAGCTGGTGATGAAGAACGGCCGCGCCCGCGGCATAATAGCGCGCGACCTCGTCACCGGCAAGCTCGAGACCCACGCCGGCCACGCC
This sequence comes from Elusimicrobiota bacterium, assembly GCA_009773155.1. Lineage (GTDB taxonomy): Bacteria > Elusimicrobiota > Elusimicrobia > Elusimicrobiales > UBA9959 > UBA2231. Next base: position 6,158 of record WOVA01000007.1, read on the forward strand.
GTGCTGCTTTGCACGGGCGGCTACGCCAATGTCTTCTACCTGTCCACCAACGCCGCCACCTGCAATGTTTCGGCGGCCTGGACGGCCTACAAGAAGGGCGCCGGTTTCGCCAACCCCTGCTTCACGCAGATACACCCGACCTGCATACCGCGCTCGGGCGACCATCAGTCGAAGCTCACGCTGATGAGCGAGTCGCTGCGCAACGACGGCAGGATCTGGGTGCCCGGTAAAAAGGGCGACAAGCGGGCGCCCGGCGCGATACCGGAGGAAGAGAGGGATTATTTCCTGGAGCGCCGCTACCCGGCCTTCGGCAACCTGGTGCCGCGCGACATAGCCAGCCGCGCCGCCAAGACCGAGGTGGACGCGGGCAGGGGCGTCGGCCCTACCGGCCAGTCGGTGTACCTCGACTTCCGCGACTCCATCGCGCGCAAGGGCGAGGATAAGATACGCGGGGAATACGGCAACCTCTTCGACATGTACTACCAGATCACCGACGAGAACGGGTATAAGGCGCCGATGCGCATCTACCCCGCGCCGCATTACACGATGGGCGGCCTCTGGGTGGACTACGACCTGATGACCAACGTGCCGGGCCTGTTCGCGATGGGCGAGGCCAACTTCTCCGACCACGGCGCCAACCGCCTGGGCGCCAGCGCCCTGATGCAGGGCCTGGCCGACGGGTTCTTCATCATCCCTTACACGCTGGGCGGCTACCTGGCCGGGAACAAGCTGGAGGACGTCGCGGACTCGGACCCCGAGTTCAGGCAGGCCGCCGGCGAGGCCGAACAGAAGTTCAAACTGCTGCTCTCCGCCAGGGGCAGGAAGACGCCGTCGGAGTTCCACCGCCAGCTCGGCGGCGTGATGTGGAGCGAATGCGGCATGGCCCGCAACGAGGCCAGCCTTAAGCGAGCGCTGGTGAAGATCCCCGGGATACGCGAGGAGTTCCGCGAGAACCTCGTAGTGGGCGGCGGCGCGGAGGAACTGAACCAGACGCTCGAGCGGGCCGGCAAGGTGGCCGACTTCATCGACTTCGCGGAGCTGCTGGTGCGCGACGCGCTGGAGCGCAGGGAGTCCTGCGGCGGCCATTTCCGGGAGGAATCCTGCACGGCCGAGGGCGAGGCGCGTCGCGACGACGCGGGCTTCTCCCACGCCGCGGTCTGGGAACACGCCGGCGAGGGCAAGGCCCCGCTGCTCAACAAGGAAGCGCTGGAGTTCGAACACATCAAGCCCAGCGAGCGCAGCTACAAGTAACGGAGCCCCCATATGAGCGACAACAAGTTCTCGGTGACCGTGAGAGTCTGGCGGCAGGCCGGCCCCGGCGGGAAGGGCCGGATGGAGTCCTACAAGGTGCCGGACGTCAGTCCTGACATGTCCTTCCTCGAGATGCTCGACGTGCTCAACGAGGACCTCGTAAGGCGCGACGAGAGCCCCATCGCCTTCGACAGCGACTGCCGCGAGGGCATCTGCGGCTGCTGCGGCCTGGTGGTCAACGGCGACGTGCACGGCCCCGACGAGCATTCCACCGTCTGCCAGCTTCATATGCGCCGGTTCAGGGACGGCGACGTCATCACCGTAGAGCCCTGGCGCGTGAAGTCGTTCCCGGTGCTGAAAGATCTCGTCGCGGACCGCTCCTCGCTGGACCGGATCATGGCGGCCGGCGGCTATATCTCGGTCAATACCGGCGCGGCGCCCGACGCCAACGCCATACCGGTGGACAAGGACGACGCCGAGGAGGCCATGGACGCGGCCGCCTGCATAGGCTGCGGCGCCTGCGTGGCCGCCTGCCCCAACGGCTCGGCCATGCTCTTCACCGGCGCCAAGATCTCGCAGCTGGCGCTGCTGCCGCAGGGAAAGCCCGAGAAGGCCAGGCGCGCTCTGGCCATGGTCGAGGCGATGGACGCCGAAGGCTTTGGCAACTGCGCCAACGAGTACGAGTGCGAGGCCGTCTGCCCCAAGGACGTAAAAGTGGCCAATATAGCCCGCATGAACCGCGAGTTCCTGCTGGGCAACTTCCTCTCGAAGCGCTGACCGCCCGCGGGAGGCGCCGCCGTTCCCCTTCGCCCAGGAGAGACCATGCCCGAGTTCGTCTACCGCGAGATCTTCCAGCTCAAAAAACCCGACATAAAATACCGCCTCCTCACCAAAGAAGGCGTTAAAGCCTTCGGCGAGCCCGGCCACGAGACCGTGGAGGTTGCCCCGGAGACGCTGGCCATGCTGGCCCGCGAGGCCTTCCGCGAGACTTCCTTCCTGCTGCGGCCCGCCCACCAGGAGCAGGTAGCGAAAATATTCGCCGACCCGGAAGCCTCGGAGAACGACAAATTCATGGCTTACTGCCTGCTCGAGAACGCGGCCATCTCGGCCCGCTTCGAGCTGCCCTTCTGCCAGGACACCGGCACCGCCACGGTGGTGGCCAAGAAAGGCGAGAATATCCGCACCGGCGTCTACGACGCGCACTGGCTTTCGCAGGGGATCTGGGAGGCCTACACGGGCGAGAACCTGCGCTATTCGCAGACCGCGCCGCTGGATATGTACGCCGAGAAGAATACCGGCGACAACCTGCCGGCCCAGACGGACATCTACGCCGTGCCCGGCAACGCCTACGAGTTCCTCTTCATCGCCAAGGGCGGCGGTTCGGCCAACAAGACCACGCTCTGGCAGGAGACAAAGGCGCTGCTCAACCCGGACTCGCTGGAAAAATTCCTGGTCGACAAGATGCGCTCTCTGGGCACCGCCGCCTGCCCGCCCTACCACATCGCTTTCGTTATAGGCGGCACCTCAGCCGAGATGTGCCTCAAGACGGTGAAACTGGCCTCGACCGGCTACCTCGACGGCCTGCCCGAATCCGGCGACGGACTGGGCCGGGGCTTCCGCGACCGTGAGCTGGAAGCCAGGCTGTTAAAGGCGGCGGAGAAGATCGGCTTCGGCGCGCAGTTCGGCGGCAAGTATTTCGCTCACGATATACGCGTCGTACGGCTGCCGCGGCACGGCGCCTCCTGCCCCGTCGGCATGGGGGTCTCCTGCTCCGCCGACCGCAATATTCTGGCGCGCATAGACAAGGACGGCGTCTGGCTGGAAGAGATGGACCGCGACCCCGGCCGGCTGATACCGGAGGAAATACGCGCTAAATTCTCTTCCTGCTCCAACTGCGTCTCCGTCGACCTCAACCGCCCGATGGGCGAGATCCGCGCGGAACTGTCCAGGCACCCCGTCGGCACGCGGCTTTCGCTTAACGGCCGCATCGTGGTGGCCCGCGACATAGCCCACGCCAAATTCAAAGAACTGCTGGACTCAGGCAGGCCCCTGCCGGATTATCTCCTGAAACACCCGGTCTATTACGCGGGCCCGGCCAAGACGCCGGCGGGCAGGCCGTCCGGCTCTTTCGGCCCCACCACGGCCGGCCGCATGGACTCCTACGCGGACCTGCTGCAGTCGCGCGGGGCTTCGCTGGTCATGATAGCCAAGGGCAACCGCTCGCGGGCGGTCACCGACGCCTGCAAAAAATACGGCGGCTTCTACCTGGGCTCGCCGGGCGGCCCCGCCGCGCTGCTGGCCGAGCGCAATATCCGGAAAGTGGAGCCTCTCGACTACCCGGAACTGGGCATGGAGGCAGTCTGGGTCATAGAGGCCCAGGATTTCCCCGCCTTCATCCTGGTCGACGACAAGGGCAACGATTTCTTCGACAAGGGCCGGTAAAAAAGGGGGCGCCTCATGGATACCGGTTTCGATCCCTTCGAGCTGATGAAGTACTTCTGGGTGCTGGCTTACGCGGCGATCATCGGCATAGCCTACCTGATAGGCAAGCTGGCGATGCGCAAGCGGCTCAACAAACTGCGGGACCTGGCCCCTTTCCTGAGCGCCCAGGCGGTATCCGGTTTCATGGGGCCGCGGCTGGAAGGGGTGAAGGGGGGCCGCAAGTTCAGGGTGACGGTGCTCTCCGGAGGGAAGGGCTCCCCGCCGGTGCTGCGGCTGACTATCGAAAGTTTCCTGCCGGTCTCGTTCACGATACACAGGCCCACCTCGCTGACCGGGCTGCTGGGGTCCTTCCTTAAGCGCGCGCCTACGGGAGACCCGGAGTTCGACGCCGAATTCTTCTGCTCCTCGCCGGACGCCACCGCCTTCGCGTCGGTCTTCTCAGACGCCAGGCGCCGGGACGCGGCCCGCGGACTGCTGAACAGGGGATACCAGCAGGTAGAGGTCAAGAAAGGCGAGGCCGCGGCGATACTTCCGTCCAGCGACATCGATACGGAGCTCGACCCCGCCAGGATAAGCGGCGCGCTCGACGACCTGGCCGGGCTTTCGGCCTGAGCCCTCCCATGCCTTTCGAGCGGATAGATTCCTCCGGCGACGCCGGCCTGCGGGCCTGGGGGCCGGACGTCCACGCGGCCTTCTCGGCGCTGGGAGAAGGCTTCTATTCGCTGCTGACCGACACGGCGCTGGTCGCCCCCGCCGGGGGGCTCTCGCTGACGGTCAAGGCCCCGACGCTGGAATCCCTCGTAGTAAAATTCCTCAACGAGCTCATACACCGCGCGGAAGAGGAGCGCTTCCTGGGCGCCTCGTGCGACGCCAGGTACTCCTTCTCCGGCGGCGAGTACAGGCTCAGCGCCGTCATCCTGGGTGAAAAATTCAGTTCCAAAAAACATACGCGCGGGCTGATGCCCAAAGCCGCGACCTATCATGAACTTCAGGCCGGTCCCGTGCCGGACGGCTGGGAAATAAGGGTGATACTAGACGCATGAAAGAGAAGCTGAGACGGCTGGACGACTGGAGGCTGGAGCTGCCCGCCGGCTCCCGCCCCGGCATGGCCGTGCCGGCCGTCATCTACGCGGACGCGCAAATAGAGGGGACGCTCGACGACAAAGTGCTTGAGCAGGCCGCCAACACCGCCTGCCTGCCCGGCATACGCCGCGCCGCGCTGGTCATGCCCGACGCGCACGCCGGCTACGGCTTCCCGATAGGCGGCGTGGCGGCCTTCGGATTACGCGACGGAGTTGTCTCCCCCGGCGGCGTCGGCTACGACATAAACTGCGGCCTCCGCCTGCTGACCACGGCCCTCTCCGCGGACAGGGTGCGCGCGGCGGGCGGCGCCGTAGCGGCGGCGCTCTTCGCCGGCGTGCCGGCCGGCGTGGGCTCGGAAAGTTCCATCCGTCTTTCGAAAGCCGACGAGAAGGCGGTAGCGGAGAAAGGCGCGCGCTGGGCGGTGGAGCATGGCATGGGGGACGCCGGCGACCTGGAGCGCTGCGAGTCAGGCGGACGCCTGGAGGGCGCGGAGCACGGGGCGCTGACCCGTAGAGCGCTGGAGCGCGGGCGCCGGCAGCTCGGCACGCTGGGCTCGGGCAACCATTTCGTGGAGATACAGGAAGTGGAGGAGATACTGGACCCCTCCGCCGCCGCGGCCTTCGGCCTGGCCAAAGGCATGGCCGCCGTCATGGTCCATTCGGGCTCGCGCGGGCTCGGCCACCAGGTCTGCGCGGATTCCATCGACGAGATGCTCGCCGCCGCGCGCCGTTACGGCATAGCTCTTCCCGACAGGGAACTGGCCTGCGCGCCCTGCTCCAGCCCCGAGGCGGAGCGCTACCTGGCGGCCATGCGCGCGGCGGCCAATTACGCCTGGGCCAACCGGCAGGCGCTCGGGTGGAGCGCCGGAGAGGCGATCGCGGCGGCGCTTAAACTTTCCCCGCGCGAACTGGGCTTGAGTCTGGTCTACGACGTGGCGCACAATATCGCCAAGGTCGAGGAGCACGCCGCTCCCGGCGGGCGCGCGGAAAAGCTCATGGTGCACCGCAAAGGCGCCACGCGCGCTTTCCCGCCGGGACACCCCGAGGTCCCCGCGGAATACAGGACGGCGGGACAGCCCGTCATCATCCCGGGCGACATGGGCAGACCCTCTTTCGTGCTGGCCGGCTCGGGGGCGATGGGCGAGACCTTCGGCTCGGTCTGCCACGGCGCGGGCCGGCTGATGTCGCGCGGCGAGGCTTCGCGCAGGGCGCGGGGCCGGGATATAACGCGCGAACTGGCGGCGAGAGGCGTCTCGGTCATGGCCGCCGCGCGCGGCACGCTGGGAGAGGAAATGCCCGAGGCCTACAAAGACGCCGGGCAGGTGGTGCGGGTCGTGGAGGGAGCGGGGCTGGCGCGGATCGTGGCCAGGCTCAGGCCGCTCTGCGTGGTCAAAGGTTAGGATATGAAACCGGCATTCATCTTCGTTTTCGCCCTGATGATGGGCGTCTATGTCTGGCTGCACTTCTACGCGGCCGGCTGGCTGGCCCGGAACTTCGCCCCGCACCTGGCCGGCGCCCTGCGTCTTTCGCTGCTGATCATGGCGCTGCTCTCCCCCGCCTCCATGTTCGTCCGGCGCATGGTGAACGCCCCCCTGGAGCATCTCTACACCGCGGCCTTCATCTGGATGGGGCTGATCTTCCTCTGGGGCATGGGGTTCCTGGTCTACGACGGGTTCAGACTGGCGCTCGCCGCCGCCGTCCGGCCTCTGCCCGCCTGGGCGCCGCGGGCCTTCTGCGCGATACTGGCGGCGCTGACCGCGGTCTCGCTCTACAACGGTTTCCGGACTCCGGATATACGGCGCTTCGACCTGGCCGTGCCCGGCCTGCCGGACCGTTTCGACGGCCTGAAGATAGCGCAGATCTCCGACATGCACATAGACTCCGGCTACCAGCTGGTGAAGTTCAGGGGAGCCGTGGAAAAGATAGCCGCGGAGGCGCCGGACCTGATCGTTTTCACCGGCGACCTCCTGGACCCGGGCATCAGGTGCGAGGCCGAACTGGAACGCGCGGTGGCCGCCCTTAAACCGCGCCTCGGCATGTTCGGGGCGCCGGGCAACCACGAATACTATTACGGCCTGGACCGCTCGCTGGGCTGCTACGAACACATGGGGATAAACCTGCTGCGCAACTCGACGGCGGAGGCGGGCGGGCTGAAGATAGCGGGGCTCGACGACATAAGGACGGCCGGGCTGGACGAGGCCGACGTGGAGCGGGTGCTGGCCCCTCTCAGGGACGAGCCTTTCGCCCTGGTGCTCAGCCACCAGCCGCTGCTCTACGACGTCATAGCCAGGAAGGGCCGGTTCCTGGTGCTTTCCGGGCACACCCACAGGGGACAGATCTTCCCCTTCCACTTCTTCACGCGCCTGGCGTACAGGTATTTTTACGGTCTCTACCGGATAGGGGATTCTTTCTTCTACGTCACCTCGGGCGCCGGCACCTGGGGCCCGCCGATGCGCCTGCTGGCCCCGGCCGAAGTGCCGCTGATCACACTCCGGAAAGCGTGAGGCGGCCCGCCGGCCGTAAAATGAAAAGCCCCCGGAGGTCCGGGGGCTTCGCATTTCGCGGCGCGGGCGGCATCAGTCGAAGGGGCGCCACTTAGCCTTGGCTTTCCAGGTCTTCTCCCGCTTGATATAGGCGCTGAAAAGGTCCATGGCCTGGTCCGCCGACATCTCGTCTATAGCAGCGAACTGCCCCTGCTCGTCCTTGTACTCGATGTCATAGGCGGCTCCCGAGCGGGAGGCGGTGATGAACCCGTCGGGCGCGTTGAGGGTTATGAAGAAATTCTCCTCGCCCAGCGCCTCGAAGGCCTTCTGCAGCTGCGACACCGTGGGGTCCTTTACTACCGTCCCGTCGGCCATCTCTATCACGTAGCCTTTGTTCGGGGAGTCCTGAGGCGCGCCCTGGACTATTGCGGGGGCGGCGGCGGGGGTTTTGCGGGCGGCGGCCCGGACCGGCGGCTCCTTCCCCTCGTAGGCCGCGAATTTTTCCTTTTCCAGGACCAGGAACGACCCCAGGGCCTGCTTCCAGGTATTGCCGGCCTTGTTGAGGTTGAAAGTGCGGACCTTGGCGGGATCGGCGTCCTCGTCGTAATAGACCGAGGCGGTGACGCCGGCCTTGGTGGCGAAATAGCGCACCTCCCGCACCTTGCCGTCCCAGCGGCGGAGACCGACCACTTCTGATTTTATTGCCTTGTCCTTGAAGAACGTCTTGTCGACCGTCATGGCAAGGACCGGCGGCAGGTGGCGCTTCACGCCTTCCAGGTCCCTGTTCTTGTAGGCCGTCAGTATCTCCCTGCCCACCTCTTCCGCCGTCTGCGCGCTGGCGCAGGGCGCAAGGAACGCCGCTATCGATATTAGTATTGCCGCGAACCTCATTTTAAGCTCCTGGAAAGCAGTTTAAACCCCGGGTTATCCTACCATATAGGATTTTTTCATGTAAACCCCGGCAGAAGGGCCTGCCCAAAGGGCCCAGGCGGGGATAGTAAATAATACGCCCCGAAGATGCCCTTTATACCCCTGAAGGGCGGGCCCGGTCCGGCTATACTTTGTATACAGTAGGAATCACGGAGGATTTTGGATGCTAAAAGTCCAGGCCATCTTATTTGCGGTAATAACCTCTATTTCAGTTAACGCCGGCGCCGCCGACACCCTCGACGGCCTGCTAGAACGCGTGGAAGGGGCCGGGCGGAACAAGTCCGTCTCGGACGCCTCCCCGGCCCTGAGGCTGGCCGCGGCCGACCCGTTCAAGGCGCGGGTGATGCTGGGCGAAGCCCTGGACTCCTCCCGCGATCCCGGCTATCGCTGCTCCGTGATAGACATACTGGGTTCCGCCACCGACGATTCCGTCCGCCGGGACCTGGCCGCTTCCGCGGCCGCCGCCGACCCCGGCGTGCGCGCCTGCGCCGCCCGCCAGCTCGGCCTGCAGGGCAACGAGCACGCGGTACCGCTGCTGGTGGCCGATATCGAAGCCTACCTGGGCGGCTCCGGCAATAAGGGCGTTTACGAGGACGATTTCCGCGCACGCCTGGCCGCCATCGACGCGGTCTGGGCCCTGGGCGAGATAACCAGCCCCGCAGTCATCGGCGAGTTAGAGCGGCTTTACCGTTCCTCGGACGAAATATTCAAGATGAACATAACCTTCAGCGCCGGCAAGCAGAAGACCGACGAGGCGGCCCCCTTCCTGCGCGGGATAGCCGGCGACCTGAACGAGACCGAGCCCGTCCGCGCGGCCGCCTTCGAGGTGCTGGACCGCCTCGGCCAGGCCGGCGGCCTCTCCACGGCCCCCTCTTCCGTCCGCAGCGCCATCACCCGGGCCGACCTGCTCTACACCGGCGGCCAGACCGGCACCATCTCGAGCTGGTTCGTGGATATGCTGCCGATAGGCCATACCGCCATCTACGGCGGCACCAGGGTCTCGGACGGCAAAATACTGGCCGTCATCTACGACTGCGTCCCCAACTACTTCAAACCCGGCGGGGTGCGCACGGTCGGCTGGTACAACTATACCAGCCGCTTTAAGCGCCCGCTCTACGCGGTCAAGACCGCGCGGACGCCCCCCACGGCCGCGCAGCGCGAGGCCATCATACGCACCGCCCTCGCCCTGCAGGGCAAGGACTACGGCCTGACGCACGTGCAGCAGAAAGGGCCCGACACCTTTGACTGCGTCGGCTACACCGAGTACGCCTACGAGCGGGCCGGGCTGAACATCACCCCCGACGAACAGGAGACCGGCTGGGGCTGGCCGCTGACCCCCGCCGAGCAGTACGACGCCGCCGTCAACGTGAGCCTCTCCGCGCCAGGCGTCCGGGCGCAGCAGACCCCTTCCGGCATCGTCGCCCCCGACCCCGGCATCATCACCGGCGCCTTCGGCGCGCTCAACTCCGCCTTCGGCTCCGGTTCCGCCGTGGAACCGCCCGCCGTGCCCGGCATCCCGGGATTCTGAACCCGGGAGCCCCGATATAAAAAACCCCGCCTCGGCGGGGTTTTTTATTTTGGCGGCCGCGGCCTTACAGGAACTCTGCGCCCGACGGGCCGCAGTTAAGCAGCAGGTCCAGCGCCGAGAGGTCCGGCGTAAAACCGGGAAAAGACTGAGGGTAGGGACGGGACTCGAACTTCTGCCAGGAGACCTTTATCCCGGCGGCGGAAAAAAGTTTTTCGTCCAGGTAATCCTTCGCCCCTGCGCCGGAAAGATATTCGTCCGCGCCGGCCGCCCGGCAGATATCCGCCAGCCGCGCGGTAGAAACGGCGCTTATCTCCATCTCTGAAGAAAGACGCAGCGGCGTCTTTATACCGAAACCGTCCCTCAGAAAGTTGATCGTGGCCAGCGCCAGTTCGCCCAGCTTCTCGTACCGGGCGCCGTAGAGCGCCTCGAGAGCCGGCAGGTAAGTATTAAAATGGGCCGCGCGGGCGTAATTCATCTTTATCGCGCTCAGATGGTCCGCGGCCCAGGGCCGGGAATTATCCAGCGGGATATCGCGTATAACGGCGTCGTACCGGCCCTTCGCCATGACCGGCACGGTAAGATACTGCGGCCCCGCCGGCACCCGGAGGCGGTTGCGGTTCTGGAACTCCCGCCGCTCGTACTGCACGTCGTCGAGCAGGACGAACAGGTCCGCGCGCCGCATCTTCGCGAAGAAGCGCAGGCCCGGCATGTACTGCAGCTGATGGGCGGCCAGTATCACCTTTGCCCCCCCGGCTTGAAAGCGGCGGCCGCGAAAGCGCTGGCCGCAAGCACCCGTCCTCCGCTGAGGACCCCGGCGGCCCTCGCCGCCGCGAAGAAAGCGGATTTGAAGATACCGACCGCCGCGGCTCCCAGCCGGCCGCCGGTGGCGTAAGGGTCGCCGGAGGTCGGCCTTGAATTGCGCAGCCTGATCCCTTCGAAGCCGGAGGAGCGGAGGAAGGCTCGCATTGCGGCGGGGGTATAGTTCCAGTTGTGGACAACTCCCGGCCTCAGCCCCAGAGCCCGCAGCGGGGGGAGTCCGGAAAGAGCCAGCGCCCGCAGGTGGAAGGCGGCGTTGAGCTCGCGTATGAAAACGGCGCCGCCCGGCCGCAGGAGGGCGAAAGCCCGGGCCAGCAGCGGACGCGGGTCCTCCACGAGAGAAAGCACGTCGTAGAACGCCACGGCGTCGAAGGAGGAATCCGGCGTCCGCAGCGTTTCAAGCCTGCCCGCGTGGACCGGGAAGCCCGCGGCAGAAGCCTCTGCCGCCAGCCGGGGAGAGATCTCGACTCCGCTGCAGTCCCAGCCGGCAGAGGCGGCCGCTTTCATGATCTCTCCCGAAGCGCAGCCTACGTCCAGCAGCCGCCCCCCGCCGGGCCTGAAGGCGGAAAGGTCCGAGACCAGCTCCGTTATTATGCGGGACTTGGACAGGGAGTATATCTCCCGCTCGTCGAGCCCTCCATAGCGCGGCTCGGAGAAACAAGGCTCTTCCGCCCGCGCCAGACCGCAGGCCCGGCACCTTGCCAGCCCGCCCGCGCTCAGCAGCGGGGAGGCCCCGCAGGCCGGGCAGCGCTCAACGCTTTCCACTGGCCGTTCTCCCTTCACAGCATTTCATAAAAGAGCTTCTCTACCTCGAGGGAATGCTTTTCCCAGGAATAATTATTCTCTACGAACTCCCGACACTTTTCCCTGAAGGCGCCGCGGCCGCGCGGGTCGCGGCGGGAGAAGGATTCTATGCCTTCCGCTATGTCTTCCGGCGTTCCTCCGCCCAGCAGCAGGCTCCTGTTGAACCCGCCCAGAACCTCCACATTGGCCGCCACCGGCGTGGCCAGTACCGGCGTCCCGCAGGCCAGCGCCTCCAGCGTCACCAGCCCGAAGCCTTCCAACTCCCTGGTAGGAAGGATAAAGAGGTCCGCGGCCTGGTAATAGGCCGCCAGGTCCTGCTCGGGGATGAAGCCGGCCAGCGTTACGCCGCCGCCGATCCCGGCTTCCTTTATCATCGCCTCCAGACGGGGTTTGAGATAACCGCGCCCTCCTATAATGAAGTGAGTCTCCGGAATATTATCCAGGACCCGGGCGGCGGCCGTCACCAGGTTCTCCAGGCCCATGCGGGGGACCAGGTTGCGGACGGTGAACACTACGAGCTTTTCCGGGGGCACGCCGAGGCGGCGCCGTACCTCGTCCCTGTCGGCCGCCGGCGAGAACTTTTCCGTGTCTACCCCGAGCGGGACTATCACCGGCGGCACCCCGTGTTCCCGCTTCAGCCTCTCGGCCATGAAACCGCTGGCGGCCATTACCCGGAGGGAGCGGCCGAGCACCCGTCGCTCTATCGTCCTGCGGGCTAAAGAACCCAGTAAAAGCCGCGGCGCGCCGAAGCCCATATCCCTGCCGCGTATGGAATATTCCTCTCCCCAGGGCGAATGGAAATAATAAGCCGAGGGGGCGCCGGGAAAGAAGGACTGCGAGAGCATCCCCGTGTAAGGGTGATGCAGGTATAAAACATCAGGGCGCCCGTACCGGTCTTTCAGCGCCGCGGCCGCCGCACGGAAGGACAGCGGACTTACGCCGTAGCGCCGTATCTCCACCCCGTCGACCACCTCCAGCGGTTTCCCGCCCGGTGCTCCCCGGGTCACTACCGCGACCTTGTGCCTGCGGGCCGCCAGCCGGCGGGCGGTCTCCCAGGCTACGCGGCCGGAGCCGCCTTCGTCGTCGGACTGTATGATATCCGTACCGATCACGATGTGGAGCCGCCTGCCGCCGGCGCTGACCGGAGAGGCCGTCAGGCGGCGCACGGAATCCAGCCAGAGCTCGAACATGATGGCGGCGTAGAGCCTGTCGGAATGATCGCGGCGGCCGGCAAGATGTTCCCCCCGCATGGAGGCGACAGCCATCGGGTCGAGGAAGCCGGAGCGTCGGAGCGCGGCCGGAGAGAGGATATCGGAGACGAAGTCGGAGAGGTCTTCGGCCAGCCAACGCGCCACCGGGGCCTGGAAACCCATCTTCTTCTGCCGCAGCAGCGGCGGCGGCAGGCGGCCCGCCAGCATTTTCCTCATGAAGCGCTTGGGCTCCAGGCCGCCGCCGGTCTTGGTCCGCAGGCTTATCCCCGCCATCAGCGAGGCCAGGCGCACGTCGAGGAACGGCACGCGCAGCTCCAGCGAGTTCATCATCGAAGCGCGGTCGGCCAGGGTCAGCAGGTCGTCCTGCAGATAGCCGGCCAGTTCGTAGCGCATGATCTCGTCGGGAGACTGCGGCAGCAGCGGCGGCGCGTAACGGGCGCCGCCCAGCGCCGCCTTGAAATCCAGGGAATAGAGCGAAGTCTTTTCCTCTTCCGCCAGGAACGAGCACCAACTGTGGTAGCCGCGCGGGAAATCCAGAAGGCCGCCCCTGGAGAAGCGCTTGGCCCAGCCGGCTATGTTCCGCGGGCCCCGGCCTTCGGGCAGCAGCGCGGCCGCGGCAGCGGCGGCCGAACGCAGCGCCGGAGGCAGGGAGAGGTATTTTTCCAGGTGCAGCGCCCCGAGGTGCCGCGGGTAGCCGCCGAAGAGTTCGTCCCCGCCGGTGCCGGTGAGCGCGGCCTTCACCCGCCCGGAGGCCGCCCTGGTGACGAGATAGGTCGGGATGGCCGAGGAGTCGGCGAAAGGTTCGTCGAAACCGGTGGCCAGCCTGACGCATATGTCGGCTACACCTTTCCCGGCGGAGTCCGCGGTCCCGGAAACGTCGAGTTTTTCGTGCCGCAGACCGAAGGCGGCGGCGGCCAGCGCCGCCTTGCCGGTCTCGTCGTAAGCCGAGTCGGCGCCGGAGAAGCCGGCGGAATAGGCTGTGACCGAAGCCCCGGTCTGGCCGAGACAGGAGGCTATAGCGGCGGAATCCAGGCCCCCGGACAGCAGCAGGCCGAGCGGCACGTCGGAGACCAGCTGCTCCTTTACGGAAGCTTCCAGCGCCGCCAGCGCGCGGTCGTGGAGTTCCTCCTCGGGCACACCCGACATGTCCTGCGCCTTCATGTCCCAGTATCTCCGTATCTCGGTACGGCCGCCGCCGCGCAGCAGGACGCAGCCGCTCTCGAGTTTCCTGGCAGCCCTGAAAGCGGTCAGCGGGGCCGGCACCCTCATAAGCGTGAAGTACGCGTCCATCGCGACGGGGTCGAGGTCGCGGGGAATCCTGTCGCAGAGAAGAAGGGCCTTTAATTCGGACGCGAAGAAAAACGATCCGCCGGCCTCGGCGTAGTAGAGGGGCTTTATGCCGAACTGGTCGCGCGCCAGCAGCAGGCGGCCGCGCCTGGAATCCCAGATGGCAAAGGCGAACATGCCGCGCAGCGAGGAGCAGAGGTCCGGCCCGTGCTCTTCATACAGGTGAACGAGCACTTCCGTGTCGGACGCGGTGCGGAACCTGTGCCCGCGCGCTTCCAGGTCCGAGCGCAGCGCCTTGTAATTGTAGATCTCGCCGTTGAAGACCGCGGCGACGCAGCCGTCCTCGTTAGCGACGGGCTGCCGGCCCGTGTCTAGGTCTATTATCTTCAGGCGCCGGCTGGCGAGACTGGCCCGCCCGCCGTCGTAATGGAAGCCGTCCTCGTCCGGCCCGCGGTGGCGCAGCGCGGCCGCCATCGCGCCCAGCAGGTAGTCGTTCTTATAGTCGGTGAAACCGCAGATGCCGCACATCAGTCCGTCCCGTAGAAAACCGCGTGTTTTTCGACGAAAATCTTCTCCGTAAAATCGTTTTCCGCCCTGCGCCTGGCCGCCGCGCCCAGCCGGCCCGCCAGCGCCCGGTCTTCGAGCAGCGCCCCCAGTGCCCTCCCGAGCGCGGCGGCGTCTCCCGGAGGTACGAGCAGCGCTTCCGCTCCGTCGGCGGCCGTCTCCAGCGTCCCCGGCAGCGAAGCCGCGGCTATCGGCAGGCCCATGGCCATGGCCTCTATGAGGGCTATCGGCTGCCCCTCCAGCAGGGACGGCAGCGCGAAGACGTCGCAGAGGGCCAGCACGCGGGGCATATCTTCCCTGAAGCCGGCCCAGCATACGGCGTCCGATATGCCGAGAGCGGCGGCCCGCTTTTTCAGCTCATCCCCCATTTCGCCGGAACCCGCGATAAGAAGTTTAAGCGGCCCGGCGGGCGCGCCGGCGGACCGCCGCAGGCCCGCGAAAGCCTCGAGCAGGTGAGGGAACCCCTTCTGCCAGACGAGCCTTCCGGACGCGCCTATCACGGAAAAGCCTTCGAGACCGAGCTCTCGGGCCAGGGCTTCGTCCCGCGCGGGACGAGCGAAGAATCCGCTCCCCGCGCAGTTGGGGATCACGGTTATCAGGCCTGGCTCTATGCCGTGCCCGGCGGCGAGAGTTTCCCTGAGCGCCGCGCTGACCGTAATAAAACGGGAGGTCAACTTCTCTCCGATGCCGCCGAAGAACCTGTAGGCGGCTTTCCGCAAAGGCCCGATGTCGAAGCCATCCACCGGCATAGCCACGGTGGAGATATGCTCAACCCCGGCGAGCCGGCAGGCGAGAGAGCAGTAAAAATCCATGCGGGCGCCCTGGCTGTGCACCGCGCCGGGGCGGACGCCGCGGATAACGGAGGCCAGGCGGAGAACGTACCCCGGGTCGAAAAGGGCCGGGCCGGACGCGCCGTGCAGCGCCGCGAAAGGCGCGGTCTCCTCGGAGAAAGGGTTTCCGCCGGACGAAACGACATGAACCTCGAAGCCGCGCGCGGACAGGCCGCGGGCCAGCGCCGCGAAAGAACGTTCCCCTCCGCCGTAAAACGCGTTCTCTATAGCCAGGAGAAGCCTCATCGGCTGAAATAATACCAATTTTGACCTCCTCTCATTTGCTATACTTTTTTTTCGACGACGGGGCGCCGACTGATGACATTTTCCGAAGAAAAAAAACGCCCGGCACCGGGCCTCCTCGCGGCCGGAACAGGGCGGCATTGTCCGCAGTCGGTGCCGGGAGCACTGCGAGCGGCCGCGGCCGGAGCGGCGGGGCTGTTGTTCTTTGTTATCGGCTTCCGGGAGCCCTATTCTTCGGACGAATTCTGGTTCCTCGTCAAAGCCTGGGACTTCCTGGGTTCCGGCTCGCTCGACGGCGAGTCGATGATACACCCGCCCCTCTATCTTCTTCTCACGTCCGGGCTCGTCGCCGCCTTCGATTCGCCCCTGGCCGCCCGTCTCACGGGCCTGCTCTGCTGCGCCTCGGCCGCGCTCCTGATAAAAAAAGCGGGCGAGGCGGACGGTGACGCGCGCCGCGCGGCGGCCGCGGCCGCCATGCTGGTCCTCTCGCCCGCGTTCATAAAGGCGGCCCTCGTCCTGGACACGGACAACACCCTGATCACCCTGGGAGCGGCCGCCATGGCGCTGGCGGCGGTCAGAGAACGGCGTTTCCTCCTCTCCCCGATATTTTTCTTCTGCCTGTGGTCCAAACTGACGGCCTGCGTGCCGCTGGCGGCCGCTTTCCTCGTGCACGCGGCGTGGGAGGACAGGCGTTCCGGCGGCGGCAGAACGCGAAGTACCGCCCTGGCCCTTTCCGCCGGCCTGGCGGCCTGGGCGCTCGCCTTTTACCTCTTCTGCATGCTGAACGGCCTGCCTTTCGCCGCGCCGTTCGAATATATGTACTCGGCCGTTTTCTCCAAGAGCGTCGCCCCGGCTTCGGCGTATTATCAGGTTCTTCAGGCGGCGCTCTGGGCGGGCCTTCCCCTCTGCGGCCTCTTCCTGCTCGGACTGCCGCGAACCTTCACCGGAACCGCCTCGTCCCTGGACAGGCTTTCGCTGTCCGTATGCGCGATCATAGGGGTCGGTTACATATTCGTGGGAGGAACCCCGTTCGGCTTCCCCAAGTTCCAGATCCCCGCCTGGCCGTTCATCTGCTGGCTGGCCGCCGGCGCCGCGCTTAAAGCGCCCGGTCCGGCGCTATGGGCGGCCGCCGCGGCCGCGCTGGCCCTTTACGCCGGGGACCCGCTCTATTCTCTCAGGTTCTCGCTGAGGGAAGCGCTGGCTTCGGGAGCGGATCTCTCCCTGCCGGCGGCGAAGCTCGCCGCGCAGCTCGCGCTTCCGCTCCTCCCCGCCGCCGCGGCCGCGGTCCTCTTCAGGAAGACGCTGGGAGCCAGGCGGGCGCTGGCGGCCGGACTGACCGCAGTATTCGTCGGACAATCCCTCGCGCTTAACGCGCTCCAGGCCGGGTCTTATAACAGCGCCTACAATTACGGCGGAAAAGGGCTGGCCGGCGCCGCGGCCCTGGCCGGAGAGGCCCTCAAGGACGGAGGAAAAGTTATCGCTCCTCTCGAGATCTACGGCACGCTGCGCCTTTCCGGGCTGAAGCCTGAGAGGCTCCCCAACTCCCTGTGGGAAAGGGATCGCCTGCTTGCCGCGGCGGCCGACGCTGATTACAAGGGCGTGGTATACGGCATCCCCTCCAACACGGTGGAACAGGTGCGCCTGCTCAGGCATCCCGGGACGGTCTCCCTGTTCGGCGCGGAGGGCTGGCGCTTCGAACGGAGAGGAACGTACGAGATATGGACGAGATGAAACCCGGACTTTCACTGATAGTCCCTTTCTATAACGAGGAGGCCTGCGCCGGGCCGGTAGTGCGCGGGACGCTGGAGGCGCTGGAGGAGGCGGGCCTGGATTTCGAGCTGATCCTGGTCGAGAACGCGTCCTCCGACGGGACGCGGCGCATACTGGAGGAGTTCTCCGGCGACCCGCGCGTCAGACTGCTGAAGCTGGAGAAGAACATCGGCTACGGGGGAGCCGTCACGGAAGGCCTGGCGGCGGCGGCCGGCCGGCACCTGGGCTTCACCTGCGGCGACGGGGAGATAGATCCGCGCGACGCGGCGAAGGTCTGCCGCATAGCCATATGCTCGGGAGAGCCGGTATGCAAGGCGCGGCGGGTGTATCGCCTGGACGGCGCCTGGAGAAAGTTCCTTTCGGTCGCGTATCACCTGCTGGTGGGACTGCTTTTCAGGGTCCACGTGACCGACGTCAACGGCTACCCGGTCATGATGACGCGGGAAGCGTACGAGGCGATAGGCCTGACTTCCCGCAACTGGGTCTTCAACGTGGAAATGCTGGTCAAGGCCCGGCGGCTGGGGTTCGGCATCCTCGAGCCGGATATCCTCCACAGAAAGCGGGCCGGCGGGCGTTCCCATGTAAGCCTGGGCACGCCTTTCGTTTTCCTGGCCCAGCTGCTGCGCCTGCGGTTTTCCGACTTCGGCGCCGGCAAGTAGCGGTCTTCCGGTGTGTCGCCAGTAACACGGACTTTTTTTTCGGCGGGAAGCTGCTGCATTCGTCCCTCTTTGAAATGGCCGCCGCCTACGCGTACTACATCTCCGAGAATCAGCCCTTCGTGGACGGCGACAAACGCACCGCCTTGGCCTCGGCAATATCCACGCGCCCGCCGGCCTTGCGCTCCACGGCGAACTCCCCCCCCCTCTCCACGGTCAGACAAGGCCGGAAAGAAATTTTCCGACGCTTATCACGCGCACACCGTCCTGCACAAAATCCGTCCCCGGCGCCCGCACAACCTGATATACGAACGGCACCGAAAGCTTTGAGGCAAAATATCTCAGCGGTTTAGAAATGCTCTTTGCGGAAGATTTTACCTCCACGGCGAACCACGGTTTATTATCCAGCGTAACCAGGAAATCCGCCTCCCGCTGCTCCCTGTCGCGCAGAAAATATAGGCCGGCCCTATACCCCTCCACGTCAAAAAGGTAATCCACGAACTTCAGCAGGTGGGAAGCTATTACATTTTCAAACCGGGGGCCGTCATCGGGCGCTTCCGACCAGTCCCAGAGGTAAAGTTTAGACTCTTTCTTAAGAGCTTTTATAGCGGAATTCTGGTAAGGATATACGCGAAAATGGTAATAAAACCGCTCAAGCACATCCACCCATAAAGCCGCCGTCCGGTGGTTCACCGAAAGTTCCTCCCTTATCGAATTTATAGACAGGACAGCTCCGACCTTTTCCGGCAACAGCGCCACAAGCGCCTGTAAAGCGGAAAGGTCCCTTATGTTCTCAATATCCCGTATATCCTCCTTGACAAGCAAATCGGCCCTTTCATTGTGCCATCTGCGCAGGTGTTTGGCGCTGCCTTTTAGATAGATTGCGGGAAAGCCCCCTAATTTAAGCAATGCTTCAAAAATCTCCGCTCCTTTTGCGCCGACGTTGTGGAAATTTAGCGCCTCAAAAGGCTTACCGGCAAAGCCGAACCCGGAAATTTCCGCCAATGAAAGCGGGTGCAGGCGATAATGGTGATAGCGGCCTAAAAGCGAATCACCGCCTTTCCTGTACACATTAAGCCTCGCGCTTCCCGTCACAAGTATTTTTACACTTTCCCTGTTTTTATCGTAGACGCCCTTAAGATAGTTTTTCCACTTTTTATATTTATGGATCTCGTCAAAAATCAGCAGCTCTTTCTCCGGTTCAAAACGTCCGGCAAGCATATTACGCCTGTCTTCGCCGTTATCCCAGTTCAAATACTGCGTTTTGAGCGGGTAAAATTTCTTTCCCAAGCCAGCCGCCAGCGTGGTTTTTCCCACCTGCCGGGGCCCGGACAGAAAAACCATTTTCTCTTTCAGGTCTGCAAGTATATCCCGCTCCAGGTAGCGGCCCAGCATAAAATCCTCCCTTTTATATCATTATACAAATTTGACTACACATTTTAGCACTATGATACAATTTAGCGGATTCCACTGCTTACAGCCTGCTGTTTCCGTGTAAACCTCAAGATGCCTGGCTATATACTTAGGGAGGCCGAAGATAGCGGCTTTTTTTCTGGCGTTATGACCCAGGCCGGTCGCACGCGGCGCGTCATGGGCCAATCCCAGAACGGCTTCGGCAAACCGCCGCGGATCTCCTGGAGGCGCCAAAAGAGCTTCCTCTCCGTCAAGGCCCGGCGGCTGGGATTCGGCATCCTCGAGCCGGATATCCTCCACAGAAAGCGGGCCGGCGGGCGTTCCCACGTTAGACTGTGCACGCCTTTCGTTTTCCTGGCCCAGCTGCTGCGCCTGCGGTTTTCCGACTTCGGCGCCGGCAAGTAGCGGTCTTCCGGGTCAGCGTCGAAGGCTATTGCAGATTATCTGATAAAAGCTGTCTCTTTTTTCAGCCAGATAGCCTTGACCATACTGATTTACAATAAGCTTTTTTCCATTTTTAATCAATTTTCCCGATAAATGCAAATCGCAAAGCAGCTCGTTAATAGCGCCGGCGAATTCCTCCTTTGTATCGGCTACTATCAGGTCTTTTTTATTTTCGCAGTTAAACCCTTTTATCGCAAGGGGGGTAGTGATTACCGGCGAACCGGCGGCCATTGAATAAATAATCTTCGCCCTTAATCCGCCGCCTCCAATTCTTATAGGGACGATGGAAATGCTGCCCTTGAAAACATCGGTTAAATCTCCCAGGAACCCAGTGAAAATCACATTTCCATTAAGATGCCTGATATACCTGATTGTCTCTTTTTGCCAAGAGCCGGTGACATAAAGTTTCAGCCTCTCGTTATTCTGCACCAGCGGCATTATTTCGGTTACAAACCAGATCAAGGCATCGTAATTAGGATAATGGCTTTCGCCGCCAAGAAACAACAATTTTATGGGGGCGTCAAAAACATCGTTCTTAATGATTTGAGAATCCATAACCGGAAACGGCGAATTAAAGACATTTATTCCAGGAAAGGCATTTTTCAATTCTTTGCAGTCTAAATCGTTCAAAGTAAACAAAGCATCATAGTTCTTCATAAATGCATGCTCCAGATCTTTTGTGTTTTTTACAACGTAATCAATAAATTCTTGATTTGACCTGTTAATTCTGCCGTAATCCTTAAGAACAGATCTCCGCGACTCAATTTCAACAAAGATTTTTTTGGGGCCAGGAGGAATTACATTTACCAGGTTTATCGCGCTTGTATATTCAATCTGAACAATATCAAAAGCGAACTTTTTTAAAATTTCCGTCAATTTAGCCACAAATTGCTCAGGGAAAGGAGCAAACGGAACAGTAACTTCAATATTTTCACACCACCCGGGGGGCTTGTCGTAATTTTGCACTTTTTTCGCGCTAAATGCCGTTTCCAGATAATTAAAAAATATTTTGGCCTGGTTTCTTATCGCAAAAAGCGCGCTTAAGGCAGAATGCCTTCGGGCCGAAGCGAATAATTGAACAGTATGGAATGCGACTTCCGGCCAGATTTTCCTGTATTCCTCAACAAGAGCGATTTCAGAATCATTTCTTAACGGCAAATATAAATGGATTTCATGTTTAAACCGGAGATACTCAATAAATGAATAAATACAGATTTTGCCTCCATTGACCGGCGGGAACGGGAATAGGCCGGGTATGATTAATATCCTCAATCGCCTGCCTGGCGGCATATTTCCAATAAAGGTTTTCATTTCTTCCCTGCCGAATCAAACCACACATGATTAACGCAAATTGTATTTATGTAAGTATCGGCATAAACAAAATATCCTTTTGTCCTAAGGAATTCCTCAATATCCCTGTTTTTTACTTTACGGTGGTTTTCACTATACCCGCATGTTTCCGCGCAAATTACTGGTATAGGGTATTCAGTGAAATCAAGCGTTTTTAAAACCGGAAGATCCAGCCCTTCAATATCTATGGACAGCAAATCCGGATAGGCGGCAAAATTTTCCCTGATAATGCTGTTTATAGTCTTAACCGGCAGCTTAATAACCGCCTGTATTTTATGGACGCCGTTCTTTTCTATGTTTTGCGCCGCTTCCCTGCTAAAGGTGTTTAACGCGGAGGATTTAAACAGGTAAAAGTCCTGTTCCGGCGCGTCATATTCACCTACGCCGATATTTAATATCGTATCTTCCGGCCTGATTTTTCTGATTATCGGGATTAAATTTTTATCCGCCTCAACCAGAACTCCCCTTGCGCCTCTCTCATAGAATTTATACGTGTTATTACTGCCTACCGGATGGGAAGCGCCCAACTCCAGATAGTGTGGCTTGCACAAACCCGTCTGCTGTAATAAAAAATCCATTACCACATCTTCACCGGCCTGCGAGTAGGAATTATTGTACTTTAGCGACGGTATGTAATGTGTTAAAGTTCTTTTTATAAAGTCTTTCATATTTTCATTCATGTCATACTATCTCTATTTCCGGTAGCGGGAAAATGAACTTGCCGCCTTTTTCAATAAATTCACGCTCCCGTTCTAAAATAGAGTGCTTAAAATGCCATGGGAAAACCAGGAAATAGTCCGGTTTCATGGCGTGCGCTTCCGCTTCCGATATAATCGGGATATGGGTTCCAGGCGTGAAACAGCCGTATTTTTGTTCATTGACGTCCGCAATACAGGGGATATGTTTGCCAG
This sequence comes from Elusimicrobiota bacterium, assembly GCA_009773155.1. Lineage (GTDB taxonomy): Bacteria > Elusimicrobiota > Elusimicrobia > Elusimicrobiales > UBA9959 > UBA2231. Next base: position 28,173 of record WOVA01000007.1, read on the forward strand.
TTAAATCGCAGAACTGGAGCAGCACGTTGCCTTTCGTGGAAGCGCCATAACCGATTATTTTTTTTCCGTCGCCGATCAATGCTTCAATCAGTTCCCGCAGGTTTTTCCGATGCAGAAAAACCCTTTCTTCAAAATTCCGGTATGGTTTCGGCGTATCCAGTCCCATATCATCCTCCTGCCGCAGCATCCATTCAATTACCGGGTGATTGGAGCGATAATCCGCATTCTTTTTGCACGCGGTAACGGCAAAACTGCCACCGTTAACGGCGTTCATCTGCACGTCTGTTATCCGAAGCCCCTGATCTTCCAGAAGACTTTTTATTACTTTGAACGAATAGAATTCAAGATGTTCATGGCATACCGTATCGTATGAATTGGAGCGAAGCATTGAGGGCATATAACTCTGCTCAAAATGCCAGATGCCGTTATCCGACAAAACGGCTTCAATGTCTTTAACAAAAGCCGCAGGTTCTTTAAGATCATAAAACATGGCGATAGACGTTATGATTTTCGCTTTTTCACGCGGATATTTTTTGACAAAAGCTTCATGGGAAAAGAAATCGGGGATAAGATCGATATCCCGGGTATAAAAAGCCTTAAATTTTACCCCTGTCGGGTCAATCCCAACTCTTCTGTATTTGCCGGTATACGCTTTTAATGAGGTGGCGTCGTTACTGCCGATATCCAGAACCAGATCGCCTTGCGATAGCCTGGCCAAATTCTCCAGTGTTTTGATTTTATTTGTAAGATGGCGCACCATATAAGCGTTCAAACCGGAACGATACCCATAATTATCGCCATACATTTCAGTCGAGTCGTAGGACTGTTTCAATTGAAGCAATCCGCATTTAGCGCACCATACCAGATCCAGCGGACCGATTGAAATTTTATCCGAAACACGCTTCTGGAAAACGCCGGTAAGCGCCTGGTCGCCCAGGGAAAGCACGGTTATAAGATTGCTATTGCGGCAAATACGGCATTTGTCTATTTCAGAGAACATTTTACCCTCTCTTTATGTTATTGCACCTTATACACAGCCTCAAACAATTCAGGATAAATTAAGTTTTTACGGTTCAAAAGCTCTTTCCAATGAGGTTTCACCGGATAATCTTCCCGCCGGATTGTAATACCGTCAAAAATATTTACGCTTTCAATCCACTGTTTTGTATAAAACCATCCTTTGCACAACCGATCTATGTGGCCAAACCACATATCTATCTGGACAAGGGTCATTTCATGCAGAGAAGATATATTTATGAACAGGTCAAACATCCGATCCGGCAGGCATCCAATCTGAGCAGGGGACAAAAAAGCTATAGAAGATTCCTCAAATTCCTGCCTGACTTCACGGTAATCGGAGAAATCCCTGAATTTAAATACACGCTGTCCAGGAAAAAGGCCGGTCAGATACCATTGCGACACATACAAGGCCGGCGGTATGTCAACAATGACTACCTGGATATTCGGCACAGCATGCAGGAGCGCATAACCGACTCTGCCATACCCCGCTCCTAATTCTATAATCCTCAGTTTTTCTTCCGGTTTACGGCTTATAAATTTCATAATTGTGTTGACTTCCAGCACAGAGTTGCAAATATCCTGAGTGACATTACGGCCTTTGTACTCTATTGCAATCGGATTGCCAAGCACAGGTTCTTTCAATTGACTCAGTAAATTCAGATGATCGTTGCTGACAGTGAATTCCCACAACATACAGAGGAATTGTATATATTTCCTCCATTCTTCTTTTGTAAATCCTTCCGGTTTCGCGGCGATATTAAAATGGGCGGACATTTCGGCGTTTACCAAATCAGCACTTGACCAGTGCAGTTCCTTTTTTAATGCCTGGAATTGCGGGTTTACATGCCAATCACCAGTCCAGTTAAAATAATTGTTGTTAATGGTGCGCTTAAAATTCCCAATCCCCCCTGTTTCAAGCTGGAAAGTATTAAATACCATGTAATAAAGCCACAACTTGGAAGGGTGATAAACAACAGGAGATTTTAAAAGCACTTTAACCATTGAAACAATCTCCGGAATTTCTACGACACTCAATAATGCCTGATAGAAACCGTCCTTCAGTTCTCTCTGCCGGGCAAGATTATGTCCAATCTCATATCCAGATGAAGAGGCTGGCTGGAAACCGATTGCTTTCTTATACATCTCCGCCCCATCTTTGTATCTGCCCAGTTTTACAAGCGTATCGGCAATATTTGCGTATGTATCCGCCAAATATTTTGGATCAGGAGGTAAATGCTTATTTTTTGGAGGTTTCCTATACCTTGAAACCTCAATACCGATGATTCTAAGCAAATATTTTATAATGCGTTTCATCTCTAACCTAAAAGCTTCAGTTTTTTGATTTTATATCTGGCAAAAACAACCCCATAGTCCCGACCGTAATATCTTGCAAATTCCGATCCTGTTTCTAAAACGTTAAATTTGCAGATATCGTCCAATAGATCATAGTTTTCAATACCCGGCAAAGGCATGCACATTAGCCATGAATATCTCCCGGGTGCTATAAATTTCGCCGGAATCGTGATTTGAAACCGCATTATTTTTTCACCGGTGTAGTATTTGGCAAGCGGCTCGAGAATTGTAAAAATCCTCTTTTTATCCTTGTCATACAGACTAATCGCCAGTTCTAAAAATTGCGACCAGCGTGACAAATTCAGCTCAACCAATAAGTTTATTTCCTCGTCATAATCAAACGCTTCTGCTTCTTTTAATGCTTCATCCACATTTTTAACTGAGATGAATTGATTGGTTTTGTCTGATAAATCCTCCCTTTGAATTTTTTTGATATTTTGACTTCCCCGTTTTGAATAAAAATCAATCGCCAGTGGAGTATCATTATTAAATACCAATACGCCTTTTTCCAGAACAATCGTCTTTTCACACAACTGGGCTACTATCCCCATATTATGACTTACAAACAAAACGGTTCTTCCTTTGTTTTTGCTGACCTCCTCCATCTTCCCGACGCATTTTTTCTGGAATTGCGCGTCTCCTACCGCGAGCACCTCGTCCACAAGCAAAATCTCCGGCTCAAGGTTTGCGGCAACGGCAAAGGCTAACCTGACATACATTCCGGATGAATAACGCTTCACCGGCGTATCCAGAAACCGCTCAATCTCTGCAAACGCTACAATTTCATCAAACTTGCGTTTAATCTCCATGCGGGCCATTCCGAGAATGGCGCCGTTGAGGTAAATATTTTCCCGGCCGGTCAACTCTGGATGAAACCCTGTCCCCACCTCCAAGAGACTCGCCACCCGCCCGGTGATTTCAATCCGCCCGTTGCTCGGTTCGGTAATACGGGAAAGAAGTTTCAGCAGCGTTGACTTTCCCGCGCCGTTGCGCCCGATAATTCCTACTCTGTCACCGCGTTTGATTTCAAAAGAAACATCTTTAAGAGCAAAAAACTCCTCGGTTGTTGACGACTGTGAACCGGAAAACGGAGACAGGATTTTCCTGCCGAGATTTTGGACGCCCCGGGTTATCACATCGCGCAGGGCGGCGTAACTCTCCCGCTGCCGGTGACTGAGAATGTATTTCTTGCTGAGATTATCCACCTTAATTACAGTATCGTCCATAAAATTTTTGCGGCAAAAATTTTTAAATTACATCCGCAAAAGTTTTCTCCGTTTTCCTGAAATACCAAATACCTGAAACAAGCGCAAGCAAAACCACTCCGGTAGAAATCAGGAAGCCGGGCATATAAACGGCCGACTGCCCGCCTAGAATTGCCCAGCGGAACCCGTCTATGACTCCGACCATCGGGTTAAGCGAATAGAGCAACCGCCACTTTTGAGGTATTATACTGCTGGAAAAGCCAACCGGTGAGATATAGAGGCCCAGTTGCACAATAAAAGGAACGATATATCTAAAATCCCTGTATTTAGCATTAAGCGCGGTGAGCCAGAGACCGCACCCCATGGCCGCCGCAAACGCAATAGCAACAAAAAACGGCAGCGTAACAATCCTCCAGTCGGGCACGAAGTGGTACCACATCATCAACCCGGCCAGAATAAGCGCTGAAATCAGGAAATCAACAAAACCGGTGATTATGGAACTGGCGGGAATAATGAGCCTTGGGAAATAGACCTTGGAGATAAGGTTGGCATTGCCGATGAGACTGCCGCTGGCCTCAGCAAGGGAGTTTGAGAAAAACTGCCATGGGAGCATAGCGGCAAAGACCAGAATCGGATATGGCGCGCCCTCCGATGGCAACCTGGCCAGTTTGCCGAATACAACGGTAAACACCACCATGGTGAGAAAAGGACGAATCAGAGCCCATACGAAACCGATTACCGTCTGTTTGTAACGCACCAGAATATCGCGCCAGGCAAGGAAATAAAACAGCTCTCTGTAGCGCCACAGATCCAGCCAGTAATGCTTTTCCGTCCGTCCCGCCTCAATGATTAGCTTCTTCTCAGTATTCATAGAGATTTTCACGCATTACGCTTTATAGACGCGGTGCCAATAATAGGGAAAATCAGGCGCCCAGTCGTAAAGCAATATCTTCATTTTTTATTGAGCTTCGCGCTCCTGCCCAGGTAGAGCGCCGTCACAAAAACAAGGTCGGCCGCGGACAGCAGCGCCGAAGCGCCGAGGAACCAGGCGCCGAAACCGTACAGCGCGGCGAAAGGCAGAATGAAGATATGCGCCTGCGGGTCCGTAAGATTGTAATAAACCTTGTAAGGCAGCGTCCCCGTGTGCGGGAGGTAACCGGAATCTTTTTTAGCGGCCTCCCAGCTCCCGCCCAGGGTGGCCCAGAAATCCGTCTTCACCCTGCAGGCCAGAAGCTTGGCGATGGTCACGAAAGCCCCGATCACGGGCCAGGTCTCGCCGCCTAAGCCTATGCCCAGGGCGAAATAGGAGAGGATATAGAAATTTCCCACCAGCCCGTCCCAGTATTTCCCGGCGCGGGAAGCGGTCTGCGGCCAGGCCCTGGCCAGATTGCCGTCCACGCAGTCGAAGATCGTATAAAGCAGCAGGAACAACCCGCCCCAGAACATGGCCCCGGGGCTGCCGGAAGCAAGCGTCGGCAAAGAGGCCAGCCCCAGCACGGCGGTCAGCCCGGTTATGCCGTCGGGCGTGGCGCCTAAGCGCCGCAGGAACAGGGTAAGAGGGAATGAAACAGGCCTGGCCACATAGAAAATCCAGGGATAGCCGGAATCCCAGGCCTTCTTTTCGCCGTACCCTTTCAGCAACTCCGCTTTCTCGTCGTTCATATGTTAGCTAAAGGTCAATAACTGCCCATATTTTTAAGCACCCAGATTTTAAAAAACGGGTCGGAAAACACATATCCCCCGTTTTCCTTTTCAATTAAACCCTTTTTAAGCAAAAGCCCTACGGAAACCTGAACGGAAGATAAAGGGCCGAGCTTATAGCCCTCCGCAATTTCACCGGAGTATAATTTCCCGGCGGGTTTTTGCGCGACGACCTGCAGAAGCCTGCGCTGTTTCATCGGGATACTTTCCAGAATACCCGTATAAAAAGGAGCCTGCGTATCCGCTATGTGCGCGGAAGTTTCAGACACAAGCGCCTCCGTCAATTTCGCGCCTTCACGACATTTATTCCAAAGAAAACTGCACAAGCACTGTACATAGTACGGTATGGCGTCGGTTTCCGCAAGAATGCGTTTAAGAGCGGCTTCCCCCGCCTCAACCCCTATAGCCTTAAACCGCTCACGGATAAAAATCCGAAAATCAGCATCCATAATTTTACCAAGGAAAACCACCCTGCCTGGTTTATAAAAAGCCCTGTCCCGGCTGTTTACCATGTCCGCAATGAGATGCTGTCTGGAACCGGAAAAGATATATGAAACATGGTGATGAGTTTGAAAGGCGGCGCGCATAAGCTTTTCAAGAGGTTCCCCGCCAAGAACCGTCACCTCCTGGAATTCATCAAGCGCAATAACAAGCCGCTTATTGCGCCGCTTCGCCATTTTCTCGGCGGCGTTGAAAAGTTCCGAAAGCGCCGCCGATTGCTCGTTTTTTGATCTCCCCAGATCAAGAGAGGCGGATAATTGGCCGTCCTGCTCCAGTGTTATTTTTGGCCTTAATAATGGAATGGTTTCACGGGCCATCCTGACCACGGCCTCAAGCTCCGTTTCAGTTTTAAGCAGAACTTCGTCCGTAAAAACCGCGGCAAACTGTTCCAGGGAAGCGCACCGGTACAGATCTATATAGGCTGTAAGCAGGCCCTTGCTTTTAACCCCCTCCAATAAATTTGCCAGAAGGGATGTTTTCCCGAACCTGCGCGGAGAAATAAGTAATATCCTTTCTCCCGATTGCAAGCCTCTCGAAAGATCAATAAGTTCTTTTTTCCTGCCGGTAAAAGCCTGTCCCACGGCAATTTCACCATAAACGAACGGATTATTCATATACCCCCCTCGCTTACGTATACACACATAACGTATTTATACATAATTATTCAGGGGATTTCCAAACTAACCGCTCCTATGCTGTAGCGGCGCCCTTCCCCGGCTTCAGGGCCAAACCCAGCCTGTCGCCGCGCTTCAGCGTGCGCGCGCCGGCGTCTTCCGTGAATTCGCCGAAGGCCTCGTTAAAGCCTATGTCGTCGGAAACCAGGCAGCCGCCGCCGGAGAGAAAAGGCCAGGCGGCGCCGTACTCGAAGCGCATATTGGCGCAGGTATGTGCGCTGTCATGCAGGAACAGGTCTATTTTCCCTATCCGCTCCAGCGCCGGGAGCAGAAGTTCCCGGGAAGAGCCTATCTCCAGGGTCCAACGCCAGCGCAGGTTTTCCGGGACCAGCCAGCCTATTTCCCTGCTTCCCGGCACAAAACCTTCGCCTTTCTCTTCGCCTATATCTATGGAGGTCAGGGCGCCGCGGCCGTTACGCTCCATGGCGCGCAGGATAAAATAAGAAGAGGCTCCATTGGCTACCCCTGTTTCCAGAACCTGCGCAGGCTTGAGCAGGCGCGTTAATATATATATCACCTTCCCGCAGGACAGTTCAAGAACGCCGCCGCCCCGGAAAATCTTGCCGGCCCCGGCCAGGTGCCTGCGTATCTCCGCGGCGCACTCTTCCGCCTCGGCCGCGGCGGCGCGCGTTTCCTCCGGCGTCTTCCCCAGGAAAGCGGCCAGCCTGGCTTCAAAAATTCGCTCATAAACCGGCCCGCAATAATACCGGCCCAGCAGCCTCGACCTGGCGAAAGCCGCCAGTACACTAACAGCTTTTGAAACGTACCAGGCCGCTTCTACGCCCTCCAACCCGGCCCTGCGGAAAAAGACAGTAGGCAGACGCAATAGCCACGAGGAGAAAACGGCGAGAAAATCCAGGAACAGGATGGACCATTTCCTGGCGGAGAAATGCTTACTGTAGAGCCTGAAAGTGGCTTCCAACATCCGTCTGCGACCGCGCGCCCGCTCCCATTGTAGCGCCGAAGATTTTCCCCCGTAATGGGTCACGAGCGCGGCGGGACAATACCACAGTTCCAGGCCCGTTGAAAGTGCCCGCCAGCACCAGTCATGCACCTCGCCGTAGAAGAAGAAGTCCTCGTCGAGAGCCCCTATCTTCTCCACCGCCTCCCGGCGCAGCATTACGCAGGCCCCGGAAACCCGGTTTACGGGGCCGGCGGAGTCGTAGTCGTGAAAAGAGCCGGAGAAAAAACGCGCGTTAAAACCTTTCGGCAGGAAATAATAAGCCCTTAAAAACCGCAGCAGGGACAAGAGCGGCCCCGGGGCCGGGTAAACCGAATGCTGCGTGGAGCCGTCCTTTTTAATAAGCCTGGGGGCGACAAGCGCTAAGGACGGGCGGGCGTCCATAAAGTCCGCCAGTACCCCCGCCGCGTCGTTCTTAAGAACTGTGTCGTTGTTCAGCAGCAGCAGATACTTCCCGGAGGCCAGCGCTATTCCCTGGTTGTTGGCCGCGGCGAAGCCGGCATTATATTTATTCAGTATCAGGCGCGCCGCCGGAAAAACTTCGCGCGTCATTTCCACGCTGCCGTCGGATGAAGCATTGTCCACTACTATTATTTCAACCGTCCGCCGGCCCGGGCAGGCCGCCAGCGAGGCCAGGCAACAGCGCAGGTATTCCCTGGCGTTCCTGTTCACGATTATTACCGAAATTTCAATTTTTTCAGACATGGCAAAAGATATACTTTATCAAAACCCCGTTAGTCCCCTGCCGCGCCGATCAAGAACCGCCACACCGGTAAATAATATTACCAGTTTGCCACATATATGGTAAGTGTTTCGTCCGGTTTGTTTTGTCCGGTTTTTTTAGATATAGCAAAGCAGATATTTTATCAGGGCCTTTAAATAACCGGGGAAGCCGCAAACACCCCCTATACGCAGGAAGGCCGAGAATTGCTCCCGCGCTTCCGCTTTCCGGCCGGAACTGAGCAGGAAAGAGCCGTAAAGATAGCGCGAGCCGGCCTCGAATTTATCTATCGTCCGGCGCTCTTCCGGCCAGAGCTTCCTGAACTTATCGGCCAGGTAAAAACTGTCCCGGTACATGGGCTCGCTCTGCCCGGCCGTTCCCGGCCTGAAGCGCTGTAGGGTAAGGCGTTCGGGGAGGAACCCGAAGGAAGTCTCCGCCGCCAGGCGGAGCAACAGATCAAAATCGTCCTTGCCGAAAAGTTTATCGTCGAAGCCGCCCGCTTTTTCCAAAAGAGAGCGTCGGATCATAGTGCCGATAATGGGCACCGCCACGCCGCGCTCAAGGAAAGTTTTGAATAAATTTCCTTCCCGGGGCCCGGTGAAAACTCTTTCTCCCAGGCTGCTGCCTTCCGCGTCTATCCTTTCCACTCCGGTATAGACCGCGCCTATGCCGGCGTTCGCCGCAAGAAATTCCACCTGGGCCGCAACGTGTCCCGGCAGCCACAGGTCGTCCTGGTCCAGCACGCAGACCAGTTCGCCGGAAGCCAGGGAGAGGCCTTTGTTCCGCGCGGCCGCCACTCCCTTGTTTTCCTGTTCAACCGTCCTCAGGCGCGTATCGGCGGCGTAGCGTGCGATAACCCCTGCAGAGCCGTCGGAGGAGCCGTCATTGACCACTATCACTTCCAGGTTCCGGTAGGTCTGGCCGAGCGCGCTTTCCAGGGCGCCGGAGATCCAGCGTTCCCCGTTATAGCAGGTCGCTACCACGCTCACCAGCGGGCCGTCGCTCATAAGGTCCCCTTAAAGCTGTCTATGACCACCGCCGAGATGCGGAGGTATTCCCGGACCATTTTTCCGACTGAAAATTTTGAAAGGGCCCGCGACCGCGCGCTGGCGGACATAGCAGCCAGCAGGTTCCTGTCCGCGAAAAGACGCAGGCACTTTTCCGTCATGGCGTCCACATCGCCCGGCTTGAAGAAAAAACCGTTCTCTCCATCCACTATGGTAGAGAGCGTGCCTCCTATAGCGGCTGTTACCACCGGCTTGCCGCAGGCCAGCGCCTCCAGTGCGACCAGAGGGTGGCCCTCCACCCGCAAGGTGGGATTAAGGAACAGATCGCAGGCATTGTAGTATTCCGGCAACGCGGGCTGCGGCACATGACCGCAGAACGCCACCGTTCCCGCGAGGCCCGATGAAACGGACAGGCTTTCCAGTGAGGCGCGCTCCGGGCCGTCGCCGGCTATCAGCAGGCGCGCGCCGCTTATCTTGTCCCTGATGCGCCTGAACGCCTCCAGACCCAGGTGGAAACCCTTCTGTTTATGCAGTACGCCGGCCATCAAGAGCACCGGCCAGGCGCCGGAAAAACCATACCGCTCCAGCGTCCTCGCGCCGGCGGGCGGGTCCGGCCTGAAAAGGCCGACATCTATCCCGTTGTAGACGGTGTGCAACTTGGCGGCGGCGAAGGAAAACTCCGCCTTTATGGAGTTCGCGCTTTCAGGGCTTACAGCTATAAGGGCGTCGGCCCCCTTGACGGTATGATAGAACCAGGGGAGGTAGAATAACAGCGTCTGCGGCAGGATCTTCACCGCAAAAACCGCCAGTTCTCCAGCTGTAGAAACTCTGTTAAACTCGCTTCTCAGGCCGTCCCTCACCCCTGGGCCGTTCATGATGGTCACCAACGGCAAAGCCAGCCCTGAGCGGGAAGCGGAACAATGCCACCCTGACAGATTTTCGGCCCAGAGTACGTCGAAACGGGAAGCGGCGTGCAGTTCCCGCAGTTTTTCAAGGCTTTTCAGCCGCCAGCGGGCGGCCCAGCGCACCGACATGGAATGGTCCGTTCCGTCCAGGTACAATGTCCTTACCCCGTTCTTTTCTTCCGCAGCTTTTCCCTCCGGATGCCGTGTGGTAAGGAGTGTGACCCGGTGGCCGTCTGCCGCCGCGCCTTCGCTTATCAGCCTGCAATGCATTTCACTGCCGCCCGCCAGATGGGCCTCGGTCGTGGTGGAAAGTATGCAGATGTTCATAGCCGGCCGCGGCGCGGCACCGGACCGAAAGCCCCGGCGACCGCCGCTTTTAATATCAGGGCCAGCTCCGGCGGGTCCACGCCCCCGTTCCGGCGCAGAGAGTCCAAAATATGCAGCGGCGTCCCGCCCAGCAGCAGGAAAGCCAGCTGCAGGGCTTTGAGCGGAAATGAAAAGTTCCGTCTTATCACCCAGAGCTTGTTCCTGTAGAGATAATAAAGCCGCTCCTTTTTAGGGCTTTTTATATCTATGTCGTGCAGGACCCTGACCGCCGGGAAGTATCTCACCCTGAACCCGGCCAGACCGGCGCCCAGGCAAAAATCCACCTCTTCGTGCGCGGTAACATAAGAGCCGCAAAAACCCCCGCTCTTTCGCAGAGCCCCGGTCCTTATCAGTAAGCAGCTTGAGTTGAGCCAGTCGCAGTCCAGAGGGACCGCGGCGTCCTTTTCCCGGTAACGGCCGGTGAAACGGCCGACGAAATTAGCGCAATGGGCCGTACGGTCCGGCCCGGAAAGGAAGCAGAGCCGCGGGCCGGCCACTCCCAGCGACGGGTCGCGCTCCGCCCCGGAGATCAGCGAGGAGACCAGGCCCGGCGGCAGGACCACGTCGTCGTCCAGGTAAAGCGCGTAAGCGCTCTCCCCCGCCAGTTCCCCCTGCAGCCTCTCCCTCCCCCGCGCGATGTCCGCGCGGGAAGGGTTGCGCAGCAGCCGCGCGCCGCGCCAGCCGGCGGCGGCAAAAGCGCCCAGCAGCCCGTCCGCGGCGGCGGCGGAACCGTCGTCGCTCGCGTCGTCGAGCAGAACGAGGTCCATACGTTCGGCGGGGTACTCCTGCGCCAGCAGGGAAGCCAGGGTCCGTCCCAGCTTTTCCCGGCGGTTGCGGGTGCAGATGAGGACGCTTAACCGGGGGAGCGTGCTCACGCGTCCTCCGCCTTAAGCCTGCGCGGCGGAATGCCTCCGTGCAGGACCATTACAAAGGCCGTCAGCATCCAGAAGGGCTCCATGATGCGGACGATTATGAAAGTATTAACGCCCAGCCCCTGGAAGAGCAGCCCCACCAGGGCGACCATCAATCCGGTGGAAACCGCCTTTATCCAGAACTCGTCGTAAGCCAGGGATACCGCCCTTGCGGCGCCGAAGACGCTGTAGAGCATCCAGAGGAAAACGAAAAAGCCGATGATCCCCAGTTCGCCCAGGACCAGGGCGTACTGATTGTCCCCCAGGCCGATACCGGTCACGCCGCGTCCCAGCAGAGGATGCTTCGGCAGATGTTCGGTCAGCACCCGGCGCAGGGAATTATAGCGCAGGTACGCGGATTCCTCGAGATTAAGCTTAACGCCCATGAACTCCACGCCTCTCGTCGCGAGCTCGCCTGTATATGTCATCCTGACGCGCTCCCTCGTTTTTTCCGATATGCCCGGCAAAATAACGCCTACTATAAGCATACCCAGGAGAGCCGTAAAAAGAAAAAGCTTACGCCTGGAAAAAATGATGAAACTGGCGGGGACCATGGCCGTCAGACCGATGTAAGAAGCCCTGGAATAGGTGGCCATAAAAACCGGCAGCACCGCGAGCATCGCCGCTATGGCGGCCGCCGAAACGCGCAGCGGCGCGTGTACCACCAGACCCAGAAGAACCCCGAAAAGAATAAGGTAATATCCGCCCAGGGAAGCCGGCTCGGATTCGCCCGGGCTGCCGACGGCCGCTTCGAAAGGCGCCGAGGACCGGCCGTCGGGCCCGGAATTGAAATAATAGTAATAGGCGTAAACGGTGACTATGGCGGCCACGAGAAGGGCGGCCTTGAGATACTTTTTTATCTCCGCGGGGTCCCGCACTATATTTACCGTCATGAAATACAGCAGAAAATACTGGATATATTTCACCACGTAGAAAAATGAAACCTTGGGATTTATATCCCCCCTGAGTATGCCGAGCCCGGTCGAGACCACGCAGAGCGCGGTATATATAAGTATCGGCTTATGGGCGGGGGTGTCCACGATGAAGGCCCGGCCCTTTTCTATGGCGGTACGGGCGAACCAGGAAATGAAGATTATGGCGATGAGGATATCGTCGTAGCGAACCACCACGTGGCGCTCGCTGATGGCGCCGCCGACCGGGATCTCCGGCGAGAGCAGCATGGAGAAGACGACCAGGAGCAGGCTGAGCCTGGGCGAGAAGAAAGCGAATATGGATATGCCGACGGCCAGGGCGCCGAGGACGATGAAGCCGGGCCCGGCGACCGTGACGAACCAGCCGGCCAGGACCGCGAGCACGGCAACGGCTATAGCCAGCAGATAGTTCATCGAGCCCTTACCGCTTCACGTAGTTGTTGTAGTCGTAGTAATAGTAGCCGTACTGGGGGCCCATCTCGGAGGCGCGCACGCCGTTGAGGACGACGCCGATCATGCGGGCGTTGACGCCCGTGATCTGTTCCTTGGCGCGGCGCAGGGCCCCGCGGGCTATCTTGCCGGCCTTGTAGACCAGCACGACGCCGTCGGTGTGTTTGGCCAGTATGACGGAATCTATGAAGAGCAGCACCGGCGGCGCGTCGAAGATTATAACGTCGAACTCGCTCTTGAGCGAACTCATCAGCTCTTCCCAGCGCCAGGAATCCAGCAGATCGACGACATTGGCCGGCGTGGCGCCGCAGTTGATTATCTTGAGGTTCTCCACGCCCTGGAAGCGCATCAGGTGCTCGAAGTTCATGCCGCCCATGATGAAGTCGGCGCTCTCGGTGACGACCTCATGCCATTCCGCGCGGCCGGCGAGGACGTCGCTCAGGCCCGGCTGTTTGTCCAGGCCGAATATCTGGTATATCGCGGGCCGGCGCAGGTCGGCGTCGATCAGCAACGTCTTGAGTCCGGAATTGGCGCTGGCCAGGGCGAAGTTGACCGCGGTGAGCGTCTTGCCCTCGGCGGCGCCGGCGGAACTGAACACCACGGCGAAGCTTTCTTTCGTGTTGAGGTTGGAGACGATATTGGTGCGCAGCGTATGGTAAGCCTCTATCACGCTGGAGGCGTAGCGCTTATTGAAGATGAGCGCGCTGCGGAAGGCCTCCACGGTATAGCGCTCCTTCTTGAAGAACTGCGTGAGCCAATTATCCAGCGGCTTCTCGCTGAGGATGTTGGGGATCAGGCCAAGTACCGGCAATTTCAGGAAGCCTTCGATATCCTCGATGGTACTTATCGAAACGTCCAGATTCTCCAGGATGAAGACCAGCACGATGGCCAGGAACAGCCCCATGAAGATGCCTACCATCAGGTTTAGCTGCTTGTTGGGCGAAACGGGGGAGCCGGACGGCGTAGGAGGATTGATCACAGTGACGAAGGAGACTATGGACGAGACCCCCAGCTTGGAGGACTCATGCTCCCTATTGAGCGTGGTATAGAGCTCCTCCTGCATGCGCAGTTCGCGGGTCATGCGCACCAGTTCGGTCTCCTGGGCGGGGAGCTCGGCCAGCTTGGACTGCAGCACCCCTATGCGCTGCTCTATGTTCATTATCTCCGGGTGGTTGGGGGTGTATTTCTCCAGCAGCTCGCGTTTGCGTATCTCCATATCCGCCAGCTGGTTGGCCAGCACGGAGCTCATGCCTGATTTGGGATTGCGCTCGTAGAAGGACTGCCTCTGTCGCTCCAGCGAGCGGAGGCTGCTTTCGACCTCCGCTTTCCTGGCGGAGATATCGTCGAGCGTCTTGCGGACGTGCGCGCTCTTCTGTTCCAGGTCGTATTCCCGGTACGCTTCTATTACCGCCTGCACGGTCCGGGCGGCCAGCTGGGGGTTGGGGCTGAAGGCTGATATATTGATGAGGTTGGAGTCCTGCAGCCTTTCGGCCTTATAAGAGGCGAGCAGCGAGGCTACGCGCTGGGCATCGGCGGCGTCGCGTTTAAGCAGGCCGAGCCTGGCCGCCGCCCTTTCCGCCACTTCCGCCGAGGTTATGACGCGCAATTCCGTCGCCACCGCTCCCCACGGGTCCCATTCCGTCGTCATATCGGAGCCTGGCAGCCTGGCGTAGCTGGCCGGCGGCTTGAACTTTATCACGCCCTGGCTTTTATAAGTGACGGGCTGCAGGCGGGTATAGAAAAGGACCGAGAGTATCGTGACCGCGAAAGTGAGCATCGCCACCCATTTACGGCGGTTTATGATGCGCCAATAGTCGTAAAGAGTGAGTTCGGAGTTCATCAGCGTCCGTCCGTAGCCAGGTGCATGCTCAGAGCGAAAGTCCCCAGCATCAGCCAGGGCAGCAGATTGTCGCTGAGCCACTTCGTGGTGGAGGCCAGCTTCTTACGGGGAACATAGACCACGTCGCCGGGCTTGAGGGAGATGTTCTTATCCATCACCCCGTCGAATACCTCGTCCAGCCTGGCCTCGAAAACTTCCTCTTTGACGCCGCCATCCGCGACTTTTACCGAGCGGAAAACGCGCAGGTCGCCGGTACGGGCGTAGTCCTGCAGGCCGCCCGACTGGGCGACCAGTTCGAGCAGCTTCATCCCCTCCCTGTACTCGAAATACCCGGGGTTGCGCACCTGGCCGATTATGGCCACCCGGTAGGAAGAGAATTTTCTGACATTAACGGTGATGCTGGGATTGGAAACGTATTTGGAGAACCTGGCGGTAAGGATATTCTGGAGCTCGTCCGCCTTCATTCCCTGGACTTTCAGCGAGCCCAGCAGCGGCACCTCTATGGTCCCGTCGGGCTGCACGGTGACTTCCCTGGAGAATTCTTCGGCCGGGAAGACATTTACGCTTATGACGTCTCCGGGCGATACGTAATGCGCGCCGGGTGTGACCAGGGACAGGCCCTGGGCGCAGAGCCCGGCGGGAAAGGTATTCAGAAAAATAACTAAAGCGGCTGCCAGTCGTTTCATATCTTCGCCTTTGGGCCAGGAGTCTGATTATATAATTATAACTATTTATCAGCGCCGGCCGGGGGTCTCCACGGCCCTGGAAAGACTTATGACTATGGTGCGAAGTTCCTCTATCCTGCGTTCCAGTTCCTTCTCCCTGGCGCCGTCCTGGGCGGGGGCCGCGGAAAAAGACTGTCCCCCCGGCGATCGCATCTCCAGAGCCTCTATCTTGCGCCTGAGCCTCTCTATCTTCTCGTTGGCGCCGAACTCGGGCGCTCCGCGGCGGCGGGAGTTGAAATAATAGCCCACCAGCATCAGGAAAGAGGCGACGGCGAAGAGCATGAAAGCGACGGAGCCGAAAAGAACGAGGTAAGGATAAGACCCTATAACTCCCAGGGCCGACGCCAGGACCGATATGAGCAAACCGAAGATAAGGGTCTCCTTGTTCTCGGCCCAGATGAGCGAGCCGTGATGTTCCGGCGCCGGACCGGCGGCGGGCTCGGCCAGGGGCCGGCGATTGCGGCTGGTGATACCGGGGCCATGGGTCCAGGGGACACCATGCGGCATGGCGTCCCCGGCGGGCGGCTCGGGGGGCCGGACTTTCCGCTCGACCTCCGGGGTCTCCTCGCGCAGCCTGCCCAGCATGCGGGCCAGGTCTTCCATCCCGCCGCTCATTATTTCCTCCCCGCGTCGGGCGTCGCGGCCTCGCGCCCGGCCAGCGACTTTTCCCTGGCCTGCAGTTCGGCCCGCGCCCGCTCGAAAGTCTTTATCAGTTCGGCTTTTTTCAGCGCGAATTCGTCCTCAAGAGCGCTTTCCCTGCCGGCCAGGGCCTTCTTCCCGGCCGCGAGCCGTTTTTCGATATCGGCCTCCAGTTCCCTCAGGGCCCCGTCGCGCCGCTCCAGTTCGCCGTTTTTTTCCTCCCAGGAAGACAGCATCTCCAGTTCCTTCCTGTTGAGCTTGTCGTAGAGTTCCTTCATCCTGGCGACGTACCTGGAGTTCAGCCCGCTCTCGTTCTCGGCGCCGGCGGCCCTGGCGTCGGCCAGCGCCGACTCTTTCTTCCTGAGCTCGTCGGACAGCTGCGCTATCCTACCGTGCAGGCCGGCGCGCTCGGCGTCTCCGGCGGCTACCCGGTCCTTAAGGTCGCTTATCTGGGCCTCCAGCACGGCGGCTTTCTCCGCGTGCTCGCGCTCGGCTATGGCCAGGCGGCCGGCGTAGCCCGCCTCGTACTCGCCCAGCACCTTCTCCATCGAGGTGACCTCGTCCCCGAACTCCTCTATCAGCGCGCTGACATGCACGGCGGCCGGGTTCTTCTCGTCCCAGAGCCTGCGGGAGAGTGTCTGCAGGTTGCGCACCAGGTCGAGCGGCACGCATTTGACGGCTTTTTCCTTTTCCATATTATTTCTTGCCCTTGTACTCGGCTATCGCGCGGGAGAGCTCCATGCGCATCTTCTCCAGCTCGGCGGACTTGCGCGCGTACTCCTTGTCCAGCTCCAGCCGGCGCGACTCAAGATCCCTTTCCCTGGCGGCGTCGGCCCGCCGCATCTCGCCGATTTCCTGGTCGATGGCCGCGGCCCTTATGGACAGCTCGCCCTGGCGGGCGTCCAGTTCCAGCTGTTTGCGCCCGTAGACCGCCTCGCGTTCCTTGAGCGTCCTGTCCTTGCTGGCGGCCAGCTCCTCCAGCCGCGCCAGGCGCTCCTCGTAATCCTTGCGGGTCTGCCCGACCTGCCTGAAGTAGCCCTCTTCCAGCTCCAGTTGCCGTTTCTGGAACTCGGCTATGACGTCCTTGAACTTCTCCTCCTGCCCGGCCAGCTGCCTGACCACCGTCTCGGCGGCCTCCTGCCTGTGCGCTATAAGCTGCCGCTCCAGGTCGGCTATCTTCAGGCCGGCGGCCTCGGCGTATTTCTCGCGCTTGCCGAGCTCCGCCAGCAGGCGGTCCTTCTCGGCGGCGGAGGCCTCGCGGGACCTGGCGAGCTCCAGTTCATAGTCGTCGCGCATGGAGGCTATTTCCTCCTCAGCCATGGCGATCTTCCTGACCAGGCCCTCCGTGACCTTCTCTACTGCGGCCCGGGTGCGGGCGTCCAGCTCGGCGGCGTGGGATTCGCGCAGGGACAGCGTCTCTTCCTTGTGCTCGCGCACCTTCTGCATCAGCTCGTCGAACACTTTGGCGGCGCGTGTACCGGACGCGGCAGCCTCCCCGCGCAGCGAGGATATGCTGGCGCGCAGAGCCTCGTTCTCCTCGTGGAGCTGGGCGAGGCGCACCTCTACGGTCTTCTCGCTCTGGCCGGACTTGCGGGAGTACTCGGCCTCGAGAGCCGCGCGCAGCTGCGCTGTCTCATCCTCCAGCTCGGCCCGCCTGGCGTCGTAGCGGCTCTCGAGCTCGGCAACCTTTTCCGAGAGAGCGGAACTATCCTCGAAGGCATGCCTGGCGCGGTATTCGCGCTCGGTTCTGGCCGCCGCGTCGCGGGCTTCGGCCAGGTCGTTCTCCAGCCTGGAAACTTTATCTTCCAGGGCGCCCTTAACGGACTTTAGGTCCTCCAGGGCGCCGGCCAGGGCGGCGGTGCGGACCCCGACCGCTTCCTCTACGCGGGCCTGGGCCTCCTTCTCGGCCGCGGCGCGGACCTCGCCCAGCTCGCGGCTGAACCGGGATTCCGCGGCGATCAGCTCCTCGCCGGCCCGGCGGTTGGCCTCCAGCAGCGAACGCACCTCGGCGCGGGAAGCTTCGGCGCTCTTTTCGGCGCCGGACAGGAGCCCTTCCAGGCGTTCTTTTTCCGCCGACAGCATGGAACGCTGATCGGCCAGGGCTTTTTCGAATTCCCCCTCCCTGGCTTTTACAGCGTCGGCCGCTGCCGAAAGAGATTTCTGTTTCTCGGCGGCCAGCTCAGCCTGCATTGAGCGGACCATGGATTCGAGCTCCCCGGCTCTTCGGGCGGCGGCGGCGGACATATCGGCGAAACGTTTGTCCGCCAGGGATTCCGATTCTTTTGCCCGGGCCTCGGACGCCGCCCGCTCCCTGGCGCGCGAAGCCTCCGCTTCCGCCAGCGCCTTATTGAAAAGTTCCTCTTTCTCCTTTATCCGGCGCATGACCTCCGCGTTCAGCTCGTCGCCGGCCGCGGCAAGTTTAGCGCCCAGTTCTCCGGTCCTGACCTTCTCCGCCTCCAGCGCGGACTTAAGTTCTGACTGCTCCGCGGTCAGCGCCTCCGCCTGTGCCGCCTTCTCCCGGCCGAAGCGCTCTTTCAGCTCCGCCTCGCGGGCCTCGTATTCGGAGCGGTCCTTGGCCCTGAGGGCCTCCATCTCCGCGAGGCTGCGGGAGAAGAAATCTTCTTTCTCCCTTATAAGGCGCATGGCCTCCGCGGAGCGCTCTTCCCCTGAAAGCGAGAGTTTTTTCTCCAGCTCGTACGCCTTGAAACGTTCGGCCTCCAGGGCCGCTTTCAGGGCGTCACGGTCGGCGGCGTAGCGGGAATCCAGCTCGGCGGCCTTCCTGCCCAGGGCCGTCTCGTAAGAGGAGGCCAGTTCGGCCTCGCGCGCCGCGAAGGCGGCGGCCGCGGACTCCATCTCGGCCACGCGCGCGCGGAAAAATTCGTCTTTTTTGGCCAGCTGCCGCATGACCTCCTCCGAGGTCCTCTCCTGCACCGAGGCCATAGAGTTCTCCAGCTCGCGAATCTTCTCCTGCGCGTTCCGGAACTGGTCTTCGCGCACGCGCTGCTCGTCCGTCAGGCGGGCCCGTTCCACGGCCCAGGTAGATTCCAGCGACCGCAGCTGCTGCGCGTGCTCGGTGTCCACGGAACGTATCCTCGCGTCGAAAGACGTTTCCAGTTCGGCGCGGAGGCGGCGGAAATTCCCGTCCACCTCGTTCTTTTTGGAGAGGAACTCGCTCTCGAGCTCCTTGCGCCGGGCTTCGATCCCCCCCTCGGAACCGCGCACCGACTTTTCCAGCATCTCTATGCGGGACTTAAGCTCGGCTTCCTTGGACTTATAGTTCTTCTCCAATGCGGTAAGGCGGGACTGGTGCTCGGAGTCCACCTCGGAGCGGAGAGAGTCGTATTTAGCCTGCGCCTCGCTGAGGCGCGCGGCGTACTGGGTCTCTACGTCCAGCAGGCGCTGGTTCCAGCGCTCTATGACGCCTTTCTGCTTACGGTCGAGTTCCTCGAACTTGGCCTGGTACTCGTCCTCCAGCGCTGAGCGGAGCTGGTCGAGGCGGTTCTCCTTGCGCAGCAGCTGCTGCAGGTCGAGCTTGCCCTCGCCCAGCAGGGACATGGTGGCTTCCAGCTTGGAGTAGAAACCCTCTTTTTCATCGAGGGTCTTGGAGCGGCTGCGGAAAGATTCTTCCAGTTCCCGGACGCGGGATTCGAGCTGCTTGCGGTCGCCCTCGGCCATGCCGAGGTTCTTCTTGAGCTCGGCGCGCTCTTTTTCGATGCCGTTGAGGCGCTCCAGCGCCCAGCGCAGCGTCATCCTCGCCGTGTCTATACTGGTGACGTCGTTCACCAGTTGTTCGAGCTCGTTATATTCGTCGGCCATAGTTACCTCTGATAAGCCGCATACCGGCTTTCTCCGCTCCCGCCTTAAATTCAGCCTTAACAGTTTAACATGGCCCGCCCCCCTATTCAATAAAGGGATTGTTAAATGAATATTAAATGATTGTTACGCAGCCGACCGCCTATTTTATAGAATCATACGGGATGCTCAGGAAAAAACGCTTCTATTTCTTCCTCCTGCTGACCTGCGCCGCGGCGGCGCTTTGGCATTTCCACCCTTATCTTTTCAGGGCTTTTTTCAGGGTTTCCGGCACGGTGGACCTGGCCCCGGGTTCGGCCGGGTTCCGGCCGAAGCCCAATACCATGCTCTTCATAGTCGCCCGGGACGAGGGAGGGGTCCCGTTCGCCGTACTGAAGGTCATAAACCCATCCTTCCCGCTGTCTTATTCGATGGACAGCTCCGACCTCATCCTGCCCGAACTGCTGCCGCTCAGACTCCGGCTGGAAGCCTTTCTCAATACCCACGGCGAGATAGGCGCACCGAGGCGCGGGGACCTCTACGGTTCGCTGGACCGGGAAGTATTCCTGGCCGAGCAGGACTGCGATCTGCTGCTGGACCCAGTGTAGTGTACCGCAGATATCTTGACTTTTGGAGGCCCGGATTTGAGCCGAGTTCAAGGCGCGACGAACGCGCATACCGGGGGTCTGTAAGTGAGGAGCAACGCAGAAATCGGCCAAAGACGGGCCTCCCCAAGGGGGCCGGGCGCTTTTTGGCTGAAACTGCGTCAGTCGTCGCTCAAATAGCAAAACTATAGTTCGCTCCTCCTTCCTTGTTTCGCTCATAAAATCGCCAGGCCAAAAGCAAAGCTATCTGCGGTACACTACACTAGAGCTCTTTGCCCTTTGGACCCAGCGGGACCTGGGCCCCGGGGCCCTGCCGCGGCGAGGTGCGCGGAGGTATACTTTTTACAGGGTAGTCCCAGTGGCTTCAGCGCCCGAAGCGGGGGACTAAAGAGGGGGTTAGCATGACGTGGGAAGAGCTTTCCAGGAAGTATGACACCGACAATACCCGCCGGCAGGAGCCCAGGACGGCCGTAAAGGGCCGGCCCTGGCAGGAGATAATGAAGTCGACCGACAAGCTGGTCTGGCTTTTCCTGGTGACCGGCGGCAACAAAAGCAATACGGCAAAAGCGGGCTGACGGCAGGAGCCGCCTGAAAAGAGGACCGCCGGGACTCCAGTCCCGGCGGTCCTTTTTTGGTCCGGGCCGCGGGGCCCGTCAGGGATAGAGGGGATCGATGCGATCGAAGCCCATATAGAGAAGCAGTGCCCCCAGCAGCGCCAACAGCAGCCCCACGCTCCTGCGGTTGAGCGCCACCCAGGAATCATTGAGCACGGTCTCGCGCAGCACCTTGTTGAGCTTCAGCATCAGGTCCGGCTTGTAGAGATAGCCCATGCCGGCCGCAAGGAAGATAAAGCCGAGCGCTATTTTCAGGAGCGGGGGTACGTTAAATTGCATTATTGAAAGCGTTCATGGCCCTCTCCACCCCGTCCGAGAAAGACCCGGCCAGGGCGTCGCAGGCGGCGGCCAGAAAGGCCGGCAGACGCTCCTCCTCTTCTTTAGAGAACCTGGAAAGCACGAAATTCGTCCCCGGTATATGCGCCGGCCTGGGGCCGATACCCAGGCGCAGCCGGGGCAGGGACGGCCCGACTGCGTCGATCACCGAGTTCATGCCGTTGTGCGTCCCGCCGGTGCCGTCCTTGCGTATGCGCAGTTTGCCGAAAGGCAGGGCCAGGTCGTCGTAAACGGCCAGTATCGCGGGGGCCGGCACCTTGTAGAATCCGCCCAGGCTCTGCACCGCCCCGCCGGAGAGGTTCATATAGGTCTGCGGCTTGAGCAGGAAGCGGCGGCGGCCGCCGAGGGAAAATTCGACATAAAGGCCGAGGCCCTTCCAGTCCCGCCAGCGCTCGCCGGGCGCCAGGCGGCCGGCGGCCAGGTCGGCGACCATGAAGCCGATATTGTGCCTGGTCCTTTCGTATTCCGGTCCGGGGTTCCCCAGCAGGACCGCGAGTTGCACCTGGTCTTCCAATCCCCCTCCTGCCTGCCGGCTTCGACCCGGCTAAAAAACGGGGAGCGGGAACCGAATACTGCTATCGGCTCCCGCTCCCGTTCTGAGAAGGGCCGCCTTACTTCTTGGACTCGCCCTTCTTCTCTTCCGGCTTGGCGCCGGCGGCGGGCTTGGCTCCGGCGGCGGGCTTGGCCCCCGCGGCGGGAGCGGCGCCCTCCTCGTCCTTCTTGCCCTTGGCGGCCACTATCTCGGGCTCGGCGGCGCCGGGTGCGGCGAGAGGGGTCTCTACGACCTCTTCCTTGGCCGCGATGACGCTGACGACGATATGGTTCGGGTCGTCGGTTATCTCCACCTTGGACTTGACGTCCCTGACGCGGATGGAATCGCCGATATTGAGGCCCGCGACTTCGACCTCGATCTCCTTGGGGATCTCGGTCGGCATACAGAGGATATTGAACTCGCGCATGGCGTGCTCTATGACGCCGCCCTGCAGCTTCACGCCCTGGGGCTCGCCGACGAGCTTGACGTGGACCTTGAACTTCAGCTTATCGGTCAGCCTGATGCGCTGGAAGTCCAGGTGTATGACCCTGTCGGTCACGACGTGGCGCTGCACTACCTTGATGATGACGTTCTCCTCTTCGGAGCCGTACTTGAGCTTTATGAGGGCGTTGTCGCCGAATTTGAGCACGCCGGCGATCTCCTTCTCCACCACCATGACGGGGACGGGCTTCTTTTCGCCGCCGTAGACGACGGCCGGGACCATGCCCTGACCGAGAACGGAACTTATCGCCCCTTTGCCGCCCGTCTTTTCACGGGGCTGGGCTGAAACGTTCACCTGTTGCATCACTTCCTCCTGAACCGCTGAAAAAAAGCCGGCCTCTCAATAGAAAAGCTCGCTTATGGAATGGCCGCCGTGGTTGCGTTTAATGGCTTCGGCCAGAAGCGGGGCCACGGTGACAGTCCTGATTTTAGCACTTTTTGAGGCCAGAGGTATAGTGTCGGTCAGCACCAGCTCGCTTATGGGGGAGGCCTCTATCTTCTCCACCGCGTCGCGGGAGAGCACCCCGTGGGTGCAGAAAGTGGTTATCCCGGCGGCCCCGCGCTCGGTGATCGCGGTCGCCACGGCGGTCAGCGTGCCGGCGGTATCCACCATATCGTCGAATATCAGGCAGTGCTTGCCCTCGACCGAGCCGATGATATTGTAGACCGAGGCGACATTGGGCCGCGGGCGGCGCTTGTCTATGATGACCAGACTGGCGTCCAGGCGCTTGGCGAAGGACCGGGCGCGCTCCACGCTGCCCATGTCGGGCGAGACCACTATGAAGTTGGTCATCTTACGCTCCCGGACATAGTCCAGGACCACCGGGCGGGCGTAGAGATGGTCCATCGGGATGTCGAAAAAGCCCTGTATCTGGGCCGCGTGCAGGTCGATGGTGATGACCCGGTTGGCGCCGGCGGAGGTTATCAGGTTGGCCACCAGCTTGGCGGTAATGGAGACGCGGGGCGCCGGCTTGCGGTCGGCCCTGCCGTAGCCGTAGTAGGGGATGACGGCGGTGATGCGGCCGGCCGAGGCCCGGCGCAGCGCGTCGAGCATGATCAGCAGCTCCATCAGGTTCTCGTTGACCGGCGGGCAGGTGGGCTGTATGACGTAGCAGTCGCAGCCGCGGACGTTCTCCATGATCTGCACATCTATCTCGCCGTCGGCGAAGCGGCCGGTCTTGGCCTGGCCCAGCGGGACGCTGAGGGCGTCGCAGATCTTCTGCGCCAGCGCGGGGTTGGCGCTGCCGGTGAATATGCGGAGCGGGCCGGTCTTCCAGGAGTCAACCATTTTTATATCCCCTTGCGTTTTTTGAGCACCTGCCGCGAGCGGGCCAGGGCCAGCGCCCCCGCGGGAACGTTCTCTGTTATGGTGGAGCCGGCCGCTATCAGCGACCCTTTGCCGAGCTTCACCGGGGCCACGAGATTGGTGTTGGAGCCGATGAAGACGCCGTCGCCTATCACGGTCCTGTGCTTATTCTTGCCGTCGTAGTTGCAGGTTATGGTGCCCGCGCCCACGTTGACCTTCTCGCCCATCGTCGTATCGCCGACATAGCTGAGATGCGGGACTTTTGAGCCGCGGCCGACGCGCGACTTCTTCACCTCGGAAAAATTGCCGACCTTGGCCGACGGCCCGATATCCGCGCCGGGGCGCAGGTGAGCGAACGGCCCCACCACTGAATCCTTTCGCAGGCGGCTGCCGTTGAGGTAACAGGAAAACTTGACTTCGCAGCCGTCGTCTATGCGGCAGTCCTCTATGACGCCCGAAGGGCCGATGCGGCAGCCGGAGCCGATGACCGTGGCGCCCTTTATGTGCACGCCGGGATAAATGACGGTGTCGGGGCCTATCTTCACTCCTTCCTCGATATAGGTGGCGCCGGGGTCCTTGACCGTGACCCCTTTGTCCATCAACTCCTCGATAACGCGCTTATTAAGCATTTTGTAGGCTCCGGCCAGGTCGCGCCTGGAATTTATTCCCGCTATCTCGGTCTCGTCGGCGGCCTTGACGGCCAGCACCCGGCCGCCGGCGGCCAGTATAGCCTCCAGCGTGTCGGTCAAGTAGTACTCGCGCTTGGGGCCCTTGGGCCTGAGCGTTTTAAGCGCCTTCAGGAGCGCGGGGGTGTGAAAAAAATAAGTGCCGGAGTTGACTTCTTTGACCGCGAGTTCGGCAGGCGAGGCGTCGGAAGCTTCGACTATGGCCTTGACCGAGCCGCCATGACCGCGTATTATCCGGCCGTAGCTGCCCGGGTTCCGCAGCTCTGCCGTCATGACGACGCAGCCGGGCCTGTTGCGGCGGTAGAAAGCTGAGAGTTTTTTCAGTGTGGCGGGACGGAAGAGCGGCGCGTCGCCGCAGATTATCAGCGTATGGGCGAAACCCTTTATCTCCGGGACGGCCTCCTGCACGGCTCGGCCGCTGCCGGTCAGCGACTTCTGCGTCACGAAGCGGACCTCGGCGCCGACGGGGCTCTTCGCGAGCCAGGCTGCGAGGCGCTCTTTGACCATAGCCCCCTTATGGCCGACGACAACGACTATCCTGGCCGGGCCCAGCGCCGCGACCTTCTTTATGACGCGGGCGGCCAGCGGCAGATCGCCCAGCTCGTGCAGCACTTTCGGCAGGGCCGACTTCATCCTCGTCCCCATGCCGGCGGCGAGTATAAGAGCGCAGAGATCTTTTTTTTCAGGCATTCTGTTCCGAGCGGAAAGACGAAACCTTCTGCCTATAGTTTACTAAATCGGGCATTGGGCCGGGAAATCAGCGCCTCTTTTTCGGGCCGGGTGAGCTTTTTCAGCGCGGCTTCCAATTTAGACGCGGAGGAGCGGTCCCTTTTCCTCTTTTTCCAGGCCAGCGCCACCGGGCCGAAGGCCGCGGTGTATTTGGCGCCGCGGCCCGCGTTATGGTCCGCTATGCGGCCCGCCAGGTCATTGGTTATGCCGGTATAGAGCGAGCCGTTGGCGCAGCGGACGATATAGACGGTCCAAAGTTTTTTGTTTGAACGCCTCATATCAAGGAGACAGCCGGGGCCCCGCCGTGAGGGTTCGCGGGGGCGCCTCCGGCATCGTTCTCCTTTTGTTCTCCCGGGCATGGATTTGAACCATGTCTAACCGCGTCAAAGGCGGTTGTGCTACCGTTACACCACCCGGGAATAAATCGGGCCTGCAAATTCCAGGGACAGTATATTTAATTCACCGCGCACCAAGACGCGCCCGGGCGGCTGGCCCAGGAATTAAATATACTGTCCCCGGAATTTGCCCTTGCGGCCGGGCAGCCTCCGCGCGGGGCGGACGGCTCAGTCCTCTTCCGCCCCGGTCGGCGCGGGGATGCCCCCGGACGCCTCGACCCTGGCCAGCTCCTTGCTGTATTCGGCCAGGATTATCTCTTCCAGCCGGCCGCGGAACTCGTTGCTTATAGGATGGGCTATATCCTTGTAAGTGCCGTCCTTTATCTTCCTCGACGGCATGCAGACTATCAGCCCCTTGTTGCCGTTGACCACCTTCATGTTGTGCACTACGAAGGCGCCGTCGAACGTCACCGTCGCGAAGGCCTTGAGCCTGGCCTCGCTGCGCAGATGTATCCGTACCTCGGTAATTTCCATCCCTTCCCCCAGTTGTAAGAGCCCCAGCGACAGAGTCAGTAGGCGCGCAGTCCCCGTAGACGCCAGCGACTTACTTCGTTGAATAGGACGGCCCCTGCCGTCAGGCAAATTCTGCCAAAAAAACCATGCCTTTGCAAGGCTTCAGCGCCCGCGCCAGCCTGGCGGCCTCCGCGCGGCTCCCGGCCGCGGCGAAAACGGTGGAACCGGAACCGGACATCATGGCGCCGGCGGCGCCGGCCGCCGAGAGGCGCGCGCGGGCCCTGGCTATGGCCGGCCTGGCGGGCAGGACCGGGTCCTCCAGCCGGTTCCTCATGAGCGGCGCCCAGGCCGCAGGGCCGGCGCCGGAAAACATGGCCTTTATCAGCCGGCGATAATCGCGCCGCGAAACGGAAACCGCGGCCGGGCCCGGCCGCTCGAGCGCGGCGTAGACGCCCGGCGTGGGCACCTGGAAACCGGGGAAATAGAGCACCAGCGTGTGGCGGCCCGGCTTCAGGGCGAGAGCCTTCAGCTTCTCGCCGCGGCCGCGGCCCTCGCAGAAAACGGACCCGGCGAGGAAGAACGGGACGTCGGAACCCAACCCGGCGGCCAGCCGCGCAAGCCGGCGCCTGTCGGCCGGCGAGCGCCTGCGGTGCAGCCGTGACAGGCCCTCGAGTACGGCCGCTGCGTTGGACGAACCGCCGCCCAGGCCGGCGCCCGCGGGGATGCGCTTCACCAGCCGGATATCCAGCGCCGGCTCCAGGCGAAAGCCCCGGTAGAAAGCGTCGGCCGCGCGCCAGGCCAGGTTTTTCTCCTGCGGTATGGGGACGAAGTTGGACTTATTTACCACAGAGAGCCTTATTCCGGGTTTT
Source organism: Elusimicrobiota bacterium (assembly GCA_009773155.1). Taxonomy (GTDB): domain Bacteria; phylum Elusimicrobiota; class Elusimicrobia; order Elusimicrobiales; family UBA9959; genus UBA2231. The sequence goes on from WOVA01000007.1 coordinate 54,902, forward strand.
GCCGACGGGCGGAGAGTCAGCGAATCGGCCAGATTTATCCTGGCGAAGAGAGTCAGCAGGTCGTGGTAGCCGTCGGGCCGCCGCCCGGTGACTTCCAGGAAGAGGTTGACTTTGGCCCGCGAGAGAACGCTGAGCCCCTTCATTCGGCGGCCGGCGCGTGAGTGAAGAGCGGATTCTCGGCGGGAATGTTGACCTGCCGCTGGTCCACCGTCAGCTTCAGCCTGGCGGAGGGGATCTTTATCTCTATCTCGCCCGGCAGCCAGTACCCCTTGCGGGCGAAATAGCCGCCGAAGGAAAGAGTCATACCCTCGCCGGAATCAAGGGACCTGAACCTGACGCCGGTCTCGTCGAGTACGGCCTTCTTTTTTCCGGACCTGAGCGCGGAGGAGCGCCTGCTCCCCTCGAAGGCCAGTCCCGGTTCCGAAAAAAAAGAGCCGGAGAAAAAATACCTCATTTCGGCGGCCAGCGCGGGAGCCCAGTAGACGAAACCTTCCCGGACCTTGCCGTCCAGCGCGGCCGGCTCGTCCATCTCGACGGTACCGCCCCGGACCTTGATCTTCCAGAGCGGCGCCAGCAGCGGACCGGTTATGGTGAACGTGAATTCATCCGGGGCGATATAATTGATGACTCCGTCGAATTTAAGGCTCCGCCCGAAGGCCGACACTTCCAGCCCGCAGAACGAGGCGTACCCGGAATCCGACGGCAGGAACCGCGCCATCGAGCCCGCCAGGAGGGCGCCGGCCTCGGCCGGCGGCAACTTTCCCAGTTCGGCGAACAGCCTGCCGCGGACGGCGGCGAGCCGTTTCGCGTCCGTCTCAAGCTGCAGCGAGACCGTCCAGGCGGAGACCGCCTCGCGGGCGCGGCCCAGCGCCGAGTAGGCGTCGCCGACATGCTCCCAGATGACGGGGTCGGCGTTTATCAGCCGGGACGCCTCCAGCAGTTTTTCCAGCGCTTCGGCATGCAGCCCTTTTTTATAGAAAACCCAGCCCAGCGAATCGACATAGGCGCCGTTGCCGGGCTCGAGCTCCACCGCGCGGCGGATGAACCGCTCCGCCTCGTCCAGCTTCAGGCCCCTGTCGGCCAGCGAGTAACCGAGATAATTGAGGACCACGGCATTGTCGGGTTCGGAGGAGAGTATTACCCTGAACTGCTCCTCGGCGGCGGCGATGTTCCCTTCCCTTTCCGAGACTATGGCGTACTGCATCCTGGCCTCGCGGTAGCCCGGCGAGGAAACGACGATCTTCTTCATGAGTTCCAGCGATCGCTTCGTCTTCCCGGTATCGTCCAGGCCCAGCGCCAGGAAATAGGCTATCTCGTCGTTCTTGGGCCACCTTGAGTGCGACTCCTCCAGCAGCCTGACCGCCTTGTCGGGCTGCCTCGCCTGGCTGTAGTAGTAGGCCAGCCGCATGACCAGCCCCGGATTCTCCTTCAGCCCGGCGGAACGCTCCATATAGGCTATAGCCGAGGCGTAATCGTCGCGCTGCTCGGCTATCAGCGAAAGCCAGAAGCAGGAATCCGGGTCGGACGGCTCCAGCGCGTTGGCCTTGAGGAAATATTTTTCGGCGCGGGCGAGATCCCCCACGGCGGGTCCGGCCAGCAGCGCGCCCAGGTGGTTGATCAGTTCCCTGTTGGAAGGGTCGAGATCGGCCAGTTCCTCGTACTGCCCGACGGCGGCCGCGGTGTCGCCGCTGACCTCGTAATGATTGGCCAGCGCGAAGCGCGGCTGGAGGTAGTAGGAGTCCTCCGCGGCGGACTTGAGCATATACTCTTTCGCGAGGTCGTTGCGGCCGCGCATGCTGTGCAGCGTGGCGATCTGGAAATAGGTCTCGGCCGACGCGTCGGGCCGCAGCCCGGCGTAGCGCTCCAGGTATTTTATGCTGGCGTCGGGGTCGCGCGTGCTGTTGGCGCCGGCCAGCTGGTAGACGGCCTCGTCGTTCTCCGGCTCCAGTTCGACGGCCTTCGAGAAGGCCTTTGTAGCGCCGTCTATGTCGTTCTTCGCCCAGCGCACGTTGCCGTAGAGTATCCAGTTATCGGCCGAGGACGGGTCGGCGCCTACTATGTAGTCGGCCCAGGCCTCGGCCTCGGCCACGCGCCCTATGTGAAGCGCCAGGTTGAGCGCCTGGCGGCGCACGTAGACCGACTGCGGGTCCAGCAGCATGGCGGCCTTGTACTCGTTGAGCGCCGCGTCGTAATCGCCTTTGCGCTCGCGCGACACCCCGGCCATGAAATGCAGGTAGGCGGATTTGTCGGCCGCGGCCGCGGCCGGAGCGGCCAGCAGCATCAAGGCGAGCGTAATGTTTCTCATGTCTTCTCCCCGGGGGAGAGCGCCCTTCTCATCAGCAGCGCGTCCTCCGCGTTATTGTAGAACTTAGGCCGGCGGCCTTCCACCTCGAAGCCCGCGGCGGCGTACAGGGCCCTGGCCGGCGCGTTATTTTCCCCCACCTCCAGCGTGATGGAGGCGCAGGCGCTCTTGCGCGCGTACTCGGCGCATTTGCCCAGCAGAGCGCGCGCGGCGCCGCGGCGCAGGAAGGCGGCCGAGACCGCCAGCGAATTGATCTGCGCCTCGGGGCGGACTATCCAGAAATTGATGAAGCCCGCCGGCGCGCCGGCCGGTCGTAGAACTCCCGGCACCGACCGCGGCAAATGCCGCCCTGATCCGTCCAGCTCGGCGACCAGCGTCACCGACGAGGGATTTGCCAGTTCCTCGCGCAGGCCCTTCTCCCCCCAGGCCGGGTAGCCCGGCCAGGCGGCCTCTATGGCGGCCAGCGCGGGGATATCCTTTTCGAAGGCGCGGCGCACCGTCATTTTTTGCGTCCCCGGGCTTCGGCTTTGGCCCTGGCGTCCAGCTCGTACTTGGCGGGCTTGAGATAGAGCGGCTCCAGCGGCCCGCCGAAAATTTCCCCGGCGGCCAGGACGGCCTGAGGCGTGACCATAGAGATGGCCGGAGGGGCCTTGGGGCAGCCGGCCGGCGCGAGCGAGTAGATCTCCGGTTTCTCCTCGGCGTCGGCTACGCACAGGTCGGGCTCGGCCGAGGCCAGCAGGTCGCGGGCTCCCGCTTCGGGCAGCCAGACCGGAGCGCCGAGCGGCTTAGGCGTTCTCCCTCCGTCGGACGCGCGGAAGAACTGCACGAAATATTCTTCCTTGAAAGCGTGCAGCAGGACAGCAAGTTTCCCGCCGCGCGGAACAGGGCGGCATTTGCCGCGGTCGGTGCCGGGAGCACTGCGACCGGCCGGGAGCAGCGGCGCCGCGGCCAGGGCGAGAACTTCGAAGACGGTCACTCCACGCGCGCGGCAGCCCAGCAGCAGTTCCAGCGAGCCGGCCAGCGTGAGGCCTATCCTGATGCCGGTGAACCGGCCGGGCCCGCGCACGGCGCAGACCCCGGAGATATCGCCAAGACCCACCCCGGCCTGTTTCAGCAGCCGGTCCAGCGAAGAAAAAAGCAGCCTCTCCTGGTTGGGCTCCTTTACGCTGAGGGAATGGAACTTCCCCGCGGCCGGATCAGGGCGGCTATGTCCGCAGTCGGTGGCCGGTCGTATAACTCCCGGCACCTGTGGCGCCGGAGGCGCTGTTCCGCCGGGAGCCCTGCGAGCGGCCAGCCCCAGCTTGAGGCGGCTGCCGCTGGTGCATATGGAAAGCTCCAGAGCCTGTTGCACAAACCCCGATTCTGCTGCAATTGCGGCTTTTGGCCTGCGGCTTCGTTGCTCGTCGCTTACAGGCCCAACGGGCCTGCTCGTTCCTCGCGCCTCGTCTCGGCCACAAAATCCGCAATTTCGCGACGAAAGCGGTTTGTGCAACAGGCTCTTCACTTCTTTTTTCTGCGCCATTCTTTCTCCATGCGCTCCAGCGCGGACAGGTGTCCCTTCCCGGCGGCGGAGGCGCGTATCTCCCGGCGGTCGCCGCCGGCCAGCCTGAACTCCAGTTCCAGCCTCTCCGCGCCGTAGGCGGTGTCCTTTATATCCTCGCCCCATTCCACGGCCATTATCCCGTCGGAACGGCCGGCGTAATCGGCGAAGCCGGTGTTCTCCAGTTCGCCGGGGCCCAGCCTGAAAAGGTCGAAATGAAAAACTTTCAGCCGGCCGCGATAGGTCCTTAGTATGTTGAAGCTGGCGCTGACCGGCGAATCCTTCGATCCCAGCGCCGCGGCCAGGCCTTTGACGAACTCCGTCTTACCGGCGCCTATCGGCCCGGTAAGGACCAGGCATTCCCCGCCGCGCGCCGCGCGGGCCAGCGCCGCCGCCAGCAGCCGGGTCTCCGCCGGGAGGGCCGTCTTAAAAATGCTCAAAAACGGGGATCTCGCCGCCATAATCCTCCACCCCGACGCCGCGGCCCTTCACCGCCTCGCCCACGCGCAGCGCGCCGGGCAGCAGCCGCCGGACCAGCGCCTCTTTCGACGGGCGGCAGGTGAAGACCAGGCCGTAATCCTCGCCGCCGGCGAGGGCGTACATCCGCCAGTCCTTTTTTCTGAGCGCGGCCCAGCGCCGCAGTTCCGGGGAGCAGACCGCTTCCGGAAGCCGGGCCTTCACCCGGCAGCCCGAAAGCCTGGCGATGATGCCGAGACTGCGGTAGAGCCCGTCCGAGTTATCCAGCATGGCCGAAGCCAGCCCGCGCCGGCCTATCAGCGCGCCCTCGGCCAGCATGGGACGGGGGCGCCAGAAAGCGTCTATGAGCGCGGCCCTGCCGCGGCGGGCGGAGCCCGACATCAGCAGCTCCAGCCCCGCGCGCGCCAGGCCCAGCGGCCCGAGCGAATAGACCAGGTCGCCCGGGCGCGCGCCGTACCTGGTGACGAAGCCGCGGCATTCGCCGAGCACGGTCATGGAAAAATGCTTCTTATCCGAGCGGGCGATATTGCCGCCGGCCACGGCTACGCGCCAGCGCCGGGCTTCGGCCCGCAGCGCCGTTATGAACCGGCGGGCCCAGCTCCCGCTGGCGGCGCGCGGCAGGCCGGCGGCCGTGAGCAGCGCCAGCGGCCTCACATCGCCCATCGCGGCCAGGTCGCTGAGGTTAATTCGCAGCAGCTTGCCGGCGATGAGTTCCGGCTTCGAAAAAGAGTCCAGGAAGTGGGCGCCCTCGCACATCTCGTCTACGGTGGCGACAAGGCGATAACCCGGGCGTACCTTGAGCACAGCGGCGTCATCGCCTGGCCCCAGCAGGAGCGGCCCGCCTGCGCCGGGGAAGGCGCGCTCTATGCGCTCCAGCAGCGCGTCCTCGCCGCCGGCCTTCTTCATCTTTCCAGCCTACGGAACGCGGCGGGAAGGGCTTCGACCAGGTCGGTGGCCGTAACGCTCCTGGCGTTTAACCGGCGCGCCGCGATGGTCCCGGCGAGACCGTGAAGACCTACGCCCAGGCGCGCGGCGCGGCAGCCCGTCTCGGCGGTAAAACCGTCTCGCCGGCCGAGCTGAGCCCAGAGGCCGCCGATGAAACCGGCCAGCGCGTCGCCGGAGCCACCCTTGGCCAGCTCGGGCCCGCCGAAGGAATTTTTCCAGAGCTTATCCCCGCAGGCTATAACCGTGCCCTGACCTTTGAGCACGGCGACGACCCCTCGCGCCGCCAGCGCCGCGGCGGCCCCGGCGCGGTCACCGCGGAAGCCCGGGAAAAGCCTGTCGAACTCGCCGGGATGAGGCGTGAAAACGGCGGGGGCCCCGCCGGGCAGGCCTTTCCCTTTCCAACCGGACGCGGCCAGCGCGTTGAGCGCGTCGGCGTCCACTACGCAGGGCAGGCGCAGCCCGCGCAGTACCTTTACGGCGAAGTGAGCGGACTTCATCGAGAGCCCGGGGCCTATTACGGCCAGGCCGTAATTTCCGGCGGAAACTGTTTTGAGCAGGAGCGCCGCGGCGGGCCCGCTGAAAAAATCATTTCCCGGCAGCGGCACCGTCATGGCCTCGGGGACCGCGGCCGCCATCACCGCCCGCTCGGACTCCGGCAGGGCGACGGTCACCAGCCCGGCGCCGGAGCGCAGCGCGGCGCGGGCGCAGACCACGGCCGCGCCGTTCATACCGCGCGAGCCGGCTATGAGAAGCAGCCGGCCAAAATCTCCCTTATGCGCTCCGCGCGGGCGGAGCGGAAGAAGCCGCCGCAGGGATGACACAGAGTCGGTCAGGATTTTCATTTTCGCCAGGCCAGCGCCGCGGCGCAGGCGTACGCGGAAGTATGAGTGAGGGAAAGTTCTATGCGCGCGCGGGCGTAGCGCCGCGCGCTTATCTTCACCGAGGGACGTCCGGAACCGCTTTTTATTATCTCGATGGATCTCAACGGCAGGCTCCTGTCGTCGAGCGCCTTTATGACCGCTTCCTTGGCGGCGAAGCGCGCGGCTATCCGCTCATAGCGGTTGGCCGAGGAGCTGCAGTACTTTATCTCGCCGGGAGTGAAGAAACGGGTCAGGAAGGAAGGCCTGCGCGAGGCCAGTCGGCGCACGCGCGAAACCTCGACTATGTCTATGCCGAGGCCCGGGACGAAGGCCCGTCGCAGAGCTCCGGGCACCGACTGCGGCAAAAGCCGCCCTGCTCCGTCCCCGGACTTGCCGCGGGGGCTCATCAGCGCACCGTCACGCTCTTGGCCAGGTTGCGAGGCTTGTCTATGTCGCAGCCGCGGGCCAGAGCCGAATAGTAGGCGAAAAGCTGCAGCGGGATGACGTTGACCAGCGGCGAGAGCATCTCGGGCGCCTGCGGGACTTCTATGTAGCGCGAGGCCCGGACCTGGCCGCGCGACTCCTTGTCCACTATGGCCACCACCTCGGCGCCGCGCGCGCCGGCCTCCTGCATGTTCCCCGCCATCAGTTTGAGCGCGCGGGAAGTGGTCGCGATGGCCAGCACGGGCATGCCCTTGTCGATGATGGCGATGGGGCCGTGCTTCATCTCGCCGGCGGCGTAACCCTCGGCGTGCACGTAGGAGATCTCCTTGATCTTCAGCGCGCCTTCGAGCGCTATCGGGTAATTGATGTGGCGGGCTATGAACAGGAAATGCTCGCGGTCGGCGTAGCGCCTCGCCAGGTCCGCTATCTCCTTCTCCATCGCCAGCGTGTCCTCGATGAGGCGCGGGACCTTCAGCAGTTCGGCGGCGAAGGCTTTGGCGTCGGAGTCGAAGACGGCATTGCGGGCCGCGGCGAAATGCGCCGCCAGCACGTAGATGGCCGAGAGCTGGCCGACGAAAGCCTTGGTGGAAGCGACGCCTATCTCGGGGCCGCAGTGAGTGTAGAGCACCCAGTCGGCCTCGCGCGTGAGCGTGGAGCCGACCGTGTTGGTTATGGCCAGCACCCTGGCGCCGGCGGCCTTGGCCTCGCGCACGGCGTGTATAGTGTCGGCGGTCTCGCCCGACTGACTTATGGCCACGGCCAGCGTATCGGGGCCGGCCAGTTTGGAGCGGTCGCTGTACTCGGAGGCCAGGTCGGCGTGGGCCGGCACCTGGAAATTCTCAAGCGCGTATTTGCCCACCATACCGGCGTGATAGGCCGTGCCGCAGGCTATGAACTGGACGTTCTTTACGCAGCAGAGGACCTTCGGGTCAAGGTTTATCTCCCGGGCCAGCGTGTCCTCTTTGAGCGGCAGCAGGCGGCCGCGCAGCGTGTTCTCCACTGACGCGGCCTGCTCGTGGATCTCCTTGAGCATGAAGTGACGGTAGCCGCCCTTCTCGGCCATGGTGGAGTCCCACTGTATGCTGACGGAGTCGCGCTGGACCTTCTTGCCGGAGAAATCGAAGAACTCGGCCCCGGCGGCGCGGACCACGGCGATGTCGCCGTCGTTGAGGAAGACGGCGCGCCGCGTGAATTTAAGGAAGGCGGAGACGTCGGAGGCGACGAAATTCTCGCCCTCTCCCAGGCCCAGCACCAGCGGGCTGTGCATGCGGGCCGTCATGACGACGCCGGGGCACTTGTCCCAGACCGCGGCGATGGCGAAAGAACCATTGAGCTCGGCCAGGGTGCGGCGGAAGGCCTCGAAGAAGACGGGCTCCAGCATGCCCGACGAGGAACGCGCCGCCAGCTCTTTGACTTTCTCTTCCAGCATGTGGATGGCGGCCTCGGTGTCGGTCTCGGACTTGAAATCGTGCCCGGAGCCGGCGAGCTTCTCCCTCAGTTCCAGATAATTTTCGATGATGCCGTTATGGACCAGCACCATTTCGCCGGCGCAGTCGGTGTGGGGATGGGCGTTGTCCTCGGAAGGTACGCCGTGGGTGGCCCAGCGCGTGTGGCCTATGCCGGCGCCGGGGTGGTCCCTGGGCGGGTCGGCGTCCACCAGGCCCTTGAGCGCCTCTATGCGGCCGCTGACGCGCTTGAGGTAGAGACCGCCCTTGCCTTTGACGGAGGCGATACCGCAGGAGTCGTAGCCCCTGTACTCAAGGCGCCGGAGGCCCTCGACGAGGACCTCGGAAGAATTACGTGAGCCTACATATCCGACTATTCCGCACATAGTTTAGTTGTACCGGGACACCATGCGGCATGGTGTCCCCCGCTGATGCGCTGGTCTCCTATTGGATAAGGCGCTTCATCTCGGCGACGGCCGAGCGAAGGCCGGTGAAGATGGCGCGGGAAATTATGGAGTAGCCTATGTTCAGGCAGTCCATGCCGTCGATGCGGGCGACCTGGGCGACATTGTAGTAATCCAGGCCATGGCCGGCGTGCAGACCCATCTTAAGTTCCTTTACCAGGAACGAAGCGAGCTGCAGCTTCTCCAACTCCCTGGCCTGCAGCTTCTTGCCCCACGAGGAAGAATAAGCGCTGGTGCAGAGCTCTACGGAGTCGGCGCCCAGCTTGTGGACCTTGCGTATCGCCTCCGGCTCGGGATCGGTAAAGACGGCCACTTCTATACCGGCTCCGGAAAGCGACTTTATCACCCGCTCCAGCTCGGCGGTCTTTCCGGAGAGCTTTATCCCGCCCTGGGTGGTGAGCTCGTTGGGCAATTCCGGGACGAGGCAGACCGAATCGGGCCTGGTCTTGAGCGCGAACTTCTCCATCTCGGCGGTAGCGGCCATCTCCAGGTGCAGCATGCCCTTCACATCGGCCCGCACCCTCTCGACGTCCGCGTCCTGCACGTGGCGGCGGTCGGCGCGCAGGTGCATGACTATCATCTCGGCCCCGGCGGCCAGCGCCACGCGCGCGGCCTCTACGGGGTCCGGGGTCTTTTCCCCGCGGGCCTGCCTGACGGTGCAGACGTGATCTATGTTCACTCCAAGCTTTACTTTTTTCATTTCCCCTCCACGGTATGACGGCCGGAATTCCTGCCGTAAAATTCGATCACTCCGTCGGCGATCTCGCTGACCAGGCCGCCGTCCTCGCCCTCCACCAGCACACGCAGCAGCGGCTCGGTGCCCGAGTAACGGACGAAGATGCGGCCCTCTCCGCCCATGCGGCGTTCCCAGTCCTCTATCATCTCCGGGAAGCCCGGGATGTTCTCCAGCGCCGGTTTGGAGTCAACCTTGAGCGAGCGGACCTCCTGAGGAAAGCGCTTCCACGAGGAATGGAGGCTTAGCGGTCGTCCGTCGGCCCTGGCGGCCGCCATCGTCTGCAGCGCGGTCAGGAGCCCGTCCCCTGTAGGGGCGAACTCGCGGAATATGATGTGCCCGCTGGACTCGCCGCCCAGGCTCAGGTCTTCCTTCTCTATGGCCTCGGTCACGTTCTTGTCGCCGACGGCGACCTGCGTCACTCCGACGTCCATGGAATGCAGGTGCTTGATGAGCCCGCAGTTGGACATCAGGGTCAGGACCACCCTGGAATTCTTCAGCCGGCCGCCGGCCTTCAGGTGCGGCACGGCTATCGAGATTATGTCGTCGCCGTCGAGCAGGCGGCCTTTCTCATCGGAGAGCATGCAGCGGTCGGCGTCGCCGTCGAAGCTGACGCCGCACCAGGCGCCCCAGGCGGCGGTCTCCGCGCGCATAGGGCCGGTCTCCAGCGCGCCGCAGCCTATGTTGATATTGGTGCCGTCGGGACTGGCGCCCATGACCTTTATTTCGGCCCCGAGCCGGCGGAAAACGCTAGGAGCCAGTTCGCTGGCCGCGCCGTTGGCGCAGTCCAGTACCACCTTTACACCGTCCAGCCTGAAGCCGGCCGGCAGGGTGGCGAGCAGGTACTCCTCGTAATCGGCCGTGAAATCGGCCCGCCTGACGCCAGGGTCGGCGGCGGGGGCCGCGAAGCCGGGGGAAGCCAGCAGCTTCTCAACGGCAATTTCGTCGGCGTCGGAAAGCTTGAGCCCGTCCGCGGAGAAGAACTTTATGCCGTTGAATTCCGGCGGGTTATGGCTGGCCGAGATGACCACGCCCAGGTCGGCCCCCTCCCTCTTTACAAGGTAGGAGACGGCGGGGGTCGGTATGAGCCCCAGGTCGAGGATCTCGAAACCGCCGGCGGCCAGGCCTTCCGCCAGGGCGGCTTTTATGGAGGGGCCGGAACCGCGCGAATCCATGCCGATGATGACGGAAGGCGTCGGCTTGCGGGAGCCGTTGAGGCGGGCGGAGGCCACGCTGGCGGCGGCAAAGCCTATTTTTCTTACAAAATCGGTCTCAAAAGGGTGCTTGCCGGCCAGCCCCCTTATACCATCGGTGCCGAAAAGTTTCTTCATGAGCGCAATATTATATCATTTAACAATAATAGCCCGCTCCCGCCGTTTTGTATAATTTGAAGATGGAGGGATGGCCGAGCGGTTTAAGGCGCCGGTCTTGAAAACCGGTGTACGGTTAACCCGTACCGTGGGTTCGAATCCCACTCCCTCCGCCAAATTTTCCCGCGGGAAAAATCGGCGCAAGAAGTATCCGCTAGTCTGTGCATTTCCCGCAGTTTCTCCGCCGGAAAAATAAATTTTAAATTTATTTTCTTCCCGCCATGATTAAATGCGAACCGAATTATTGTCCTTATGGCCGCCGGTGCGGCCGGCCCAGCGCTGCTACGCCTGGCCGGCCTTACCCGCGGCGGAGAGCTGAAGAATAGCACTTAATTCCGTCTTAGCCCCTACTGGGGCAAAGCCGGAATTAAGAGCCGGGGAGGCAAGGTATGCAGAACCTTACAAAGCGGTATTTCCTTTATGCACGCAAGTCCACGGACGAGCCTGACCGGCAGATCCTGTCCATAGAGGCGCAGCTCGCTGAACTGCGGGACTACGCCCAGAAGAACGGCCTCCCGGTAGTCCGCGAGTTCATCGAGAGCAAGACCGCCAAGGAGCCGGGCCGCGATATCTTCAACGACATGGTGGCGCAGCTTGAGCAGGGCGCGGCCCAGGGCATAGTTGCCTGGCACCCTGACAGGCTTGCCCGCAACTCAATAGACGGAGGGCGCATTATCTACCTGGTGGACACCGGCAAGATAACGGCCTTGAAGTTCCCTACCTTCTGGTTCGACCCCACGCCCCAGGGGAAGTTCATGCTTTCTATCGCTTTCGGCCAGAGCAAATACTACGTGGACAACCTTTCCGAGAACGTGCACCGCGGCCTCAGGCAGAAGCTGCGCAACGGCACCTGGCCGGGCCGCGCCCCGCTCGGCTACCTGAACGACCTGGAAACCAGGACCATAGTGCCGGACAAAGACCGGGTGGAGTTCGTCCGCAAAATCTTTGAGCTGTACGCCTCGGGCAATTATTCATTGGCGGAGTTGCGCCGCGTAATGAACGGCGCGGGCCTTATCGGGGGCAGGCAGCGCGGCGCGCTATCCATTTCCAATTATCAGTATGTGCTCCAGAACCCCATTTACTACGGGCTTATGAGGTTCAGGGGCGAGCTTTATGAGGGCAAGCATAAGCCGCTCATAACCAAGGCGCTGTTCGACCAGTGCCAGGAGATGTTCAAACGTAAAAGCAAGCCTCAGCCCAAGAAAGGCAAGGCCATGAAGCCTTTCGTCTACCGGGGCGCTTTCCGCTGCGCCTCCTGTGGCTGCTTTATCACTACCGAGACGCAAAAGGGCCATAACTACCTGCACTGCACCAAGCGCAAGCAGCCCTGTTCCGAACCCTTTGTCCGTGAAGAGGAAGTGGATAAGCAGGTACGCGACTTATTGAAAGGAGTTTCCTTACCCGCGGCCCTGGCCGCCGAGGCTCTTTACAACATCGATAAGGAAGAATTAGAGGCGGCCCAGGCCGCGGAAAGAGCCGCCCAAAATCTGCGAGATAATTTGGTTATCCTTACAGACCAATTGGGCCGG
>WOVA01000008.1 GCA_009773155.1 Elusimicrobiota bacterium
GGTCTCTGAAGACTTCCGAACCGCCGTATGCCGAACGGCACGTACGGTGGTGTGGGAGGACGGCGGGTGAACTAATCACCCGCCTCCTACCCGATTTGGTAAATACTATAATGTAGGCGATGTTCAACTTCGCCGAGGATATAAACACAGTTTTCCGCAAGGACCCGGCCGCGCGAGGCATGCTGGAGGTGCTCACCTGCTACCCGGGCCTGCACGCCGTCTGGCTGCACCGCCCGGCCCACCGGCTCTGGACTGCCGGCTGGTGCACCACGGCCCGGCTGATATCGCATATCGCGCGCTTCTTCACCGGCGTCGAGATACATCCCGGCGCGACTATCGGCCGGCGCTTCTTCATAGACCACGGCATGGGGGTCGTTATCGGTGAAACCACCGAGATCGGCGACGATGTCCTGCTCTACCAGGGCGTCGTGCTGGGCGGCACTTCGCTGGAGCATAAGAAGCGCCATCCCACGCTCGGCGACGGGGTGGTGGTGGGCGCGGGCTCGATCATACTGGGCGCCATAAATATCGGCGCGCGGTCCAGGGTCGGCGCCGGCTCGGTGGTCCTGCAGGCCGTGCCGCCGGACAGCACCGTTTTCGGCGTGCCGGCCCACGCCAAGGCCTCCCCGGCCGAGAGGGGCACGCAGCTGGACCACGATAAGGTGTCGGATGTCTGCTGGGACGAGTTGGAAGCCCTGCGGGCGGAAGTGGACGCCCTCAAAAAGAAGGTCGGATGAAATACGCTCCCGACATCACCTCCCTTATCGGCGGCACTCCGCTGCTGTGCCTAAATAAAGTGGTCCCGGCCGGCCGGCTGGCGCTGGCCAAGCTGGAAGCGTTCAACCCGATGGGCTGCGTCAAGGACCGCGCCGCCTTCGGCATGCTGTCCGCCGCCAGGGAGGCGGGACTGCTTAAGCCGGGCGGTACTGTGGTGGAACCCACCTCGGGCAATACCGGCATAGGCCTGGCCTGGCTCTGCTCGCTGTGGGGATATCGGATAATACTGACTATGCCCGATACGATGAGCGCCGAGCGCCGGGCCCTGCTCAAGGCGCTGGGCGCGGAACTGGTCCTCACGCCGGGCGCGGAGGGCATGCCCGGCGCGATAAGGAAGGCGGAGGAGATAGCCGCCGCCACGCCCGGCGCGTATATCCCGCAGCAGTTCGAGAATCCCGCCAACCCGGATATACACCGCCGCACCACCGCTTCGGAGATCTGGCGGGATACGGACGGCAAAATAGACATTTTCATAGCGGGTGTGGGCACCGGCGGCACCATAACCGGAGTAGCGGCGGCGCTTAAGGCGCGCAAGCCGGACCTGCGGGTCGTGGCCGTGGAGCCCGCCGCCTCGCCGGTGCTCTCCGGCGGCGCCAGGGGGCCGCATAAGATACAGGGTATAGGCGCGGGTTTCGTGCCGGGCGTCCTGAAGCGGGAATTGATAGACGAGATAGTGCGTGTCAAGGACGCCGACGCTGCCGATATGACCCGCCGCCTGCTGCGCGAAGAGGGAGTCTTCGCCGGCATTTCGTCAGGCGCGGCAGCCTGGGCCGCCGCCCGGCTCCTCTCCGCCCCGGAGGCGGAGGGCAAGACCGCCGTTATAATTTTCCCCGATACCGGGGAGCGCTACATGAGCACAGGGGTGTTCGGGTCATGAAGCTGGCCACGCTCTGCTATGTCCGCAGCGGCGGCCGCACGCTGATGCTGCACCGCGTCAAGAAGAAGGACGACGTACACGAGGGCAAGTGGAACGGGCTGGGCGGCAAGCTGGAGCCCGGCGAGAGCCCCGAGGACTGCGTGGTGCGCGAGATACGCGAAGAGGCGGGGCTCAGAATAAAGAACCCCTTGCTCAAGGGCGTCCTGACCTTTCCCGATTTCGCGAAAGGCGAGGACTGGTATGTCTTCGTCTTCACGGCCTCCGCTTTCAGCGGTGAACTGATAGATTCGACGGAGGGGGAGCTGCGTTGGATCCCCGACCGGGACCTCCTTAAGCTGAATCTATGGGAGGGAGACCGGGTCTTCCTGCCGCTGCTGCGCCGCCGCGGCCATTTCTCCGGCAAGTTCCATTACCGCGCCGGCCGCCTGGTCAAATACAAAGTGGAGAAGTACTGACTATGGAGAGAACGGTTAAGGCGCTGGGACTGATGAGCGGGACTTCGGCCGACGGGCTGTCGGTCGCCTGTTGCGAGCTAAAGGGCCGTTCCCTGAAGGTCCGGAAATTCGCCAATTACGCCTACCCGTCGTCCCTCCAGGCACGGATAATAGCCGCCAAAGATATGCGGGCGCCGGAGCTTTCGGCGCTCAATTTCGAACTGGGCCGCCTCTGGGCCGGCATGATCGGAAAATTCTGCCGCGCCAACAGTATCTCTCTGAAGTCCCTGGATGTAATAGGCTCGCACGGCCAGACCGTCTGGCACGCCCCGGGCCGGAAAGGCCACACGCTGCAGATAGGCGACCCCGCCTTCCTGGCCGAGGCGACCGGCGTCCCGGTGGTCTCGGACTTCCGGCCCGCCGACATGGCCGCCGGCGGCGAGGGTGCCCCGCTGGTCCCTTTCATGGACGAGTACCTCTACGGCGGCGGCGCGCCCGTCGCACTCCAGAACATAGGCGGCGTGGGCAATATCTCTTTCGTCGGGAAAGGAGTGAAGACCTTCGGCTTCGACACCGGCCCCGGCAATTCGCTGATGGATACCGCTGTCGGCGAGCTTTCGGGCGGGAAACTCTCCTGCGATCGCGGGGGGAGCTGGGCCGCCTCCGGGTCGCCGGACATGAAGAAAGTACGCGCCCTGCTCGAGGCGCCGTTCTTCCTCCGCCGTCCGCCGAAATCGCTGGACCGCAGCGAGTATACCCTGGCCTTCATAAGGAAGAACTTCGGCGCCATGTTCAGCCGCAGCCGTTCGCGCGACCTTCTGGCTACGCTCAACGCTTTCACGGCGGCTTCGATAGCGCTCGCTTTCAGGGACCGCTCCCCGCGCGGAACGCGGGAACTCATAGTCGCCGGCGGCGGCGCGCTCAATCCCGTGCTGATGGAGAATATCTCGGCCCTCCTGCTGCCGCTGGGCGCCCGCGTCCGCTCCTGCGCTGAACTGGGTCTGCACCCGCTGGCCAAGGAGCCGGCCTGCTTCGCCCTGCTGGCCGCCCTGGCGCTGCGCGGGCGCGCCAATCACTGCCCCTCCGCCACCGGCGCCCGCGCGGCGAGGACGCTGGGCCGGGTATCTTCGCCTTACCCCGGTCGGCATATTTAGTAAAATTTCATGATGCCGCAAAAGAAACAGGACCCCCCTCCCGGCAACCTGACCGCGACGCTCAAGTCGGTCTCGCGCACCATTTATTTCAGTTTCAAAGTACTGCCGCCGGACGTCCGGCTGCCGATGTCGCTCGGCTACCTTATATGCCGGGCCCTGGATACGGCGGTGGATTCTTCCTCCGCCGGCAGGGCTGAAAAGAAGCGTTTCCTCGACCTGGTCTCCGCCATAGGCCCGGGTTTCGATCCGGCCCCCGCCGCCGAAGCCGCCGCCGCTTTCCTTCCCGGCGTCAAGCATAAGGGTGAGCGGGAGCTGCTCGGCTCCATGGACTTCGTTTTCAAAGAGGCGCTGCGTCTGGGAGGGCCGGACCTGGCCGATCTTCGCGAGGCCGTGACGGGCGTGGCGTCCGGCATGGAGATGGACCTGGCCGCTTTCGCCGGCGGTTCGCCCGCCGCGCCCAGCGCCCTGTCCGACGACGACGCCCTGTTGCGCTACTGCGACCTCATCGGCGGCAAGCCGGGCCTTTTCTGGGCGGGCCTGTACCAGCGCCGTCTCCGCGAAACATTACCGGAGGCCTCCGGTCTGCCCTCGGCGCGGGACGGGGGGATGATAGGCTCGGCTCTGCAGGTCACCAATATACTCAAGGACGCGGCCGCCGACCTGGCCATAGGGCGCTGCTATTTCCCGTCGGCCGACCTGGCCGCGGCGGGCCTCGCGCCCGCCGACCTGCGCGACCCCGCCTCCATGCGGAAGTTCCGCCCGACGGTAAATAAATGGATCTCCTGGGCCGTCGACCAGCTGGACATCTGCGAGACCTTCGTCGCCGCCATCCCGAAATCGGAACTGGGTATGCGGGCCGCCGTGATCTGGCCCGTCTACTGGGCCATGGACACCCTGCTGGAGGTCGCGAAGGCCAATGTCCTCGATCCCCGCGCCAGGCCCAGGATAAGCAAGAGGCGCGTCTATACCACCATCGCCGCCACGCCGCCGCTGCTGCTTAGCAATACCGCCTTCACGCGCGGCTACAGGTTCAGACGCGAGACCCTGATCGTGGCGATATCCGGAACGGAGGCCCCCATATGAGAAACCTGATACCGGTACTGCTGGCTCTCTCCCTGGCCGCCTGCGGGGGCCGCGCTCTTACGGACGCGGAAGCCGAGGAGCGGCGCCGGGGTGAACTGGACCTGCAGTCCGTGCTGGACATGGTCACCACCAGGCAGGTCAAACCGATAGAGTTCGAGTTCAATTCGGACGTTCTGCTGCCCAGCTCCCTGGACCTGCTGGACCGCGTGGCCTCCGTGCTGCGGGGCCGGCCGCGGCTAAAGCTCATAGTCGAGGGACATACCGACGACGTGGGAGACGACGATTACAATATGGAACTCTCCCGCTACAGGGCCGACGCGGTCAAGTCCTACCTGGTGAAGAAGGGCATACACCCTGAGACCATACTCTCGCGCGGCTACGGTGAGACCCGGCCGATCAGCCCGGGGAAAACCGAGAAGGACCGGGCCCTGAACCGCAGGGTGGAATTTAAGATAACTACCCGAGACTGGGGCACCGTCTTCTGAAGATCCTGCTCCCGTGAAAAACAAAACCCCGCCGGGAGGCGGGGTTTTTTTATCGTCTGCCGCGGGGCGGCTCACTTTTGCGGAACTTCTTTTTGCGCCTGGCCTCGAGTTTTATATTGTGCTTGTACTTGTAGGCGAACTTGCCGATCCTGCCGGCGGGGGGCAGCGGGTCCTGCCACTCGAACTCCCAGCCTTCCACCGAGACGATGTCGCCCTCGGCCGCGCCGGCCTTTTTGAGGGCCTTGTCCAGGCCGATGCCCTTGAAGATGCGGCGCAGGCGCTCCAGCGAGTCCGGCTGCACGAAATTGGTCATGGCCAGCAGCGTCTTCAGCCGCGGCCCGCGCACGTTCCAGCGGTTATCCCCGGAATTCTCCACCCTGAAGCCCTTGTCCATCCTGAGTTCCAGCACGGGGCCCTTCTCTTCGGGCTTGTAGAGTTCGGGCACCGGCAGCGAGGGCAGCAGCTCTATGACGCGGTCCATGAGCTTCGACACCCCTTCGCCGGTAACGCCGGAGATCAGGAATACCTCGTCCTTTTTGAACTTCTTTTTTATGGAGGCGTAGGCCCCGGCGGCCTCGGGCAGGTCGGCCTTGGTGACGGCCAGCAGCCTTTTCCTCGCCCCCAGCTCGGGGTTGAATCCGGAGAGCTCGGAGGCGATGACCTTCACGCTCTTCTCCGGCGTGACGCCGCCGAAGCCCTGCGGGTCCACCAGCTGTATGATGAGGCGGGTGCGCAGTATGTGGCGCAGGAAATCGTCGCCCAGCCCCTTGCCCTCGTGCGCGCCTTCGATGAGGCCCGGGATATCGGCCACCACGAAGCCGGCGTACTTATGCGTGACCACGCCCAGGTTCGGGTTCAGCGTGGTGAAAGGGTAGGCCGCGATCTTGGGTCTTGCTGCGCTGACGCGGGAGAGCAGCGTGGACTTGCCGGCGTTGGGGAAACCGGCCAGCCCCACGTCGGCCAGCAGGCTGAGCTCCAGGTCCAGTGCGGACTCTTCGCCCGGCTCTCCCTTCTCCGAGATCATGGGCGCGGTGTTGAACTGGGTCTTGAACATGACATTGCCGCGGCCGCCGCGGCCGCCCTTGGCGGCCAGAAAAGAATCGCCTTCGGCGCGCAGGTCGGCCACCACGCGGCCGTCTTTGAGGACCATTGTGCCGGCGGGCACCGGGATTATAGTGTCTTCGCCGTTGCGGCCGTAGAGGTTCTTGCCCTTGCCGTTGCCGCCGTCCGGCGAGATCACGTGGGGGTGGAAAGAGAGCTCGGTGAGGGTATTGCAGCCGGCAGAGGCGCGCAGTACTATGTCGCCGCCCTCGCCGCCGTTGCCGCCGTTGGGCCCGCCGTAGGGTACGTACTTTTCGCGACGCATGGCGGCGCAGCCGTCGCCGCCCTTGCCGGCCTTGAGGAATATCCTGACCTGGTCTATGAATCCGCCGCGTTCTCTTTCAGCCATATGATGTCCCGTCGACTTTAATTTTCAAAAAAAAACCTCCCAACTCGGGAGTCGGGAGGTTCTTGTCCTGGACGCGCTCCTTACTTGGACGCGACCGGGTAGACGCTGATCTGCTTCCTGCCTTTGTCGCGCCACTCGAACTTGATGACGCCGGCGGCCTTGGCGAACAGCGTGTCGTCCGAGCCCTTGCCCACGTTGAGGCCGGGGTGGAACTTGGTGCCGCGCTGGCGCACTATGACCTCTCCCGCCTTGACGAACTGGTCGCCGTAGCGCTTGACGCCCAGCCTTTGGCCGTGACTGTCGCGCCCGTTACTAGATGAACCTTGTGCTTTTGTTCCGGCCATTTCTTTTACCTCTTTAAAGCCGTCTTCAGGACAGCCGTATATCCTTTATCTGGAGCTCGGTAAGCCCCTGGCGGTGCCCGGCGCTCTTCTCGTAGGCCTTCTTGGGCCGGCGCTTGAAGACTATTATCCTGGGGCCGCGCAGGTGGCGAAGCACCTTGGCCGTTACGTTGGCGGAGAGGGGATTAGCGCCGGCTTTTTCCTCCGTGCCGGAGGCCGCTGACCAGAGGGCCTTGATGCTTATCTCCTCGCCTTCCTTGGCCGAGAGCTTCTCAACCTGTAAAATCTCACCGGGCACTACCCAGTACTGTTTCCCGCCTGTCTGTATAATAGCGTACATAGTGAGGATATGATATCAAAAAAGACGGGAGTATGCAAAGGCGCTGGGGTCAGGTCTTTACTTTTGACCTCCGTAAGCGCCACAGTATTCGTCTCGGGTGCAGACCAAAAGTAAAGACCCGACCCCGGCTCCACAGTAGGCCTCTTGGCCCGCTCCGCGTAGGACATTAGCCACTTCCGGCCAGCCCCCGCAGCTTGTATAATTTAAGCACAGGCAGCAGCCGGCAGTCAAGGCTATGCCGGGTGCCGCAAACGAGCTCTGCTCAGCAAGCGGCCAATGGAGAAAACGATGAAAAAAAGCACCGCCACCATAGTCCGGATCTTCACCGCCGCACTTCTCGCGACGGTTTTTTCATTTCCCGCCGCCTACGCGGCCGGCAGCGTGGACGATCTCAAGTCCGCCGCATCAGCGGGGGACATCATTCGGGGTGGTGTATCAGCGGAGGACACCATGCCGCATGGTGTCCCAGTTCCGACTGGCCGCACCGCCTTCGACGAATTCAGCGTGATAGGCGACCCGCTTTACAGGCAGGGTTCGATAGAGTTCCTGAAAAAGGCCGTGGAGGCCGGCAAGGAGAAGGAGAAGTCCGCGGCCGGCAAGGAGAAGGCCGCGGCATCAGCGGGGGACACCATTCGGCATGGTGTCCCAGTACCTTCTTCGGCGGAGAAGAGCAAGCCCCTCCCCGCGCTTAAAAAAGCGGCCCCTTCGGCCCGTCCCTCCGATCTGCGCGACGCGCCCTCGGACATACGCAAAGCCCTGCCCGCCCCCAGGATGAAGGCTCCGGCCCCTAAGCCCGTACCCTCCGATCCCGTGGCGCCCAGGAAGACTTCCTGATCCTTTTTATTGCGCCCGCCCCGTCCGCCCCTGGCGGCCGGGGCTTTTTTTTGCCCGCCGCTTTGAACCCCGCCCGCATAAATATATAGAATAAGGCTTCGCGGATCCAAGGAGGACAGCCCAAGCCATGCTCAAAGACATCTCCAATCTTTTCGTCCAGCCCGTGCTCAACGTCTGGCATATCTTCGCCAACTACCTGCCCAACGTCATCGCGGCCCTCATCTTCATACTCTTCGGGCTTTTCATGGCCCGGGTGTTCAGCTCCGTCGCCGAGAACTTCCTGCGCCGGCTCAAGCTCGACTCTTATACCAGCCGCATCGGCGTGAACGAGGTGCTGGCCCGTTTCGGGCTCGGGAAGTCGCTGGTCACCGTGATCGGCTTCGTCATCTACTGGTCGCTGATACTGGTGTTCTTTGTTTCGGCCGCCAACGTTCTAAATCTCACCGTGATCTCGGCCATACTCGAGCGTTTCATCATGGATTTCATGCCCAGGATAACCGCCGCTATCTTTATAGCCTTCGGCGGCCTGCTCTTCGCCAGGTTCCTTTCCGAGGTCGTGAGTAATTCGGCCACCGCCAACAACCTGCGCGGCGGACGAGTCCTCTCGCAGATAGTTTATTTTACCGTCATCGTCTTCGCGGCCATCATAGCGCTGGAGCAGATGGGCATAGCGATGGAGACTATACGCTCCAGCCTGAGCATAGTGCTGGGCTCCTTCGGCCTTGCCTTTGCCATAGCCTTCGGGCTCGGCGCCAAGGACGCGGCCGCCTCCCTGATAAAGACCATGTTCCAGGACGATAAGAAATAGGTCCGGGTCCCGTCGTCAAAAGAAGAGGCCCCGGGGTGACCCGGGGCCTCTTCTTTTTTGCCGGCGCGGCGGCGGCTCAGTCTATGTAGTCCCTGAGCATCTTGCTGCGGCTGGGGTGGCGCAGCTTGCGTATGGCCTTAGCCTCGATCTGGCGCACGCGCTCGCGCGTGACGCGGAAGATCTTGCCGACTTCTTCGAGCGTCCGGGGATAGCCGGTCTCTATGCCGAAGCGCAGCTTGATTATCTTGGCCTCGCGTTCGGTCAGCGTCGAGAGTATCTTGGTGACCTCGCGGCGGCGCAGCAGCTCGATGGCCGAGTGGGACGGCGGGAGGCCGGTCTTATCCTCGATGAAGTCCTCCAGGTGCGAGTCCTCGTCCTCGCCTATAGGCGTGGAGAGCGAGATCGGGTCCTGCATGATCTTCAGCGCGTTCTTCACTTTATCCATCGAGATATGCATATGCTTGGAGTATTCCTCGATGTTGGGGTCGCGGCCGAACTCCTGGCGGTAGCGGCGCGTGACCTTCATGAGCTTGGAGACCAGTTCCTTCATGTGCACCGGGATGCGGATGGTGCGCGCCTGGTCGGCGATCGCGCGGTTGATGCTCTGGCGTATCCACCAGGTGGCGTAGGTGGAGAACTTGAAGCCGCGGTTGTACTCGAACTTCTCGACGGCCTTCATCAGGCCGAGGCCGCCCTCCTGTATCAGGTCCGAGAGCTCCAGGTTGGAGTTGACGTGCTTCTTGGCTATCGAGACCACCAGGCGCAGGTTGGCCTTGATCAGCTTGAGCTTATCCTGCAGGATCTGGTTCTCGAGGAAGGTTATCTTGTCGTTGAGCGAGAGGAACTCGTCGGCGCCCAGCGGCAGCGTGCGCAGCAGGTGATACTCGCGGTCCTTGATCGCGCGGATGTTCTCCAGCGCGGCGTCGAGCTCGGGGGGATTGTAGCCCCACTTGGAGCGGAAGACCGCCGGCTTAAGACGGCCCTTCTTTACCAGGTTGTGGTCCGACTGTATCTTGTCGAGGTCGCCGTAATGCTTCTGGTAGCGCTCCAGCTCGATCCGGAACTCCTTGACCTTGTGCGCCAGGTTCTTGATCTTGTTGGTCAGGCGCTTGATCTTCTCCTGGTTGAGGTTGAGGTTGATGATGTTCTTGACGATGTCCTTGCGCTTCTTGTCCATCTCGTGCGAGAGCTTCTTCTTCTGCTCGTTGGGCAGGTTGGGTTTCCTGGCGCGGGCGTCCAGGGCGGCGAGCTCCTTTTCGGTGCGGGTGATGAGGTGCGCTATGTTCTTCATCTTGCGCTTCATCGCCGAGAGCTCCTGGTTGGACTTGCGGCCGCGGGGCATGAGCTCCTTGGTCGTCATCTCGTCCTGCTCTATGAGCATCTCCCAGCTGCGGATCTCGCGCATCGTGATGGGCGATTCCAGCACCAGCATGCGCAGTTCCTTCTCGCGCTCGCGGATGTTGCGGGCCAGCGTGACTTCTTCGTCGCGGGCCAGCAGCGGCACCTTGCCCATCTCGCTGAGGTACATGCGTATCGAGTTGGAGACGTCGGGGGCCGCGTCCCACTCCACCGTGTAAGCCTCGCGCTCGGCGGCGGCGACCAGCTTGAACTTCTTGCGGTCGACGACGTCGATGCCGAGGTCCTCCAGCGTGGTCATCAGGTTGTCTATCTCCTCGCTGGACATCGAGGCGTTGGTCAGCGAGCGGTTCATCTCCTCGAGGGTGATGTAGCCGTGCTCCTTGCCGAGCTCGACGAGGTCCCTTAAAGCTTTTTTTGGCTGGGCCATTTCTTTCTCCTTAACGTTTCTTTTTCGGGGAGGATTTTATCTCCGCCGTGATTTCCTGGAATTCCCTGAGCTGGTCCGGGTCGAGAGAGGCCATGGAGGACTTTAGTTCCTTCCAGCGCCGTTCCCGGGCGAACCGGGTTATCATCTTCGCGGCCTGTATCACGTCCGAGGCCGGGTCGGACTCGGACTCCAGCTCCTGCACCGAAAGCTTCATCACCAGCGCCGCGGCCTCCGGGCTGTCCCCGGCGAGGGCTTCCGCCAGGCCGGCGGGGGAGGCGGCCGGCGCGGCGCGCATGGCGGCCAGTACCGCGCGCGCGTCGCGATGGGACAGGTGTTCCTCCGGCAGTTCCCTGACATGGTCGCAGAGGCCGGGATTCCTGAGCAGCAGCTGCAGAAAGCCCAGCTCTATGGCCGGCGGCGCGTCCGCGCGCGCCTCGGCCGGCCGCTCGGGCCGGACATACTCGCCGGGCGCGGCCTTGGCCAGCTGGCGGGCCAGGGCCTCTTCGGGCACGGCCAGTTTGGCCGCTATGATCCTGAGCCATTCGCTCTTGACTATCTCGTCGCGCTGCCGGGCGACGGTGTCCAGAAGTTTCGCCGCCAGGCGCGCCTTGTCCTGCGAAGAAAGTTTGTCGGCGCCGCCGGGGGCCAGCAGCCGCAGCTTGAACTCCACCGGGTCCATGCCGGAGGTCAGGCGCTTCTCCAGCTCCGCCGCGCCGGACTTGATCGCCAGTTCGTCGGGATCCTTGGCGGGGGAGAAATCGGCGGCCTTGACGTAGAGGCCGGCGTCCATGAAGATCTCGGCGGCGCGCACGGCCGCGTTCCTGCCCGCGTTGTCGGAATCGAAGGCGATCGTTATCTCCGCCGAATAGCGCGAGAGCTGGTGGGCGTGGTCGGAGGTCAGCGCCGTGCCCAGGGGCGCCACGGCGAAGGAGGCGCCGGCCTGGTGGCAGGCGATGACGTCCATGTAGCCCTCCACCACGGCGACCCGGCCCTTCTTGCGTATCTCGGGCAGGGCCTCGTAAAGCCCGTAGAGCGTGCGGCGCTTGGGGAAGAGGACGGTCTCCGGCGAGTTGAGGTACTTGGGCTCGGAGGAGTCCAGTACCCGGCCGCCGAAGGCTATGACGTCGCCCGCCGGGTTGCGTATCGGGAATATCACCCGTTCGCGGAAATAGTCGCTGATCCTGCCGCCGTCGCGCGTGGAGGCCAGGCCGGCCATGAAGAGCAGATCGGCGGAGAAGCCGCGAGACTTTAGTTCCCTGGCTACCGGGGCGTCGCCGCCAGGCGCCCAGCCCAGCATGAAGCGCTCTATGGTCTCGTCGGAAAGCTGGCGGTCCCGCAGGTAGGCGAGGGCCGTTTTGCCCTCGGAGGAAAAGAGAAATTTGGAGTACAGGGCCGCGGCGGCGGTCATTAGCTTCTTGAGCTCGGTGCGCTCTTTTTCGCGCGCGGAGAGGGCGCCGTCCCGGTCCCGCTTCCACTCCACGCCGGCCCGCTGGGCCAGACGCTCGGCGGCCTCGGGGAAACTCAGCCCCTCTATGTCGCGCAGGAAGGTGAAGATGTCGCCGCCCTTGTTGCAGCCGAAGCAGTAGAAGATCTGCTTGTCCTGGCTGACCGTGAACGAGGGAGTCCGCTCGCTGTGGAACGGGCAGCAGGCCTTGTAGTTCCTGCCGGCCCGCTTGAGCGAGGGGACATAGTCGCGCACCAGGTCGACTATGTCGACCCGCGTGCGGATCTCGTTTATGGGGTCTTCGGGGCGCATGCGTTCTTCCTGAAGAATAAGGCGCAACGCCTTCCCCCCGGAGGGGGGAAGGCGCTACGCGGCTGCCTTGTGTTCGCTTAGGGCCCGCGCCGCGGGAGCCGCGGGCCGTGGGCGCTCTAGTAGCGCCGGCCCTTGCGCATCTTGCGCCGGGCTTCCTGGGACTTGAGCTTGCGCTTGGCGCCGGGAGACAGGTAATGTTCCCTGCGCTTTATCTCCTTAAGGATGCCGTTGCGCTCGCACTCGTGCTTAAAGCGCCTCAGGGCTTCCTCTACGGATTCTTCGTCGCGTACTTTTACGAATACCACGTTATCACCACCTTGTCGCGTAAACCGTCGTTATCAAATTTTTCCGCCGCCTAGCCCGGGGGCCATTGCAGGCGCCTGCCGCCGAGGAGGTGGTAGTGGAGATGGTCCACCGCCTGGCCGGCCTTGCGCCCGTTGTTGACTACCAGCCTGAATCCGTCGCCTATGCCCATCTGCGCCGCTATTTTGGCTGCCGCCAGCTGAATGCGGCCCAGCATGGCCTCGTCCTCCGGAACTGCGTCCGAAAGCTTCGCGATGTGCTTCTTGGGCACTATGAGAACGTGGGTGGGGGCCTGGGGGTTGAGGTCCAGGAACGCCACCAGGTCCCCGTCGTCCAGGACTATCCTGGCCTTGGCCTCTCCAGAGGCTATCTTGCAGAAAATACAGTCGGACATGCGCGAGGGTCTATTTTATCTTATTAATAGGCGGCAGGCAATAAGGAGAACATAAAGGGGACGTTGTTTAGTTCTTTAGTTTTCGCTGTTTCAGTGGCTTAATAGGGGCCTCTGGAGGGTCGAAAACTAAAGAACTAAACAACGTCCCCCTGCCGCGCCTACAGGCGGGAGAGGGGGAGAGTGGTTTCGCCGTAGCGGCCGGGGGTCTGGGCCGCCGTGAACCGGGACTTGGGGTTCTTCAGCACCCGGACCGGGGTTATGTCCAGCTGCCTGGCCAGCGTCACCTGTTCGTCCGAGACGGCAAAATAGAGGGTATAGTCCTTTTTCCTGAGCAGGTCCGCCCTTTCCTCCGCGGAGATGAAGTGCATCTCCGCGGCCGGGGGCATTCGCCGGGCGGCGAGGGCTTCGGACCCTTCGCGGCCCCGCTCGGCTATGAGCTCCACCCTGAAGCCGGCCAGGCGCAGCGCCCAGGACGCCAGCCAGGGGGCCGGTTTGGTCCGCTCGGGGCCGTCGGAGCGGTTGACCAGGTTCCAGTAATCGGCGGAGCCGCCGGGCAGGCCCCGCGCGTCGGCTTTGGCGAAGACGGGGGTGGTCCAGGCGTAGCCGTCGTCGTACTCGAAGGCCGCCGAGGCGCCCAGGACGGTGGAGGTGGCGAAGATCACCGCCCAGGTGGCGGCGAAGAAGACGAAGGTCCTAAACCAGAAGAGTCCGCTCATGAGGATGCCTGTGATCCAGACGGGCATATCAGAACTCCATTCCCGCCATCGCGGGCCTCGCCGGCTGGCGGTGGCCCAGGCACCAGCGCAGCGTGTCGCGCACCGGGTGCCTGGAATTGGAGAACTCCATCGCCGTGGAGAGGATGGTGTATTCGGTCTCGCTGACCATTGAGTCGGGTATCGCCACCCGGTAGAGCCGCCCCGGCTGTATCGGCTGGCCGTCGGCCTCCCCGGCGCCGCTGGCCGCGTCGTAGGAGACTCCCGCGTAGGAGAGACGCCGGCCCGCCGAGTCGCGCAGGAATTCCAGCAACTCCTGACCGCGTATCTTGACGAAGACCACGCTGTTCTCGCCTGGGAGCGCCCTGTAGAGGTCCCCGAGTTTCACCTCGCCGCGCGGCAGGGGAGCCCGCATATCGGCGGGGTCGAAGATGGCCGCGTCGCCGCGGGCCCAGCGCTTCAGGCAGGCGGCGGCCCAGGCGCCCGCGGTGGAGGGGCCCGAATTGCCGGGTTCAAGAGGGTAGGGTAATGTGCCTATCACCCGGTCCAGCGTGGCCTGTGCTCCGCTGCGGTGTGAGTCCAGCATGGCCTCTACGGCCGGGTCCGAGCCATGCTTCTCCGCGTCCAGCCGGATGGTCCCGTGGGAGGCGTCGGCGAGGCCGCCTTTCGGCGAGAGCCTGAGCT
This sequence comes from Elusimicrobiota bacterium, assembly GCA_009773155.1. Lineage (GTDB taxonomy): Bacteria > Elusimicrobiota > Elusimicrobia > Elusimicrobiales > UBA9959 > UBA2231. The sequence continues at coordinate 14,220 of WOVA01000008.1, forward strand.
CCACCCGGTTGAGACCGTCGAGCACCGGCACGACCAGCGTGCCCTTGTAAGTGAAGCGTTTCGTCACCGCGGGCGACTTAACCAGCGCCAGGTTCACCCGGCCGTTGAAGTGGCCCAGGAAATACTTGAGAAACTCCATGGCCCCGTCGCCTTCGCCTATCTCCAGCAGGACGGCCTTTATGCCGGCTCCGGCGGCGGACATTTCCTTGAGCGCCAGTTCGACCTCGTAGGTCTCCTTCTCGAACTTATAGCGGACGCCGTACTTGGGCCAGACGAGCTTGTCCGGCTGCGGGGCGGTGAGGACCGCCAGCCCGAGGGAAGTGCCGCCGACGGCGGAGGTGACAGAGCGGCCGGCGAAAGGGAGCCTCTTGCCGCTCTTGAGATACAGGTTGGAGCCGAGCAGCGGGAGGGGTGAGTCTTTAAGGGCCCGCTCCACGCGGGCCGGGTCCAGGTCCAGGTCTTCGCCGAGCAGTCCCGCCGCGGCGTAGGGCATGCCGGCCATGCATTCGGCAGCGGCCTTGGCGCGCTGGGGCAGGCTCTCCGGCGGGCCGGAGAGCCACGGGCCGGCGTGGAAAAGCAGAAAGGGCCGCTCTTCATTCTCGATGACTTTCTTGAGAACGGGGAAGCCGGCCGGCGCGGGCCCTTCGTCCTCGGGGGAGCGGAGCGTCCAGCCCCGGGCGTCGGATGTGAGGTAAACGACCACCGAATCCCGCCAGGAGCAGGAGGCGAGCAGCAGCGGAGCGGAAAGGAGGAGCGCTCTAAGCGTTCTTTTAGTCATCCAGTCTGACTATCCTGCCGGCGTCCGCGGGGGCGGAGACGGTGCCGGCCGACTTCACGTAGGCTATCAGCGCGTCGCGCACGGGGACCATCGTGTCGGTAAGGGCCTCTCCTTCGGTGAAGACGGCGCCGCCGGTGCCGCCGGTGGTGAGGTAATTATTGGTGACTACCTTGAACTTGTCGCCGGTCTTTACGGCGCGGCCGCCGCGCTCCAGGCGTATCTCGCCGCCCTTGCCGGGTTTGAAGGAGACCTTGAGGCCGGATACCTGCAGCCCGGCCTTGCCGCCGCGGATATTGTCGCGCAGCAGTTTCTCCAGCTGGGCGCCGGTCATGGTGACCGTGACCAGCGTGTTCTCAAAAGGCATGACCTGGTATATCTCCCGCATGCGCACCGGGCCTTTCTTTATCTCGGACCTGATGCCGGCCGTGTTCTGGAAGGCTATGTCCGCCTTGACGTGGGCCTTCATCGCGTCGGTCATCCAGTTGCCGACGGCGGAATCCAGGCCCTCGAGGCTGTAGCCCAGGTCCGCGGCGGCCTCGCCGAGCTTCCGGTCCATCTCCTTGTCCACTTCGGCGGAGAAGGCCGCGATTATCTTTTTTACGTCCTCGTCCTGGCTGCTCTCGTCGGTCCAGAGCGGCACGAGCTCCGCCTTCGCCCCTTTGAACTTCCCGGTCTTGTCGTCGAAATCCAGCTCGACGCGCGTCACGTCGGTGAGACCGTAGAAACTTTCGCTGAGCAGTGTGGAGCTTTTTTCGTCGTAATAGCCCTTGAGGAGGCCGGTATGGTTGTGGCCGCCGAGCACCACGTCTATGCCTTCCGCGGCCCGCGCGACCGCGAGAGTGCCGCCCTTGCCGCAGTGTTTCTCAAGGGCGCCGGCCGTCCAGGTGGAGACGTCCACCTTCCGGGAGGACATGCGGCCGCAGAGGCCGAAGTGCGTCAGCACTACCACGGCGTCGGGTTTGAGCGGGCGTATCTCCTCCATCCACCTGGCGGTTTCGGCCTTCTCGTCCCTGAATTCCAGGTGCTTCACGTTGAGCGGCAGCGTGGAAGTGACGGTATGCTCGCCGGCCAGCCCCAGTACCGCTATCTTTTTGCCGCCCTTCTCGAAGATCTTGTAGGGCTTGAGGTAATCCGTCCTTTCGCCGGTATCGCGGACATAGACGTTGGCCCCCAGCATCGTGAAGCTGGAGCTGGAGATCATGGTCCTGAGGCTGTCCTCGGTATAATCGTAGTCGTGATTGCCGACCACCGCGGCGTCGTAGCCGAGCGCGTTCATCAGCTCGACGGTGGTCATGCCGCGCGTGAAATTGCCTTCCGGCGTGCCCTGGAACATATCTCCTCCGTCGAGGAGCAGGTAGGGGTTTTTCTCTTTTTTGAGCAGCGCCGCGAGCGCGGGGAAGCCGCCTATCAGGCGGGAGGGGTCTTCCTTATTCCACTTGGCGGGCCTGGCGCTGTACCAGCCGTGCACGTCGCTGGTGTGGTAGACGGCTACGGTGCCCGCGTACGAAACGGGGGCCAGGCAGAATACGAGGGCTGCTGCTATGATCTTTTTCACGGTGTTCTCCTGTTCGCGGAAGGGCGGGTGCCGGCCCCGGGTCAAGGCCGGGCGAGGCGCTCCGCCTCTTCTTCGGCCCGGAAAAAACAGTTTTCCAGTCCGGAATATATGTTACTAAATTTAAGATTTTCGACGAACCTGTCCGGGTCGCTCTCCGCGGCCCGGCGGGCCAGCCTGAGTTCACGGGCGAAAGAGGCCGTGAGGGCCCCGATCTGCCCCGCGTCCGCCGGCCCGGCCTTCCCGGCGGCCAGGTCCGCTGTCAGGCGCAGGACCCGGCCGAGGCCGGCCAGGGCCTGAGGCAGCGGTTCGGGCAGAGGCGGCGGGGGGAGCAGGGCCGAGGTGCGCGCCAGGACGGCCAGCAGGGTTTCCAGCGGCTCCAGCAGGCCGGGGGCCGAAGGGTCTTTTGAAACGGCGGCGCGGGCCGCCGCCGCGACGGGGGGCAACGCCGCCAGCTCCGCGGCGTGAGGGCGGCCCGAGGCCAGGGCTTCGGCCAGGGAGGCTCCCGCGGCGGCCGCCGCTGAGACCGACTTGAGTGTGGTTCTTGTCGCCATGGTAAAAAAAAGACCGCGGGAGGACGGGCCTCCCGCGGTCGGCAGCTCTCAGGAGGCGATCACCTCTTGGAGAACTGGAAGCGTTTGCGCGCTTTGGGCTGGCCGGGCTTCTTGCGCTCGACCATGCGGGGGTCGCGGGTCAGGTAGCCGGCCTTCTTCATCGGGCCGCGGAAGGTGTCGCCCAGGCTGGCTATGGCCCGCGAGATGGCGTGGCGTATGGCGCCGGCCTGGCTGGAGACGCCGCCGCCGTTGACCTTTATCACGCAGTCGAACTTCTGGTCCTTGACCAGGTCGAAGGGGGAGTTGATGACGTGCTTCAGCCGGCTGTTATTGCCGAAATATTCGTCGAGGCTCCTGGCGTTGACGGTCATCTTGCCGCTGCCGCCCTGAAGCATTTTTACCTGCGCCACGGAGGTCTTGCGCCTGCCGGTGGCCAGTATGAGATTGGTGTCGCTCATTGTGTTTTTATCCTCTCGTCCGTGTTGCTTTTCTCCAGGCCGGCGAAGCCGTGCTCCGCGCCGGGATAGATCTTGAGCCGCTTGAGCCTGCGGGCCCGCAGCTTATTGTCGTCGAGCATCCGCTTGACCGCCAGCATGACGACCTTGGTCGGGTCGTTCTCCATCTGGCGCTTGTAGGGGATGGTCTTGGCGCCGCCGGCGTAGCCGGAGTGCCTGAAGTAGAACTTATCTTCCGCCTTGGAACCGGTCAGTCTCACCCCGGAGGCGTTGGTGACCACCACGAAATCTCCGCAGTCCATCGAAGGAGTGTAGATCCTTTTGTGCTTGCCGGCGAGGAGCACCGCTATGCGGGTGGACATCCTGCCGAGCACCTGGTCCTTCGCGTCGAGGAAATGCCATTTTCTTCCGGCTTCGACTTTCTTGAGTTCGGGTAAAGTTGTTTTCTGTATCATAGGGGATATATGATAGCAAATCGTCCGCGGGCGCGCAACACGGGGGAGGGGGTCATTCGGCCACCCTGCCGTCCACGCAGAGCTTAGGGGGGGCGACGCCCGCGCGCCCGAAGAAAGCGGTCCCGCCCGTGGTTTGTATGTGGGTGTTGCCGGCCCTGTAATCCTCTATCTTTAAAGCTATCAGTTCGGTTATCTTGTTGCTGTAGGCGCAGGAGACGCAGATGAAGTAGCGGATCCGCGCGGGCGTCCTGATCTCTTTCATGAAGATGGGGGATTCCAGCATCACCTCCTGAGGGCAGTCCGTGGCCTTCATCAGCCAGAGGTACTCGGGCTCGAAGATCTCTTTGTAGCCCCCGGAGACGAGCGAATCCGTCTCGGTCTTCGCTTTTTCCACGGCGGGGGAGGCGGGCACGTCCTCGTAAGGCATTATCCACGACTCGCTTCCCCCGAGTGCCGCCAGGTAGGCCGAGGCTCCCCTGCGCGTCAGCCTGCCCCCTTTCTCGAAGAAAGGGGCGCCTTCCTTGTCGCGCAGGGAGAAGATGTGGCGGAAGTCCATTCCTTTCTTCTCGAAGAACTTGACCGCGTCCCTGGTGCGCAGCGTCAGCCAGGACTCGAAACCCTTGTGCGTCAGCAACAGCCGCAGCTTCCCGCTCCCGTCCTGCCTCTCCAGGGTCAGGCCGGTGAGCCTGCCCAACTTCTCCTTGAGGTGGTCGACCGCACCGGAGGCCTCGGCCTCGCGCATGGAGGACAGGATCTCCCGGTTTTCCGGGCCGGACTTCCTCTTGCCGTCGAGCGGGACGCCGCGCGACTCGAGCTCGGCGGCCAGGTCTTCCGCGGACATGGCGGGCACCTCCAGCTCGTCGCGCTTCCTGCGGACGCCGGCGTCGCCGGGGCGCAGTTCAAGCAGCCTGGAGTAGAGATCGAAGGCTCCTTTGTGGTCGGAGCGTGTCTCCCTGAAATCCGCCAGTTCGCGCAGCAGGACCTTGTCCTCCGGCCCGGCCAGCAGGGCTTCCTCATAGGACTCCTTTGCTTTAGCCTCCGCTCCCATGCGCAGGTGTATACCTGCCTTCTTCCTCAGGACGCGGGCTATCAGGGCCCTGTCCTTTTTAGCGTAGGAGGCCGCCTTGGCATAACCGTCGAGGGCGGATTCGTAATAGCCCAGAGCGAAAGAGGCGTCCGCGAGAACTTCGAGCAGCCCGGCGTGGCCGGGCGTCCTGCGGAGGCAGGCCGCCGCGGCCTCCTCGGCCTCGCGGTGCCTGCCGGCGGCGTTATCGGCCGCGGCCTTCTCCGCGCAGTCGTCCGCCCCGGCGCGGCCCGCTCCGCGAGCGGCGGACGGCGCTTTTCTTTCGGCCGCCGCCAGGGCCGAGGTGTAGGACGATGCGCGCCGGCGCCACGCCGGGGCCTCCGGGTCTTTGGACCTGGCGGCCAGGGCGGAGGCGCGGGCGAGGGCCGTCCTGGCGCCGGCGAAATCAGCGTAGCGGGAACGGAGCCTTCCGAGTTCCGCGAAAGCTTTGTAGCCGCCGGAGATCTCGGCCCACTGGGCCGCGGTTTCCAGCGCCCTGCGACTGTCGCCGGCCGCTTCGTAGGTCAGCGCGAGTTCGCGGTAGGAGGGGTGGAAAACGGGGTCCAGTTCCAGGGCGGCCCGGCAGGCCGCCTCTGCTTTTTCCATGTCTCCGGCCGCCCGGTAAGATTTGCAGAGGCCCAGGTAGTAGACCGGGTTCGTCGGGGATTTTTTGAGGTTCCCGCGGGCCGTCTCCTCGAGCGGGGCGGCGGCGGCGGGAGAGGCGTCCGGCAGTATTTCGAGGAGGAAGGAGTAGGCGTCCTCGTCGGAGGGGTTTGCCTTGAGGGCCGCGGCCAGAGCCTCACGGGCTTCCGCCTCGCGGCCGGCGCCGTAGAGCAGGCGGGCGTCCGCCGCGCCCGCCGCCGGAGGAAGCGGTACTGGGACACCATGCCGCATGGTGTCCCCCGCTGATGCGGCGGCGTAAGCCAGCAGGAGGATGAGCGCCAGCGCCCTCATCGCCGTCGCAGTATCCTGGGCAGGGTCACGCCGCGCTGGGACTGGTACTTGCCCTTGCGGTCCTTGTAGGAAGTCTCGCATTCCGTGTCGGAGCCCAGGAAGACGAGCTGTGCTATGCCCTCGTTGGAATAGATCTTGGCGGGCAGCGGCGTCGTGTTGGAGATCTCCAGCGTAAGATGACCTTCCCACTCGGGTTCGAGGGGGGTTATGTTGACGACGATGCCGCAGCGGGCGTAGGTGCTTTTGCCGATGCACAGGCCGATGACGCCGCGGGGTATGCGGAAGTATTCCACGGAGCGCGCCAGGGCGAAGGAACGCGCCGGTACTATGCACCAGGGCGCCTTTATGTCCACGAAGGACTCGGGCCTGAAATCCTTGGGGTCGACCACGCAGTTGTGGACGTCGGTGAAGACCTTGTACTCGTCGGCCACCCTTATATCGTAGCCGTAGGAGGAGAGGCCGTAGGAGACCTTGTCCTTCGCCACCAGCTTCTCGGAATACGGCGTTATCATCCGCCGCCGCTTGCACATCCCGCGTATCCAGGAATCGGGTTTCAGCATATTATTCTCCATGCCCTCCAGGCCGCGGCGGCTTTGCCGGCCGCTCCCGTCCGGGGCCGTGCCCCGTCGAAGGCGTTCTTCTCCATCGTCTCGAGCTGGTCCAGGTAGAGTTCCCCCATGAAGAAGGCCGGGAATACCCCGGTCGCGCCCCTGGCCGCCAGGCAGGCCTCGCGGTAGAAGCCGCGCGCCCGGCCGGCCTCGAATTTCATTAATTCTACAAAATCTGGAGTGCCGGGCGAAGCCGCCGCCCTGCCGGGCTCTATGCCGAAAGAGAGCAGGTCCTCTTCCGGTATGTATACGCGCCCCATCCCGGCGTCCTCCCGGAAATCCCGGATGATGTTTATGAGCTGCACGGCGCAGCCCATGTTCCCGGCGAAGCGGGGAAGGTCTCCGCCGCGCGCGCCTAAGACTGGCAGCGACAGCAGGCCGGGGGCCGCGGCGACCCGGGACATGTATCGTTTGAGCTCCGCTATGTCGCGGTAGCGGCGGGGCTCGGCGTCCATGCCCATGCCTTCTATAAGGAAAAGGAAATGTTCTTTTTCAAGTCCGAACTCCCTGACGGGCCCGGCCAGCCAGGCCAGGGCTCCGCCGTCCCCGCCCGCGTAAAGGGACTCTATGTCCGCGGCCAGCCGCGCCAGGCGCGACCGTTTCTCCGCCGGGGGCAGGGACGGTTCGTCGGCGATATCGTCGGCCAGCCGCGCGAAGGCGTAGACGGCCGACAGCGCGCGCCTGCGGCGGGGAGGGAGGAAAAAGAAAGCCGGTCCAAAACTGGATCGGCTTTCGGGAGGTGCTGCCGCGGAGATCAATGCTTACTCCAGGTTCTCCATATACTTTATAAAGGAGCTCCAGCCGGAAGCTTTTTCGAAGGCCAGGTCGCCGTAGGAGGGATAGTAGCCGATGAGGTCGCCCTTGAGGCCGGGTATATTGAGCGCTATGCCGCGGGTGGCGGAAAAATCCTTACCGGTCCTGTCGCGGCCGAGGAAGACGTTGCGTATCACCAGCTTATTGTCTATCCAGTCGCGCAGGTCCCTGCCTGCCGCTGCCGCGGCCGCGGCGCCGGGGCGGGACTTATCCATCGCGGCTTCGTAGAGCGAGGTGAAATGGTGGATGTCGGCGTAGAACGAGATCAGCTTGTCGGGGTCGGTGGTCTCGTCGCCCACCTCGAAGCGCAGCACGTCCCTGCGGGCGGAGCGCAGCGCGGCGTCGTCGCCGTTCTTCAGCGCGGCCCGCGCCCATTTGCCGGCGCGCGAGGCGAAGCCTTCCAGGGCTGAGCCGCGTATCGCCGAGAGTTGCGCGCCGAACTTATACTCCGCCAGCATCGCCGAATGCTCGGGCCTGGCGTACATCTCGATGTAGGTGTCAGCCAGGTAGGTCCCGGCCTTCTCGGGCCCCGCTCCGGGGTCGGCGCTGAGGGCGGCCAGGAAATCCTCGAAGTTGAAGGTCGGGAACATCACGACCTCCTCGGAGCCTACTATGACGTCCGCCAGGGCCTTGAGCTCGTAGGCGACCTCGCCCATCTGCATGAAGCAGGCCACGGAGGCGTAGAGGTCGACCCGGCCGGCTTCTTTGAGTATCTTCCCTATCTCGGTGGTCCTGATGTAGTTGCCGGTCTCGAAATCGTGAGAGATGGACTTGGCGGCGCCGCTGGCCAGATTGTCGCCGGGCTTGAGCGGGTCCAGCCAGCCCCAGCCGTGGTCCCAGATGATGAACATGAAGCGTTTGGCGGGATAGGCCTCGCGGGCCCAGAGCACGAACTTGGCGGCTTCTCGCCAGTCGCCCATATCGGAAGCGCCGAGGTCCTGCAGAACGGGGGAGCCGATGTTGTCAGGGTCGGAGTCCTTCGTCACCAGGTAGCGGCGCACGCCGGCCCAGTCGCCTTCCGCGTCCGTGTCGTTCTCCAGGCCCCTGGAGCGGCCGAGCTCCGCCACTATATTGACCTTCTCCGTGGAGCCGACGGTCTCCAGGCGGTTCATGTCGCGCAGCGCGAACGGCTCCAGGTTGCTCTTGCCGTTCATGTAAATCATCACTGTCCACTCCGCCGGTTCCAGGCCGGGCGCGGCGGGGGCGGGAACGGCGGGTATCCCGGCCTTTACGGCCGATACGGAGTCGCGGCCGGCGGAATCGAGTCCGAATCCGGAGGAATAGGCGAAAGCGGGCAGGGCGGTGAGGAGCGCGAAGAATATTTTCATGGACTAAGAGTTTAATAACTATGACGGGGGGCGGGCAAGGGCCGAAAGGCTCATGCCCCGGCGGACTTCAGTTTCTCTTCCGTCAGCTTGTCGTAGTACTCCAGCAGGTCCTCGCCGGTAGAGGCGGTCTTGTAGATCTTGCCCAGGGGGAAGGAGTAGGTGTTCCAGGGGAACCTGAGCGACCAGCCCCCGTCGCTCCCGTCGGTATTGTGCCAGGCCCCCTTGAAATCCTTTATCAGTATCGACGCGAAGAGGTGGCCGTAGCAGCGCAGCAGCTTCCAGCCGTCGGAAGTGGGGGGAATGTCCGGCTTGAACCGCTCCTTGAGGGCCTGGCCGATCCTGGCGACCCCCGTCCGCGAGATCGCTATCTCGGAAGTTTCGGACAGCGTGGCGGCCAGGATTACGATGTGCCTGTGCTCGGTCTCCGCGTCGGTCAGGCGCTCGGGGTGGCTGCGCACGCGACGCTTTACCGCGTCCGCGCCGGTGACCTTTGCCGAGGGGGAGCGTATCTCCGACTCCGCCCATTGGGCGTACCTGGTGAGCCAGCCCGGTTCCGGCAGCGTCCGGTCCCAGATCAGCCTCCAGACCCGCTGCACGGGGTAGGTCAGGAAATCCTGGCCCGGCAGCACCAGCGGCCAGGCCCAGGGGTCGAAGTCCGCGAACTTGAGGAGCCTCGCCCTGTAGCGCTCCTGGAAGAAATAAGAGAGGAAGGCGGCGGCCGAGAGGATAATCTCGGTGGTCTCCCCCGGGTTTCCTTCTTCCTTTATGAACGTCAGGCGCAGTTTTTTCTCGACTTCGGTTATTCCTTCCACGCTGAAGTAGATCTTCCTGCCGGTCTCTTCCTCCAGGCTGGAAGCCAGGCGGAGGGCCCGGTTCATGAAATCGTCGCCGCGGGCCTGGTCGGGTTTGGAGGCGGCCGCCGCCTCGAAAAGTTCTCCGTAGTCCTCGAACTGCACTTCGGAAGACCTCGCGCGCTTCGCTTCAGGCGCGGGCTCGTTTGCGGCCCCGGCTCCCGCGGCCGCCGGCGTCGCGGCGGAAGGCTCTGCGGGTGGGGGCGGTTGTGTCCTGCGGGAAACCGTCGGGGCCCGGCTGGAAATATCGGCCCTTTCCAGTGACGCCGAAGGCGCGGCTCCGGGAGCCGGCTCTTTCTTCATCGCGTCGAAATAATCGAATACGCTCTCTTTTTCGCCGAAGCCGGCGGCCTGCGTGGCGGTCCGCGGCGGCGCGGCCGCCGGGGAGGCCGCGGGGGCCGCGGTTTTCCTGGGGGCGGGGCCGGCGGCGATGGCGTCGTCCGGCACGGCCGAGACCAGCCCCTCCGCGGCGGCCGCGTCCCAGGGCGACAGGTCGGCGGCGGCGGCGAGGACCTCTCCATAAGACCGCAGGCTTATCAGCGCCGCGCCGGCATTGGCCAGCAGGGCGGGCATGGGCGCCAGGGCGAAGGCGTTGGTCCAGTTCTCCTCCGCTTCCCTGAAATCGCCAAGCGAGAATTTTATGGAGCCGAGCAGCGAAAGGGCCTTGAAGGCGGTCCCGGGACGGGCGGCCGCCGCGGAGGCCAGGGTCCTGGCCTCGTCGAGGGCCACCCTGTCTCCGGGCGCCGAACGGTACAGAATGGCCGCCAGGCCGCAGGAGGCTTCCGCCGCCAGCGGCCCCGGTATCATCGCGCGCAGGGGGTCCTGGAAGCCGGAGCCTCCGGCCGAGGCCTTCAGCAGGGCCGTCAGCAGCGTGCGGCGGTCCTCCAAAGAAGTTCCGGCCGGCACCCGGGCCAGGAATTCCGCCGCGTGGGGGAGGTCGCCGGTCTCGAAATAGATGAAAGCCAGGTTGCACCAAGCCTCGGGTGTGGCCAGGTCCTTGAGCATGAAATAGGCCTGCCGGTGCTGCCCCAGCTCCATGAGGACCCGCGGGTAGAGGGCAGTTATCTTGTCCTGCCCTTCCCGCTCGAAGATCCTGTAGAAAAGGTAGTTGGCTTTGTGGAATTCCCCGGCCGCCAGCGCCCCGGCGGCCGCCGCGTGCAGGTCCGCCGGTTCCTGCGGGGTGTCGAGGAAGCCCAGTATGAGCGACAGCTTCATCCTGTCCAGCTTTACTTCTGGCCCCGGTTCCTTCACCAGCGGGCCCTCGGGGTTGAAGACGGCGTTCCCGGCGGCGGGGGCGTAGAAAAGCCTGGACAGCGCGTCCTTTACCGGTATCGTCAGGCAGGGCCCGGCCGCGATCTTCTCGTCGGTGATCACCGGGAAGCAGGGGTCGCCGTCGCGCTCGACTGCCTGCACCGTACCGAGCGCGAAGCCGCGGGACTTCTTTTCGCTTACCGGGAAAGACAGGGAGGAGAAGCCGCGGAAGCAGGACATGATCTCGTCCAGCGAGGCCGAGGAGAGCTTAAAAATGTTAAAATCGTTGCCGGACGGAGACATCTGAATATTGTATATATTTAGTTTTGAGAGGTGTCAAGACCGTCCGCCCGCGCCATGAAAAAACCTTCCAAAAAGATAGTCGTAGCCACCGCCAACAGGCATAAGGCCGCGGAACTTTCCGCGCTGCTCTCCCTGCCGGGACTGGAGTTCGTCCCGCTGTCGGATTTCCCCGGCGCGGGGCCGGTGGAGGAGGATGGCAGGACGCTGGAGGAGAACGCGGTCAAGAAGGCCCGTTCGGCCGCGGCCGCGACCGGCCTCCGGGCGCTGGCCGACGACACGGGGCTCGAGGTGGAGGCGCTCGGCGGCGCGCCCGGCGTCTATTCCGCGCGCTACGCCGGGGAGGGCTGTTCCTACGCCGATAATAACGCCAGGTTGCTGCGCGCGCTGGCCGGCGTTCCCGCCGAGGCCAGAAGGGCGGCCTTCCGCTGCGTGATCGCTCTCTGTTCGCCGGATGGCTCGACAGTGACGGCGGAGGGCAGGGTTTCCGGCCGCATACTGGAGGAGCCTCGCGGCGCGGACGGCTTCGGCTACGACCCGCTGTTCCTTCCCGACGGCAGCGAGTCGTCCTTCGCGGAACTGGCCGCCGAAGAAAAGAATTCCCTGAGCCACCGGTACGCCGCCGTCAGGAATATGCTCCCTCACCTGGAGAAACTCGCCGATGAACAGGACTGAGAGGAGGCGGGGGGGAGGGGGCCGGGTGGTGCTGGCGCTGCTGATGCTCCTCGCCGGCGCTTTCACGGCGGGCTACATGACCGCCGAGCGGCCAGCCGCGCTTGCCTACGGACTTCACGGTCCTTTCCCCGGCGCTCAGCCCGGTTCCGGCAGGCTTAAACGCTCTTTCTACGACGCCGCGGCCAGGCTGAAGGAGCATAAGAACGTGCTGGAGCGCTCCATAGAGGACCGCGCCTCCGCCCCGCCCTACGGCCCGGACGACATCGGGGCGCTGCGGGAGGAACTTGAGAAGATCGAATCCCTGCTGGTACCCGCCATGTCCGCGGCGATGCCTGAGGCCATAGCCTCCCAGGCGGCCGCGGCCGGCCAGGCCCGGCGCGAGACCCTGCTGGCCTGCGCCAGGATGTCCGTTCTCGTCAAAGGCGGCGAGCCAGGCAATTCGTCCAGGTCGCGCGCGGCCAAAACGACGCTTGAGAGGGAAGTGGACCGCCTGCAGCATCACCTCTCCGGTCTCGCCCGCCTGCTTGACTAGAGATAGTAATGTATAATTGAGAACTGAAACATGCGCCTCAAGCTTTTCCCTAAATTCCTTATCGTGATGTCGCTGGCCGCGCTCGTGCCGCTGGCCCTGCTGGGCTACCGGCTCATAGACATCGGGCAGCTCGGGGTGAAAACCGCGATACTGGAGCTGCACCTGGGCATGGCCGACAACGTGGCTTCGGCCTACCGTGCCAATATCGATAAGATCCATTCCAAGGTCGTCTTCCTGCGCGACACCATCGGCCGCATGGACTGGGACGCCAGGCAGGCCGTTCTCACCTCCTTCGTCGACTCCAGCCCGGAAATACTCGAGGTCTCGCTGGTCTCGGGCCAGGGCGCCGAGGTCATGAAAGTATTCAGCCCGTCCAGGGGCAAGGATTCCCCGCTCGGTAATTATTCCGGGGATCCCGGTTTCCGCTCCGCCCTGGATTCCAAGGTCCGGCATATCTCCATCTCCTCCTCTACCGCCGAAATGGTCTTCTTCTACCCGCTGGGCAACGCCGCGGCCATGAGGCTGACGGCCGACATCTCCGCTTTCTCCGCCACCGCAGGCGTGAAGACCATCGGCGACACCGGCTACGCCCTGGTGGTAGGCCCCGGCGGCCGGCCGCTGGCCCTGCCGCCGGGCCTCGCGGAGGAAGAGGCCGCCGGTATCCCGGCCTGGCCCATCGTCGCCGCCGCGCTTGCCGCGCCGGCCGCCGGCTCCATGGAATACGCCGACCTGGCCGGCAGGGAGCAGATAGGCGCCTACGCGCCCATCCCCGACATCGGCGCCGCCGCCGTGGTGAAGCAGTCCCGCGAAGAGGCCTATATGTCGGCCATCTTCATGAAGGACCAGGCCGTGTACGCGATACTGTTCTTTGCCGTGCTGGTGATAATAGCCGCGTACCTGCTGAGCCGGCAGCTCTCCAGGCCCATCATCGACGTCACGCGCGTGGCCGAGCACGTCGCGTCCGGCGACTTCACTCATACCGTTCAGGTGGACACCGGCGACGAGCTCAAGGACCTGGGCGAGACCTTCAACAAGATGATACGCCAGCTCAAGACGTATTCCGACATGCAGGTGGACCGCATCATACGCGAGCAGAAGAACACCGAGGCCGTCCTGTTCTCCACCGAGGACGCCATCGCCATGGCCGACCACGACGGCAAGATACAGCTGGTCAACCGCAAGGCCCGCTCGGTGCTTGGCCTGCCGGCGGGGGAACTGGTCGGCATGAAATTCCTGGACTCTATCCCGGACGAGAAGGTCAGGGGAGTTGTAGGCGAGGTCATGTCCTCCGAGGAACCCGGCTTTTTCCGGGAACTGGACCTGTCCAGCGCCACGGCCCGCACAGTCTACCGCTGCACCGCCACGCCGATACGGGACCCCAAGAAGAAGGCGGACCTGGGCCTGCTGGTGGCGCTGCACGACATAACCCTCGACAAGGAACTGGCCCGCCTCAAGGACGAGTTCCTACACTCCATCACCCACGACCTGCGCAACCCCATGGGCGCGGTCAAGGGCTTCGTGGAGTTCATGCTCAAGGAGATCCCCGGCCCCATAACCGACGGCCAGCGCAAGATGCTCATCTCCATAGACCGGGCCTCTTTCCGGCTGCTGGGCATGATAAACAATATCCTGGACGCGGCCAAGATGGAGGCCGGCAAGATGGAGATCTCCCTGGCGCCGGTCAATATGGGCGAGGCCGCCAGGCGCGTGGTGGAGCTGATGGAGTCGCTCGGCCAGCGCAAGCGCATAAAGTTCGCCGTCGACGCCCCGCCCGACCTGGTGGTCAGCGCCGACCCCGGCCTGATGGAGCGCATGTTCACCAACCTGGTCGGCAACGCCATAAAGTTCACGCCCGAGGACGGCACTATAACCCTGCGCGTCTCTTCCGCCGGCGGCATGGTGACGGGGGAAGTCGAAGATACCGGCGACGGCATACCGCAGGAGTACCTGGGCCGGATCTTCGAGAAGTTCGAGCAGGTCAAGGGACAGAAGGCCGGCGGCACCGGCCTTGGGCTGACCATCTGCAAGAACGTCGCCGCCTCCCACCTGGGGAAGATCTGGGCGGAGTCCGAGTCCGGCAAGGGCGCAAGATTCATTTTTTCCTTCCCGGCCGACCTCCGCAAGGACGAGTCGGGCGCGGTGAAGCCGGGGGGTGCGTGATGAAGAAACTGCTGTCCGTTCTGCTGGTCCTGGCTTTCCTGTCCTCGCCTTCTGGCGCGGAGGAGCTGCAGACCATAGTGGTGAAGCCCGGCGACACGCTCTGGAGCATCGCCAATACCTATCTCAAGGACCCCAAGCGCTGGAACGAGATACTGCGCTACAACAAGCTGCCTTCGGCCGACCCTTCCATCGCGCTGCCCGGCATGCCGCTCAAGATCCCCGTCCGGCTCATAAAGGAACAGTTCCGCGCCGCCAAGCTGGTCTACCACATCAACGAGGTCTTCTTCAGGCCCGTCGGCGGGGCCAGGTGGGACGGCGTCAGGACCAACATGGACCTTTACCGCAACGATACGCTGCGCACCACGGTCAACGCCAGGGCCGACGTCAAGTTCTATACGGGCGAGGAACTTAACCTGATGCCCAACTCGATGGCCGTGCTGCGTCCGCCGCAGAAGGACGCCGACGTGCAGCTGCTCTCCGGCGAGATGCGCGGCGTGCGGTCGCGCGTGGTCACGGCCTCGGCCCGCATTATCCCCCGGACCAAGGACACCGAGTTCGGCGCCAGGATCAAGGACGACCTTACGACGCTCGTGCAGGTCTATAAGGGCCGGGCCGCGGTAGAGGCGCAGGGCAAAGTGGTCGAAGTCCCCGAGGGCTTCGCCTCGGAGGTCAAGATGGACCTGCCCCCGTCCCAGCCGGTCAAGCTGCCGCCGCTGCCGGAGTTCACCGGCGCGGGGACGCAGTTGGCCCGCACCGGCCAGCCGCAGGTCAGAATGAGCGGCAATATCGTCTCTCTCGACGTGAGCAAAGCTCCGCGCGCCGGCGCCGGCGCGCCCGCGCCCAAGGCCGGGGAGGGCGCCCCCAAGCCCGGCGACGCCTCGGCGATAGACGCCGATGAGATCTCCAAGATGATAACCGTGGCCAACCCGGTGCAGGGCTACCATATACAGGCCGCGAAAGACCAGGCCTTTTCGAATATAGCGCTCGACCGGACCTACGACGTTTTCGACCGCATCGACCTGTCCGATTATCTGCCGGCGGGGACCTACTGGGTGCGCATATCGTATATCGACCTCCTGGGCTTCGAGGGAAAATTCAACGCGCCGCGGCAGGTCACCGTCCGGAAGTGACGCTGCCAATACGCTGTCAACATTGACAAGTCAAGGTCTATCTGCTATACTAGCTCTGTAAATGGTTCTGAGGGAGGCTGCGGCGGCCCGCAGGTCGTCCGGCGGGCGTGCCCTGTGCGGTGCAGTCGTGTGGAGGGAGCACGAAAGGCGTAGGCGCAATCCTTTCGTGCTCCCTCTCTTTTTGGGATAGGGGGGATAGGGGACGCTGATTACTAAATGACTAATTGCGGGCGGCCCTTCCCGGTTTATAGGCTAAATGGTGACAATTAGTCATTTAGTAATCAGCGTCCCCTTGTTAAACTAATCTTTAATTAATTAAATGTTCATGTGAAACTAGCCCTGCCAGCGGCTTTTGCCGCGCTCTGCGTCCTTGCTCCCGCCGCTTTCCCGGCGCTGCCGGCGGCGCCGCCTCCCGGCGAGCGCACTATCTGGGACGAGATAATGAAGGAGCAGAGCCGCATCAATCTCCGCAAGGGCTACGCGCTGATGAACGCCGGCGACCACGCCGCCGCTGCCGCCGAATTTTCCCGGGCGCTGGCCAAATCCCCTGCGGATCCCGACGCCATACTATTATACGGCTCGAGCCTTTACTGGCTGGGCGAGGTGGACCGCGCGATAGGCGAATACCTGCGCGTAATAGAGATGGCGCCGTCCAACGCGCTGGCCTGGCAGCTCAAGGGCATAGCTCTCGCCTGGAAAGGCGACGCGGAGGGGGCACTGGAAGATTTCCTGAAGGCGCAGAAGTTCGACCCCGTCCGCTCCGACGTCAAGATGAACATAGGCTCGGTCTATCACTCGTTGGGACTCTACGGCTCGGCCCTGGAATATTTCCGCGCCGCGGCCGCCTCCGATCCGGAGAACCCGCTCTACCATTACCAGCTCGGCCTGCTCTATTCGCGCCTTGGCCGCAACGCCGAGGGCAAGGCTTCGCTGCGCGCGGCGCTCAAGTACTTCCGTTCCTACGAGGACGCCATGCTGGAGCTGGCTGTGCTCGAGGAGCGCGACGGGAACCTGGCGGCCGCCGTCTCCCTCTACCGCGACGCGCTGCGCATAAAGCCGCGCGATTCCGTGGCCCGGCTGCGGCTGGGCCTGGCCCTGCTCAAGCAGGGAAAGACCGGGGGCCTCGCCGGCGAGCTCGAGCCCGCCTTCCTGCTCAGCCCGCGCAACGAGAAGGGAGGTATCTCGCTTTCGATGTCCTACGCCGGCGGCAGGAGCCGGGAGGACGAAGCCGGGGATGGCCGGATACTTTCTTCGCTGCGCCGTCTGCCCGCGGATGAGGAAGTCCGGGTGCGGCTGGAGCTCATCAGGCTGCCGCGGCTGGAAACCAAAGCCTCAGGCGCGGAATCTCTCTCCGGCGCGCTGGCCCGCGCGGTGGAGCGCCCCCGTCTTTCCTACGTCAAAAAGGAGTACGCCGTGGCCGCCGGCGCGGCGGGCCGCTCCGCGCGGCTGAAGGAGACGGCCGACGAGATAGAGCGCCTGATCGCCGCCGCCTCGGCCGAGGGCGACGTAAAAGTCAGCCTGGACATAGAGACCATAAAGCCGGCCGCCAAGACCGAGGCCCGCGTGGTCTACGAGCCCCGCTCCGTAGGCAACGACATGGGGCTATGGGTGGTGGGCAATAACTGGCTCGAGAACGTGGAGGAGGCGCTGGCCGAGATGAACGACCTGCCGCAGGCCGCCGGCTCCCCGGGCGCTGCCGCGCTGCTGCGGGGGCTCGGGTTCCTGCTCGGAGGAGAGCATTCGCTCGCGGCCGAGAGTTTCGGCGCGGCCGCCGGCCCGTACCGGCATCTGTCGCTGCTCGGTTTATGCGTGGCCGCCGTTCAGAAGGGTGACGAACCTGGCGCCCTGGGGCTGGCGAAAGAAGCCCTCGCCGCAGCGCCGGGCAGCCTGGTCGCGAAAGAGAACCTGCGCTGGCTCGAAAAGACGGAGAAGCCCCCGGCCGCGCGCAGAGCTTGCGGCACCGACTGCGGGCATAGCCGCCCTGATCCGCCGGGCGGGGACAAGCCCGAATGAACGATTTTCCCGCCGTGCTGCTGATACGGGTCCGTTCCGAAAAGCTCAAGAAATTCTTCCTGGGTCCGCTGGTCTCGTCCTACCGCGGCTGGTTGGGCGGTTTTGTGACCGAGGAGATCCGTGACGGCAACTCCCGCTCGGGCTATTCCCTGCGGACGCTCGACGGCGAGACGGCCGTGCTCGCTTCCAGGGCGCTGGTCTCGCCGGTGTCCTTCAACAAGTACGGCGTCAACCTGGACGCGCTCAATGTCACGGCCGCCGCGGCGCTGCGGCGCGCGCGGGCGGACAAAGCCGCGGCTGTGGTGGACGAACTGGGTTCCATCAGCCTTAAAGCCCCGGCCTTCATGGACGAGGTGATCTCCCTTTTTTCCTCGGGTTTCCCCGCGCTGGTCACCGTGCGCGAAGGGGCCTCGCTCTTCCTCGACACCGTCTCGGCCCTGAAAGGATGCGTGCCCGTCGAGCTTACGGAAGAGCGAGTCGCGGACGCCGACGGGGCGGCCCGGGCCTGGCTGGATTTTCACATAAGGATGAAAGGGGTCTCAAGATGATCTGGAAGGCCGGTTTCTCGCTGGCGACCTGCGGCAGGATACATTTTATAGGCATAGGCGGAATAGGCATGAGCGGCATAGCCCGGCTGCTCAGGCTGGAGGGCTTCAAGGTCAGCGGCACCGACGAACGCGCCAGCGAGATAACGCGGCGGCTGGCGGCCGAGGGCTGCCGCGTGGGCATAGGCCACAGGGCGGCGGCCGTGCGCGGCGCCGGGGTGGCCGTAATAAGCTCGGCGGTGAAAGAGGATAATCCGGAGGTGCGCGAGGCGCGCCGCCTGGGCATCCCCGTCGCGCAGCGCGCGCAGATGCTGGCCGAGCTGGCCGCGCTCAAGAAAACGATAACTTTCAGCGGCAGCCACGGCAAGACCACCACCTCCTCCATGGCCGCGGCCGCTTTTACGGCCGCGGGCGCGGACCCCACGGCCGTCGTCGGCGGGATACTGCGCTCTCTCTCCTCCAATGTCCGCCGGGGCGGGGGGGAATATCTCGTCATGGAAAGCGACGAATCCGACGGCTCCTTCCTTCATTATTCGCCGCTGGTCGCCTGCGTGACCAACATCGATTCCGACCACCTGGACTTCTACCATGACATGGGCCGGCTCAAGGACGCCTTCGTCGAGCATCTCTCGCGCGTACCTTTCTACGGCGCGGCCGTGCTCTGCGGCGACGATCCGGGCGTGCGTTCGATACTGCCGCGCGTCGGCTGCCCTTTTATCACCTACGGCTTCGGTCCCGGCTGCGACTGGCGCGCCGGCGATATGCGCACCGGCCCGTCGGCGACGTCCTATACGGCTTATTTCAAGGGCGAGCGCCGCGGGCCCGTGCGGCTGCGCACCGGCGGCTCGCACAATGTCCTCAACTCGCTCTGCGTCATCGCCGCCGGCGCTTACCTCGGCCTGCCCTTCGAGGGGACGGCGCGCGGCCTGGCCGGTTTCGGCGGGGTTAAGCGCCGGCTGGAGCCGCACGGCGAGGCCGGCGGCGTTAAGTTCTTCGACGACTACGGCCATCATCCGACTGAGATACGCAATACGCTGGCCGCGATACGCGCGATACACCGGCCGCGCAGGCTGATAGCGCTGTTCCAGCCGCACCGGTATTCGCGTACCTCGCTGCTCTACCGCGAGTTCGCCCGCGAGCTGCGCGCGGCGGACAAGGTCTGCCTGATGGAGATCTACCCCGCCGGCGAGAAGCCTCTCAAGGGCGTCACCAGCGGCCTGATACTGAAGTCCGCCGGCCGCGGTTCCAAGATCGTTCCTTACCCGGGCGTCCTCGAGGTGGCCAAAGACCTGCGCCCCGGCGACCTGCTGCTCAGCCTGGGCGCGGGTGACGTCTGGAAGTCGCTGGAGGAAGTAAAATCCAAGTTCGAGCTGATCGGCGGATGAAAAGGAATAACTATTCCGGGGGCATGACGGCGCGACAGCCCGCGGGGTACGGACTCGCGCGCATAGCGCGTCGGTCCTCGGCTCTCGCCGCTCGCGCTTACGATGCTCGCGGCTCCGAGGCGCCCCCGCCGGGCTGTCGCGCCGTCTCCCCCGGCTGTCTCCTTATGGAGCGCTGGACGGTGAGATAATTCTATGCGTAAATTCAGCCAGGTGTTCCTGACAAACGAAAGCGCCGCTATCCGCATCGCGGAGGCGGCCTGCGGCATAGCGGCCGATCATCTCGTAGAGATCGGCCCCGGCCGCGGCGCGCTGACCAGTCACCTCTACGCCCTGCGCCTCTGCCCGCTGACCCTGGTCGAGATAGACCGCGACCTCGCCCCGAAACTTTCGCCCCGGTATCCCGAGGCGCGCGTCATCAACGCCGACTTCCTGCGCGTGGACCTGGAAAAAGAATTCCCGTCGGGCCGCGTCGCTTTCGCCGGCAATCTGCCCTACGACTGCGCCACGCCCATACTCGACCGCGTCCTCTCTTTTCCCCGCTTCGCCGGCGCGGTGCTCATGTTCCAGAAAGAAGTCGTCGATAAGGCGCTGGCCGCCCCGGGCGATTCCGCGTACGGCTACCTCTCCGTCATGACCGCCGTCCGCTCCTCGGCCCGCAGGCTTATGGACCTGGGCCCGGGGAGCTTCAGTCCCCAGCCGAAGGTGGATTCTTCCGTAGTGATTTTCTCCCCGCTGACGGAGCCCTTCCTGCCGCAGGGAATGGAGGCCATATTCGTCCGCGCGGTCAAGGCCGCCTTCATGCACCGCCGCAAGACGGTCCTTAATTCCCTGTCGGCCGCCGGGGACACCATGCTGCATGGGGTCCCCCGTATCGCCGCCGCGGCGGCCCTGGAAAAAGCCGGCATCGCCCCGACCCTTCGCGCGCAGGCCCTCTCCCCCGCCGATTTCCTCAGGCTGGCCGGGGCACTGCGGGGGAGGGGACGTTGATGAATAGATGACTAGAAAGCCTGAGCCGCGCCCCCCCAGCGCCCCCCCCGCTGTTGCCGGGGCGCTTAAATTAAAATAAAATAGCCGGGTACGACTTTCCCTAAGGGAGGCCCCGCGTGACCACGAACGAGAAGAGGCTCAGGCAGCTGCAGTCGCTGCTTAAGAAGAACGACCTCGACGCCCTCGCCGTCTCCCGGCCCCTCGAGGCCGGCTTCCTGACCGGTTTCCACCTGGAAGGCCCGCACCTGCTGGTGACCCGCGACGGCGCCTGGGCCTTCCTGCCCAAAATGCTGCTGGAGCATTTCAAGGCCCGTGTTCCGTTCGTCCAGGCCGAAGCCTCGGACGATATGCCCGGGTCGGTGATAGCGCGCATAAAAGAGAAGGGCTGCCGCAAGTCCGCCTTCGAGCCGGAGACGGAAACCTATCTGGGCGGCTCTTTCTGGAAAAAGAAAGGCCTGGCCGAGTTCGGCGGGCTCACCGCCTCGCTGCGCCAGTGCAAGGAAGGCTCGGAACTCGCCGCGCTCCGCAAGGCCTGCGCCATAGCGGCCAAAGCTTTTCGCGTGATAAAGCCCCGTATAAAGACCGGCCGCACCGAGCTCTCCGTCGCCAGGGAGCTCGAGGATATCATGCAGGCGATGGGCGCGACCAAGACCTCTTTCGCCACCATCATCGGTTTCGGCCCCAACGCCGCCATGCCGCATCACGAGACCTCGGAGCGCCGGCTGAAGAAGGACGAGGCCGTACTGATGGACTTCGGCTGCGTCTACGACAACTACTGCTCCGACATGACCCGCACCTATTTCCACGGCCGCCCGACGGAAGAGTTCCGGAAAGTGCACGCCATAGTGCAGAAGTCGCACGACCTGGGGATAAAAGCCGTCAGGCCCGGCGCCTCTACGATAGGAGTGGACAAGGTCTGCCGCGATCATATAGCCGACGCCGGCTACGGCCAGTATTTCATCCACGGCACCGGCCACGGCGTGGGCCTGGAGATACACGAGCCGCCGCGCCTCAATACCCGCTACAAGGGGACCTTGAAGAAAGGCATGGCGGTCACGGTGGAGCCCGGCATCTACCTGCACGGCAGGTTCGGCGTGCGCATAGAAGACACGGTCCTGGTGACCGGCGCCGGCCGCGAGATTCTTACGAAGTAAAAGTCTAGGGAGGTTAGAAAATGACTGTATTAGCGATAGTGCTGGGCCTGCTGGCCGTCTGGCTGGTCTTCACGTTCAACAAGCTGGTGGGGCTCAAGAACCAGGTGCTCAACGCCTTCAGGCAGATCGACGTGCAGCTCAAGCGCCGCCACGACCTGATCCCCAACCTGGTCAACGCGGTCAAGGGCGAGATGAAGTTCGAGAAAGAGACTCTCGAGAGCGTGGTCCAGGCCCGCGCGGCCGCGGTCAACGCCGGCCAGGGCGGCAATATGAACGAGGTGCTGGCCAAGGAAGGCATGCTGACGCAGGCGCTCGGCAAGCTCTTCGCCCTGACCGAGAATTATCCCAACCTCAAGGCCGTAGAGGTTGTCCGCACCCTGATGGAAGAACTGCGCACCACGGAGAACCAGATAGGCTTCTCCCGCCAGTTCTACAACGACATCGTGACCCGCTTCAACATACAGCAGCAGGTGTTCCCGACCAACATGTTCGCCGCCATGCTGGGCTTCCAGCCCGCGGCGCTCTGGGAGCTCCCGGCCGACTCGGTCGAGCGCAATGTCCCCAAGGTGGACCTGACCGTCTGAACGGCGTAAGTCGTACGGGGACACCATGCCGCATGGTGTCCCCCGCGGATACGCTGTGCCGCATGGTGTCCCCATACAACCGATGAATATCTACGAGCAGCAGGAAACCAACCGCCGCACCACCATGGTGCTGCTGGGCGCTTTTCTCCTGCTTTTCCTGGCGGTAGGCGCCGGCTTCGATTTTTTCTATCTTTCGTTCAACCCGATCGCGGGCGAGCCTTCGTACAAGCTCAACTCCGCCGGATATTACGAAGCGCATAACGCCCGGCCGCAGATGATACCCTACGGCACCATCGCGGCCCTCCTCTTCGGCATAGCGATGGTCCTCAACAGCGTCTTCAACGGGCCCAAAATGGTCCTGCGCTCCACTATGGCCCGCCGCGCCGTCTCCACCGATCCGGACGAGAAGCAGTTCATCAACGTCGTGCGCGAGATGTCCATCGCCTCCGGAGTGCCGATGCCGGGCACCTACGTTGTGCCGGACCCGGACGCCAACGCCTTCGCCGCCGGCTTCAGCTACGACAACGCCGTCATAGCCGTAACGGAGGGCCTCCTTAAGAACCTCAACCGCGAAGAGCTGCAGGCCGTCGTCGCGCACGAGATGAGCCATATCCGCAACTACGACATGCGCGTGATGACCGTGGCGGCCGCGTTGATGGGGGCCATAGCCCTTATAAGCGACTTCGCCGGCCGCTCGGCCCGCTACGGAGGCAGGTCGCGGGGGCGTTCCTCCGGCGGAGGCAGGAGCGGCAAAGGCGGCGGCGCCGCCGTGCTGATACTCTTCGTGGTCTGGCTATTCCTGGTCATACTGGCGCCCCTGTTCTCGCGCATGCTCGCCATGGCCATCTCCCGCCAGCGCGAGTTCCTGGCCGACGCCTCGGCGGCCGAGCTGACCCGCAACCCTATGGGACTGGTTTCCGCTCTGGAGAAGATACGGTCCGCGGTCCAGCCGACCCAGGCCATCAATAACGGCGTCGCCCACATGTGCATCACCGATCCCAGGGGCAGCCTGATAGAGGAGAAATCCGGTTTCGCGGCGGACCTGCTGGCCACGCACCCGCCGATGGAGAAGCGCATACTCGCGCTCAAGATGATGGCCTACCAGAAGGCTTCGGCCTGAGCTTCAGCACGACATCCCGGAGGAGACTAATGATACTCGCGGTAGATCTTAAGAACGGAAATATATTCGAGAACGAGAACGGGCAGATGGTCACGGTCATCAGCTACCAGCATCACCGCAAATCCCAGTCCCGCGCCGTGATCCGCGTAAAGGTGCGCAACCTGGAGACCGGCTCCGTCATCGAGACCGCCTACAGGCCGGAGGATAAGTTCAAGGAGGTCTCGGTGGAGAAGCGCCCCAAGACCTTCCTCTACTCCGACGGAAAGATGGCGCATTTTATGGACGATCAGAGCTATGAGCAGCTGGAATGTCCCGTCGGGAAGATGGGCGACGCGCTCAAGTTCCTCGCCGAGAACATGAAAGTTGAGGGGCTCTATCTCAACGACAAGTTCTTCAATATCGAGCTGCCCGCCAACCTGGTCCTGGAAGTGACCAGCACCGTCCCCGGCGTCAAGGGCGACACCGTCTCCAACATGATGAAGATGGCCACGCTCAACACCGGCCTCGAGATAAAGGTCCCGCTCTTCATCAAGGAAGGCGACAAGGTCCGGGTGGACACCCGCACGTTCGAGTACGTAGAGCGCGTCACCCAGTGACGCGCGCCCCGGGGAGAGGCCAGATGGTCAAAGCGGTCATTCTCGACATCGACAATACCCTGATGGACTTCATGCGCATGAAGCGCGCGGCCGTCGACGCCGCCGCCGACGCCATGATAGACGCCGGCCTGATCATGGGCAAGGAAGACCTGCGCGGGAAGATCTTCGAGATCTACTGGAAGGAAGGCATCGAGGACCAGAACATCTTCGACAAGGTGCTGATGAAGGAGTTCGGCAAGGTGGACCACAAGATCCTCGCCGCCGGCATCATCGGCTACAAGCGGGCCAAGGAAGGCCACTTCACGCTGTACCCGCACGTGAAGATGGCGCTGACCGACCTGCTGAGGATGGGCGTGCGCATGGGCGTGGTCAGCGACGCGCCCCGCCTCTCGGTCTGGATGCGCATCGTCGGCCTGGGCCTGCACCATTACTTCGACCACGTCGTCACCTTCGACGATACCGGAGAGAAGAAGCCCTCCCCGAAGCCGTTCGAGAAGATCCTCTCGCTTATGGGTTGCGAGCCCGCCGAAGCCATCATGGTGGGCGACTGGGCCGAGCGCGACATCAAGGGCGCCAAGGCTCTGGGCATGAGGACGGCCTGGGCCAAGTACGGCAACGAGTTCGACACGCCCGTCTCCGGCGCCGATTTCGAACTCAACGATATTTACGACCTGGTCGGGATACTCAAAGAGATCAATGCGGCTTAATCTGTTGCTTCTCCCGCTGCTGCTGGCCGCCCCCGCCGGCGCGGCGGAGCTTACCGCCTGGGAGATAGGCTCCTCCTGTCCTTCCGTCCTGTCCGGAGATTTCGTATTCGCCGGCGCGCTGGAAGTCAGGGGCGTGGAGATGCGGCCGGAAGGCCTCTTCATGCCTTCCGAGGAATTCGGCGGCCGTACCTACCGCGACGTTAAGCTCCTCTCGAAGACCGCATATGCCGCGCTGGACGCCGCTTTCAAAGCGGGCGCGGGGAAGAGGAAGGCCGGGAAAAAGTCCGGCAAGGTCTCCTGGACGGTTAAAGAGCTGCGCAAGATGGGCGGTAAGTCCCGCAAGGCCAATATCGACGTGGAATTCGACGGCGACCTGCTGGTCACGGCCGGCCTTATCCTTTCAAAGCGCACGGGGGAGAAGTACTGGGTGGCCTGGCCCCGTTATTTCGTTTTCCTCGACAAGAAGCTCAAGAAAGCCGTGGAGAAAGCCCTGCTGGAGAAAGCCGCGAAGGAGGGCCTGTGATCCGCTCCCTCGGCCTGGCCGCCGCTCTCCTGTTCGCTTTCTCTCCGGCGGCGGCGCTGGAAATCGAGCGGCATATGTCGGTTTCAGCTTCCGGCAAGTCGCGCCAGGTGGAGGTAGTGAAGGGGGAGGTGCTGGCCCGGTTCTCGTCCGCGACCTCCTCGGGCGCGGTCAGGGCCGCCGCCAGGGCCCGCGGCGGCGACGATGGCGGCGCGCTGGCTCTGCCCGGCTGGCGGCTGCTCAAACTCCCGCCCGGTATGCGCGTGGCCGACGGCCTGGGGCAGTTCAAAAGTCTGCCGGGGCTCGAGGTTATACAGCCCAACCACGCCTATCGTCCCACGCGCGTTCCCAACGACCCTTTCATTAACTCGCAGTACGCTCTTTCCCGTATGAGCGCCTACGCCGGCTGGGAGTACGAGGTCGGAAATTCCAGCCGCGTCACCGTAGCGGTGATAGATACCGGTATAGACGGCACGCATCCCGAACTCTCCGGTAAATTCGGGGCCACAGTCAGCCAGTACTGCAATCCGGGCCCTACTGATGCTCCCGGAGATAATATCAACTGCGTCCCCCAAGGCCCTTCGGCGGTCTGCAACCACGGCACAATGGTGGCCGGCCTGGCGGCCGCGGCTTCCGACAATGCCACCGGCATCGCGGGAATCTCCTGGGGCGCGCAGGTAGTTTCCATAAAGATCTTCCGGGACAGCGATTGCGTGAACTGCAACCCGAATTCCTGCTTCACGGATGACCAGGCCATAGCTCACGCGCTACTGTCCCTAATATCGAAGCACAACACTCCGGACTACGGAAAAGTAGTGGCCAACCTGAGCCTTGGCGGAGGCGGCGCCTGTTCGGCCCTGGTGCAGTCCGCCGTGACCTCTGCGCGCACCGCCGGAATATTGGTGGTCGCCGCTACCGGCAACGATTCATCGCTCGTAAATTCTCCAGCCAACTGCGACTATGTTCTGCCCGTGGGGGCCACGGACTCCGAAGATAAACTGGCGTATTTTTCCTCGCGCGGCCCCGAGATGGCGCTTCGGGGCGTCTCGGCTCCGGGTGTGGGGGTCTACACCACGGACATGGGCGGCGGTTATACCACCGCCGACGGCACCTCTTTCGCTTCGCCGCTGGCGGCGGGCGCGGCCGCGCTGGTCTGGGCGGCCAAGCCCGTCTATACCTCCACCGACGTGGCCAATGCCCTGCGCAATACCGCCGACGACCTGGGCGCCTCCGGCCCCGATAATAATTTCGGCCACGGCCGCGTCAATATCCACCGGGCGCTGCGCTACGCCGTGGAGGGGACGCTCTCCGGGTTCAAGGGCGAGAGCAAGGCCATCGCCTTCCCCAGTCCTTTCCGCCCCGCTTCCGACCGGATACTGTCTTTTTCGTTCCCGGCCGATACCGCTGGCTCGGGGCTGACCGTGGAGATCTACACGATGGAGGGGGAACTGGTGAAGAAGCTCGACGGCCTGACCTGGAACGGCCTCAACGCCGCCGGCAATCCCGCCGCTACCGGCGTCTATCTCTTCATGGTCAGGTCCGACAGCGGCAAGTCCCGCGGCAAATTCGCCATCATCCGGTAAACCGCACAATGCCCGGCAAAAAAGGAGAACTATTCGGGGGCATGTCGGCGTGCCAGCACGCAGGACACGGACTCGCGCGCATAGCGCGTCGGTCCTCGGCTCTCGGCGCTCGCGCTTGCGATGCTCGCGCCTCCGAGGCGGTCCTGCTTAGCTGGCACGCCGCCTCCCCCGATTTTTTCCTCATGGGTTGCCGGGCAGTACCGGACAAAGTCTGCTTATGATATTCCGCAGGAAGAGCGACGGGCTGGTGATAGCCGATAAGGCGGAGAAGGCGGAGACCTTCAGGACACGCCTGCTCGGCCTCATTCCCCGCAAGTCCCTGGAGCCCGGCGAGGCCCTCTGGCTGGAGCCCTGCACCGGCATACACACCTGCTTTATGAGCTTCCCCATAGACGCCGTCTTCCTGGACCGGGACCTGAAGGTCCTGCGGGTAGAGCGCGCCATGCGCCCCTGGCGGCTCTCCGCCTTCGTGGAGGACGCCAGGAGCGTCCTGGAGCTGCCGCCCGGGGGGGCGGAGGCGCTGGCCGAGGGCGACGTCCTCGAGACCGCCTGAAAGCCTTGTTGCCAACCGGCGAATATATAAATATAATTAAACCAAACCCAAAAGGGGGGCGGCCGGGTCCGTCTTCCGGGTTATTATGGCAGTAGGAAAAGGCTTGCAAAGAAAACGAAACGTCAGGGAGATCCTGATCGAGGATAAGTTAGTCCCCGAGGACAAGCTTACCGCCGCCGAGGAACTCTCCCGCAAGGAAAACAAGCATCTCCACCAGGTGCTGGTCGAGCTGAAGCTCATCCCCGAGCTTAAGCTCCTCAAGGTCCTCGCCGACGAGTGGGGCTTCAAGGCCGTAGACCTGACCAAGATGAAGTCCGAGCCGGAGGTGGTCAACCTCATCCCCGAGCAGATAGCCAGGCGCCAGGTCTGCGTCGCCTTCGCCCGCCAGGATAACACTCTTTTCGTGGCCATGGCCGATCCCCGCGACTTCCTGGTCGTGGAGGATATCGGCCTGCGCACGGGTCTCGAGATAAAGCCCTACCTCGCCCTGGCCCACTGGATAAACAAGATCCTCGGCGATACCTACGGCGGGGCCGACAGCGCCCAGCTCGACAAGCTGATGGAATCCGTCTCCCAGGCCAAGCCGCAGGAGGAAGAGGGCTTTTCGCTCGCGGCCGCCGCCGCCGAGAAGAAAGACATCAGCGAGGTCGACGCCAGCGCCCCCGAAGTGGAGAAGATGGTCAACGCCGTCATCCTGGGCGCGCTGTCGATGAAGGCCTCCGACATCCACGTGGAGCCTTTCGAGGACCCCAACGGCAAGAACTCCAAGGTGATGGTCCGCTACCGCGTGGACGGCATGCTGCGCCCCGCCACGTTCACCATACCGTGGTCCTTCCGCAACGCCATAGTCGCCAAGATAAAGATCATGGCCAGCCTCAATATAACCGAGCGCCGCATCCCGCAGAGCGGGCGCATACAGATTATCGCCAAGGGCAACCCGATAGAGTTCCGCGTCGAGATGGTGCCGACCGTTTTCGGGGAGTCCTGCGTCATGCGCATCCTCGACCGCGCTTCCGTGCGCGTCGACATCAAGATCATGGGCTTCCTGCCCGACACCGAGAAGAAACTGCTGGACCAGTTCGCCGGCATCGGCGGCAAGAAGAACTTCGGCCTGGTGCTGGTCTGCGGCCCCACGGGTTCCGGCAAATCCACCACTCTTTACGCCTGTCTCAACTACGTCAACCGGCCCGACATCAAGATCCTGACCGCCGAGAATCCCGTCGAATACAATATCGACGGCATCATCCAGGTCCCGGTCAACCCGGACGTCTCGCTGGGCGGCAACAAGAAATTCGACTTCGCCAGCGCGCTGCGCTCGTTCATGCGCCTCGATCCCGACGTCATCATGGTCGGCGAAATCCGCGACGAAGAGACGGCGCATATAGCTCTGGAAGCCGCCATGACCGGCCACCTCGTTTTCTCCACGATCCACACCAACGACGCCCCTTCGGCGCTGGAGCGACTCACGCAGATGGGCCTGCCGCGCTTCGTCGTGGCCAATACGATGAAAGCCGTGCTGGCCCAGCGCCTGGCGCGCCGCCTCTGCAAGGACTGCAAGAAGGAAGGGGAGATGACCCCCGAGGAGATAGCCGTTTTCGACGCCAACAGGATCACCGTCAAGCCGGGCACGAAGATTTTCAAGGCCGTGGGCTGCGACACCTGCAAGGGCAGCGGCTACAAGGGCCGCGTCGGCATGCACGAACTGCTGGTCCTCAACGACGAGATCCGCCAGCAGCTGCTCGACGACCCGTCGGCCATCCCGGTCAAGAACATGGCCATCAGGAACGGCATGCGCCTGCTCTCGCAGGACGGCCTGGAGAAGGTCCTGCAGGGGCATACCACCGTCAAAGAAGTACTGGGAGGCGCGGGATGACGCGCTGCGCCGCCGCTTTTCTGGCCCTGCTGGCTTTCGCCGCGCCCGCCCGCGCGGCGGACTACGATAATTTTATCGCCGTTAACGGGGCGGGTCTCAGGCCTTTCGCCAAAGATATAGGCGGCCTGCTGGGAGCGGCCTCCAATCACACGGCCAGGAGCCTGGGCTTCTCCGGTTTCGACATGGGCTTCAGGAGCGCCATACAGCTCAAGCCTTCTTCCGGCAACAATGTTCTGCCCTCCGAAAGAGCGTTCGGGTTCAACTATTTCCAGGCCGAGATAGGCATGCCGTACCGCATAGACGGCTTTGTCAGGGCGGGGGGCGACGACGGCCTGGTGGTTTCCGCTGCCGGCCTGCGCTACGGGCTCCGGGCGATATCGGACCAGCCTTATTACATGCACGCGATGCTGGAGGCCTTCGGCTCGCTGGCGGCGCATAAGCACTTCTACGCCAGGCATTTCGGCGCCAACCTGCGCCTTTCCATGAATCTCAAGTTCGCGGCGCTCTACGCCGGCGCGGGCCTGGATAATACCGTCCTCACGGTGCAGAACGCCAGCGACGCCGGCCTGGTGGGGAAAAACGTGAACACGGCCGAGCCCCGCTGGTTCGCGGGGCTCAAGAAGAAGGTGCGCTACGGTTACTTTTCGGCCGGTTACGCCGAGGCGCATGGCCGCGGCATCGTGGAAGGTGCCCTGGGCCTGCGGTTCTGAGACGGCTCAGCCTTTGAATTTTTCCTTGAAGTCCCGCCTGATCTCCCTGTCGATGTCCCGCTTCTTTATCTGCTCGTGCTTGTCGTGGGTCTTGCGGCCCCGGCAGACGCCTATCGTCAGTTTGGCCCAGCCGTTCCTGAAATAGAGCTCAAGCGGTATGAGGGAGAACCCCTTGTTCTGCACCGAATTGCGGAGCTTGCGCAGCTCGGCGGACTTCATGAGGAGCTTCCGGGTCCTGGTCTGGTCTATCTCCGTGAGGGAGTTGTAGGCGTAGGGGGAGATCTGCACGCCGTAGAGCCACAGGGCGTCTCCGTCGAACCGCGCGAAGCCCTGGTTTATCACGGCCTGCTTCCGGCGCAGCGACTTGACCTCGGGCCCTTCCAGTATCAGGCCCGCCTCGTGGGTGGAGATCACCTCATAGTCGTGGCGGGCCTTGCGGTTGGTCGCCACGGTCTCGATGCGGGCCTCGCCTTCCTTCTTTTTTCCTTTCATCGTTGTTTTATGTTACCAAATATCCTAAACTAGAGGAATCGGGCCCGGCATGTATTCCTGTATGGCTGGGCCCGCGGATGCGCGGGTGGCGGAACTGGCAGACGCGCACGGCTCAGGACCGTGTGGCCGCAAGGCCTTATGGGTTCAACTCCCTTCCCGCGCATTTAATTTAAAAACAGGCCCTTTCGGGCCTGTTTTCATTAGGCGCGGGCCTTAATGTGACACAAGTCACAAAAATATTATTTGACATCCATTGCCGTATTAGTTACATTATGGATAGTAAATCCTCATACGGCATCATACATCCATTATCCGTAAAGAGGGGAGGAACATAATAAATGAAAAACAGCAAAAAGGGCTTCACCCTGATAGAGCTCATGATCGTAGTCGCGATCATCGGTATCCTGGCCGCGATAGCCATACCGAAGTTCGCCGACCTGATCAATAAGTCCAAGGAAGGCGCCACCAAGGGCGCGCTTTCTTCCGTCAGGAGCGCCATCAACGTGTACTACGGCGACAACGAGGGCTGGTATCCGGCCGGTGCCGTGGCCGCGAACTCCACGGTACTCTCCGGCGCGCTGGCTCCGAAGTACATCAACGCGATACCCCAGGCCAAGCTGCCTGGCACCACGCATGCCGACAGTTCAGTGGTCGCTCTTACTTCGACCACCGTCACCGACGCCGCCGGCTGGGCCTACTTCGGCAACTCCGGCGACAACGTGCGCTGGGGACAGTTCGTCGCGGGCTGCACCCATGCCGACCTGAAGGGGACGGCCTGGTCTACTCACTAAAGACCAGTTCCTGAAAAACACGCCCCGCACCTCAAAGCGCGGGGCGTGTTTTTTTAACCTATGCAGGAAGCGATAATCCTGATTGCCCCGGCGGTCCTGGGCCTGATTATAGGCAGCTTCCTTAACGTCTGTATCGCCAGGTTGCCCGCCGGCCAGTCGGTGGTGCGTCCCCGTTCCCGCTGCCCCTCCTGCGGCAAGCTTATCCGGTTTTACGACAATATCCCGGTGCTCAGTTTCCTGCTGCTGGGCGGCAAATGCCGCGCCTGCTCCTGCCGCATCTCTTTGCGCTACCCCGTTATCGAGGTCCTGACCGGGGCGCTCACCTGGCTATTTTTCTGGAAATGGGTCTCTTCCCCGCTGTGGATGGCCGCGGCTCTGCTCGCCGTCTACGTGCTGATAGTGATAGCAGTGATAGACCTGGAGACCATGCTGATAGCCGACCTGTTCTCTTTCCTGCTGGGGGCGACAGGGCTGGCCGCCTCGCTGGTCAATCCTTATTTCCACGGCGGGGCGGCGGACCGGCTCCTGGCTTCGGCCGGTGGGCTGGTCTTCGGGGCCGGCGTTATCTGGGCGCTGGCCTGGCTGGGAAAGAAGATATACAAAATGGACGCGGTCGGAGAGGGGGACATCTTCCTGATGGGCGGGCTGGGCGCGCTGCTGGGCTGGCAGGGAGTGGTCTCCACGCTGATGATGGGCGCTTTCTTCGGTTCGGTCTACGGCATCGGCCTGCTGCTCATGAAGAAGGCCGGCCGCCGCGATCATATGCCCTTCGGCCCATTCCTCGCCCTCGGCGGCGTCATAAACCTCTACTCCCTGGTCAGCCCCGCCTGGTTCCTGTTCTTCTGACCGCCGGACGATCGTCCCGGCAATTAAAAAGAGCGCGGGGCACGCGCTCTTTTTTACTGTCCGCCTTTGATATCTGGCGGAAGGGGAGGGATTCGAACCCTCGAAGCCCTTTTGGAGCTTACAGACTTTCCAGGTCTGCGCCTTCAACCGCTCGGCCACCCTTCCATTTTTCGGGCCCTCCCTTCGGTCGGGTTATCCTCGCTCCGAAAAGAATACTCCGCTCGGCCCTGCTACAAGGGGAACCCAGGTTCCCCGTTTCGTCGTCGTTCGCTTATCCGGCCATCGAAGGCCGGAATCGCTCACTGAACCCCTCCTGTAAGGAACCCGCGCTCACTACGAAGGAACTCGCGCGGGCTTACAGGATAAATCTGGTGGTTGGGATAGGATTCGAACCTATGTAGGGCGTAGCCCGACGGTTTTACAGACCGTTGCTTTTGACCGCTCAGCCACCCAACCTTTACACCCGGGCCGCGTATGAAAAACCGTTTCGCCGCCCGACTTACGGACAATAGTATATCAAAATCAGGGAAATCCAAAAATAGTATAATTACTTTCGCCCCCTAGGAGGCTATATGTGTCTGGCTGTTCCCGGAAAAATACTCTCTAAGACCGACGCTTCGGCCGAAGTGGATTTCGGCGGCACCCGCCGCCAGATCGCGCTGGACCTGGTGCCCGCCGCCAAAAAGGGCGATTATGTGCTGGTCCACGCGGGTTTCGCCATACAGGTGCTCGACCCCGACGAGGCGAAAAAGACCCTCGACGTATTCCAGGAGCTCTATGAAAAAGGCTTCAGGCCTTAAGCTCCCGGCCGACACGGCCCCGCTTTTCCGCGACAGGGCCCTGGCCGCGCGGATGGTAGCGGCCGTTAAGGAAAAAGCCTCCCGCCTCGCCGCCTCCGGCCCGCGCCGCGCCAACTTCATGGAAGTCTGCGGCACCCATACCATGGCCATAGCCGCGGCCGGCCTGCGCCGCCTGCTGCCGCCCCCGGTTAAGATGCTCTCGGGCCCCGGCTGCCCCGTCTGCGTCACCTCGCAGGGGGATATAGACCGGCTGATAGAGCTGGCGCTCATCGATGGCGTGACGGTCGCCACTTTCGGAGACATGCTTAAAGTTAAAGGCAGCAAGGGCCTCGACCTGCAGGCCGCCCGCGAGAAAGGGGCGGACGTGCGGGTGGTGTATTCTCCTCTCGACGCCCTGGAGATCGCCCGGACGGAGCCCTCCCGCAAGATCGTCTTCATCGGCGTCGGCTTCGAGACCACCGCCCCGGTCATCGGCGGCGTCCTTGTAAGGGCCAGAGCCGCCGCCCTTAAGAACTTTTTCGTAGCGCCTCTCTTTAAACTGGTGCCGCCCGCGCTGGAGGCGCTGCTCTCCGCCGGGGATATCGAGGTGGACGGCTTCATAATGCCGGGCCATGTCAGCGCGATAATAGGCCCCGAGCCTTACCGTTTCGTCGCCGAGAAATACAAGGTCCCCTGCGTCATAGCCGGCTTCGAGCCCCTGGACATACTGCGCGGCGTCGACGCCCTGCTCGGCCAGATGCTCTCCGGCCGCCCGGAAGTCGACACCGAGTACAGCCGCGTGGTAAAAGCGGGAGGCAATCCCGCCGCGCTCAAGCTGATGGCGGAGGTGTTCGCCCCGGCCGACGCCTCCTGGCGGGCCATCGGCCGGATCCCCGGCTCCGGCCTGTCCCTCTCGCCCGCCTACCGGAAGTTCGACGCTTTCGCGCAGTTCGGCGTGAAGGAGCGCGAGGCTCCCGAGCCGAAGGGCTGTATCTGCGGCCTGGTACTGACCGGCAAGGCCTCGCCGCCGGATTGCCGGCTCTTCGGCAAGGCCTGCACTCCGTCGTCGGCGGTCGGCCCGTGCATGGTCTCCTCGGAAGGCGCCTGCGCGGCCTGGTTCAAGTACGGCGGCTAATGATGACGATAGAGACGCTCAAACTCTTCCGCGACCTCGCCGACACCGGCAGCTTCTCGCGCGCCGCCGAGCTCAACGGCGTCACGCAGTCGGCCGTCAGCCAGCAGCTCAAGAAACTCGAGCAAACCTTCCGCTGCCCGCTGGTCAACCGCGGCCGCGACGGGGTCACGCTCACCGAAGAGGGGGCCTCGCTCTACGAGGCGGCCAAAAAGATCTCGGCCCTCTACTCCTCGGCCCTCGCCTCCATCGTCAAGTCCCATCCCGGCAAGTCCGCCGGCTCGGTGCGCATCTCCACCATCTACAGCACCGGCCTCTACCTCCTGCAGGGCTATATAAGCCGCTTCATGTCTGCCCGCCCCGAGATTAAGGTCAGCGTCGAGTACAGGCAGTCGGAGCAGGTAGCCGCCGACGTGCAGGCGGGCCGCGCGGATTTCGGCTTCCTGGCCTGCGCTCCCAAAAAGCAGGGCGACATCTCCTACCTGCCGGTCTGCGCCGAGGAGATGATGCTGGCGGCCCCGGAGAATTCCGAGGCCGCGCGCGCCGCCGATATCGGCCGCGATGCGCTGCGTTCGCTGGACTTCGTCCTTTTCGACAAAGCCTACCCGTCGAGAAAGTTCATAGACGATTTCTTCGGCAAGGAAGGCCTGGCGCTGAAGGTTAAGATGGAACTCGACGATATCGAGACCATAAAGACCGCGGTGCGTTCCGGCGTGGGCGCCTCTATACTGCCGGTTTCCGCCTTCGGAGGAGGGGACTCGCGCGGCATAAAGGCCGTGAAGTTCCGCGACCTGGATATCCGGCGTACCGTCTACCTGCTCCGCTCCCGCACGCGCAAGCTCAGCCCGGCCGCGCGGCATTTTCTCAATACCGTCTTTGAAAAAGGAAAGCCTCTATGCCCGGAAAGAACGGACTGAAAGTACCGGCGAAGATCTCGCTGGCCTACGGCAGCGGCGGCCGCCTCACCCACGAACTGGTCTCAGGACTATTCGCCCGCGCCTTCGCCAACAAAGCGCTCGCGGAACTGGCCGACGCCGCCGAGATCCAGGCCGGGCGCGAGCGGCTGGCCTTCACCACCGACGGGTACGTGGTCAGCCCGCTCTTCTTTCCGGGCGGAGACATCGGCAAACTCGCCGTCTGCGGCACCGTCAACGACCTGGCGGTAAAGGGCGCGCGGCCGCTGGCGCTGTCGGCCTCCTTTATAATCGAGGAGGGCTTCGACGGGGAACTGCTTAAGAAGGCCGTTCTGTCCATGAAGGCGGCGGCCGCCGAGGCCGGCGTCGATATCGTCACCGGCGACACCAAGGTGGTCGACAAGGGCAAGGCCGACGGCCTGTTCATCTCCACGGCCGGGGTCGGGCTCATCCCCGCCGGCAGGAAACTCGCTTTCGCTAACCTGCGGTCCGGCGACGAACTGATAATCAGCGGCCCTCTGGGCGACCACGGCGTGGCCGTCATGAACGCGCGCAATAACCTGGGCCTCAGCGGCCTTAAGAGCGACTGCGCCCCCCTCAATGCCATGCTGGAGAAGGCACTCGCCGCCGGCGCGGTGCGCGCGATGCGCGACCTTACGCGCGGCGGCCTGGCCACCTCGCTCAACGAGGCGGCCTCCGCCGCGGGGCTCTCTATCGAGCTCGACGAGGAGAAGGTCCCGGTCTCGCCGGTGACGGCCAATGCCTGCGCCCTGCTGGGCCTGGACCCGCTTTATTCGGCCAACGAGGGCCGGGCGATGCTCTTCTGCCCGCCGTCCTCTTCCGCGAAAGTCCTGCGCGCCCTGCGCTCCCACCGCTACGGCCGGGGCGCCGTCAGAGCTGGCCGCGTCCTGGGCAGGGGCGGCGACGTCTCGCTGCGCACCGCCGTCGGCGGCTCGCGCCTGCTGCGCATGCTCGAAGGCGAGCAGCTGCCGCGGATCTGCTGATGAAAAAAACAGCTTACTGGTTCATAGCCCTGCTGGTCACGCTTTTCTTCGCCGTCTTCCAGCGGGCGACCGGGCCCACCTACCCGATAAAAGGGAAAAACCTCGACTTTGCCGGGGCGGAGCTCTTAGCCTACCGCCTGCCGCGCAGCTGCACCGTCGGCGGAAAGGATTGTTTGGTCAACATAAAGAGCGCTGACCCCATGCAGGGCGCCTTAAGCTGGAAGCGCCTGGGCGCCGATGAACCGTTTTCCGTTATAGAGATGACCTATAAGAACGGCTGGCTCTCCGGCTGGCTGCCTCAGCAGCCGCCGGCCGGCAAGCTGGAATATTCCGTCACGCTGCGCCGCGGCGGCGAGACCATGCTACTGGGGCCCGAGAGAATAGTGACGCGCTTCAAAGGCGCGGTGCCCGGCTGGATACTCATTCCCCATGTGCTGCTGATGTTCCTTTTTATGGTCCTTTCGGCGCGCATCATGATAGCGCTTTTTGCCAGGGACATGGAGCTGCGTCACGCCGTGGCCTGGAACACGGCCTTCCTGGTCCTGGGCGGTTTTATTTTCGGCCCGCTGACCCAGTATCACGCCTTCGGCCATTACTGGACAGGCTGGCCCTTCGGCTACGACCTCACCGACAATAAAACCCTCGTCCTGCTCCTCTTCTGGCTCGCCGCCCTGTGGGCCTCTTTTAAAGCGAAAAATCTTAAGCCCTGGCTCATCGCCGCCTTCATCGTCACCCTCCTCGTCTATTTCATCCCGCACAGCATATACGGCAGCCAGCTCGACTACACCACCGGCCAGGTCATCACCGGGAGATAATCCGGGGACAGTATATCTATTTCACTCCCCGTCCTAATTTTAAAATTGTCAAATAAGTATACTGTCCCCGGAATGATTAGGAAACGGATAATCGTAAAAGGCGTGGTGCAGGGCGTCGGCTTCAGACCGAACGTCTACAAACTCGCCCTTGAACACAAGATCTCCGGCTGGGTCCGCAACGACCTCGGCGGCGTCACCATAGAGGCCCAGGGTCTTTCCCACGCCGTCGAAGCCTTCATCGCCGCCATAAAGCATAACTCGCCGCCCCAGTCCCGCATAGACTCCCTGACCGTCTCCGCGCTCAAGCCCGGCCCGGCCGGACCTTTCACGATAAAGGAAAGCGGCTCCGCCGGGGCCTCCTCCGCCATGATCCCGGCCGACCTGGGCCTCTGCGCCGACTGCCGCCGCGAAATGCTCGACCCGAGCGATCGGCGTTATCTTTATCCTTTCACTAACTGCACCAACTGCGGCCCGCGCTTCACCATAGTAAGGACCCTCCCATACGACAGGCCCAAGACCACCATGGCCGGCTTTAAGATGTGTCCGGCCTGCGCGAAGGAATACCACGACCCGCTCGACCGCCGCTTCCACGCCCAGCCCAACGCCTGCCCGGTCTGCGGCCCGCGCGTCCATTGCTTCTCCGGCGGGAAGAAGGTCGGGGAGGGGGAAGCCGTGACCCTTGCCGCCGCCGCGCTGGCCAAAGGGCGGATAGTCGCGTTAAAAAGCCTCGGCGGCTTCCACCTGGCCTGCGATGCCTCAAGCCCGACGGCCATAGATCGCCTGCGCGCGGCCAAGCGCAGGCCGCATAAGCCGCTGGCGATAATGGCCCCGTCGCTGCGGTGGGCGCTGCGCCATTTCGATATCTCCGCGCGCGAGCGGGAATTGCTGACCTCGCCTCTGGCGCCCATAGTGACGCTGCGCAAGCTGCGCCCCGGCTCCTTCGGCGGCGCCGCGCCGCGGCTCTCCTCCGTCGGCGTTATGCTTCCCTATACCCCTCTGCACGAAGCCCTTTTCGCCGCCCTTGCCGCGCGAGGCTTTCCCGGGGCGCTAATCATGACCTCCGGCAACAGGCGCGACGAGCCGATCTCGAAGGATGACGACGAGGCTCGGGCGGCGCTCTCGGGCCGCGGGACCGGCCCTTCCGCCGGCATAGCGGACTTCTTTCTCTTCCATGACCGCCCCATACACAACCGTATCGACGACAGCGTCGTCTTCGTCGGGGCGGGCGAGCCGCGGTATATCCGGATGGCGCGCGGCGCCGTGCCTGCGGCGGTCAGGCTTCCATTCAAGCCGAAGTCGCCGCTCTATTGCGCCGGCGCGGACCTCAAGAGTTCTTTCTGCCTCACGCGCGGCAGCGAGGCCTATCTTTCGCAGTATATAGGCGACCTGGAAGAGGCCGGCAACAGGGATTTCCACCTCGAAACTTACCGCAAGATGACGGCGCTGCTGGGAGTGAAGCCCCGCCGCGCCGTCGCCGACCTGCACCCCGACTATTTCTCCTCCGCCCTGCCCGCGCGGCTGGGCCTGAAAGCGGACCGCTGCCAGCATCACCTGGCCCACCTGCTCTCGGTCGCCGCCGAGAACGGCCTCAAGCCCCCTTTCTGCGGAGCCGCTTTCGACGGCACCGGGTACGGCTCCGACGGCACTATCTGGGGAGGGGAATTCCTCTCGGTGACCGGCCGGTCCTGGCGCCGGGAGGGCCGTCTGCGCCCTTTCCGCCTGCCCGGCGGCGACGCCGCCGGGGTGGAGCCCTGGCGGCCGCTGCTGGCCATGGCCGCCGACTGCGGGCCGGCCGCGCTGGCCAGGGCTTTCAGGCTGGCCCCGTCGGCCTCCGCCGCCTCCACGGCGCTTAAGATGACCTCGGCGGGGGTGAATTCCCCGGTTTCCTCTTCTATGGGCCGGCTCTTCGACGCCGTCGCCTGCGCGGCCGGCCTCGGTTCCGTCTCCACTTACGAGGCGCAGGGGCCGATGGAACTTGAAAGTCTCTGCGGCCCCCGCAATAGCTCAGGGTATAAGTTCGGGATATCGGATAAAGACGGGAGCATCGAACTGGACTGGCGGCCGGTCCTGGCCGCCGCGCTTGCCGAGAAAGGACCCGCCCGTGCCGCGCGTATATCCGCCAAATTTCACCTCGGCCTGGCCGCGGCCGCGGCGGATATCCTCGCCCGGCTGGCCCGCCGCCTGGGCACTAAAGATGTCGTACTCTGCGGCGGCGTCTTCCAGAACCGCGTCCTGCTGGAATGGACCTCCGAACTTCTGGCCGCGCGCGGCCTCAGGCCCTTGGCCAACCGCCTCTCCCCCGTCAACGACGGCTGCATAGCCCTGGGTCAGGCGTACTTTTCCGCGGCGGGCATCGCCTCCTCCCCTTCCTCCAAATAAAAAAGCCGCCCGCCTTGAGGCGGACGGCAGGCGGACGGCAGGCGGACGGCAGGCGGACGGCAGCACTTGACAGTCCCCGGAAGATTTGCCATCATTATGCCGGTGAAGAAGTCCCCGCGGCTTTTTCCCGCAAGATGACACTGCCGATAAACTCCAGCCGCTCCCCCGCCCGCCGCGCCCTCAAATCGGCCGCGCTGGTTTCGGCTTTCTGCCTGTTCGCGGCCGCGGGACCTTCCGTGGCCCACGCGCTGTTGCACGCCGCGGTTTCCGCGCCGGAGCATTCCGAAGACGGGAAAGATTGCTGCCATCTCCACGATTTCGGCCATCATCACGCGCGGGGTGAGGAATTCCTGCCTCCGGCCCTGCACAGGCGCGCTTCGGCGCCCTGCCCAATCCCCGTCTCCGCCGTATCTGCCGCGCGCCCGGCCTGCCGCGCCCCGGTCAGGAGTTCGCCGGCCATTCGCAGGGTAAAACCGCACAGGCCCGCTCTGCCGGAAAATCCCCCGCAGTTGTCTTCCCAGCCTCCTCCCTCCGCCGGATAAAATCGCGCTGCCAGGGAAGCGCCGCTTCCCGGAATTACGCTATATCCATCCCCGCCATTTCAGCGGGTCCTCGCAAGCCGCAGGATAATGCGGCGCTGGAGAAAAACATGAAACTGTATGCCGTTTTAGCTTTTATGCAGGGCGCGGCCCTGGCCGCCGCCGCGCCGGTCTCCGCCTTGCCCCCGGTCCTGACCGAGTCGCAGGCGACGACCATTTTTTACTCAGTCAGCCCGGCCCTTAAATCCGCCCGCGCCGCGGCCGCCGCGGCGGCGCGGGCGCGGCAGGCCGCGGGTCCGGCCGCCGACCCGGTCCTCGCCCTGGACCGCGACAGCCTCGGCGCCGGAGAGAATTCCTTTCTGCTGGAATGGACGCCGGATATTTCCGGCGGACGAGGGCTGTTGCGCGCCGCGGCCGGCGCTTCGGCCTCCGCCGCGGAAAGCGCCGCGCGATTGGCCGGGCTGGGCCTGCGCGCGGAAGTTCTCCGGGCTTTTTACGCCCTGCTGCTGGCTCAGGAAGTTTCGCGGGAACACCGTTCGGCGGCCTCCCGGCTGAAAGCGCTGGCGGGAATAACGCGCGCCGCGCCGGCCGGGCGGAACGCCTATGACCGCCTGCGCCTGGAGGTGGAGTTCGCGGCGGCGCAGGCCGAGGCGGGGGACGCCTTCGCCCGGGTAGAAGAAACCCGCTGCGCGCTTTCCGCGCTGCTGGGTTCGGCGGATTGCGCCGAGCTGCTGGCCCAGGGGACGCTGCTGCCGCCGGTCATGGGGCCGGCGCCTTCGCCGGCGGCGGAGCCGGCCGGACCGCGGCCTCATCCCGCGCTCGAGATGCTCTCCGCCGAAGCCGATGTCAGAGACGCGGAGCGCCGTTTCGCGCTCAGCCGGAATATTCCCGGGCTGTCGCTCAGGGGGGGGCTGAAAACGTCCGACGGAGATTCCGCGGGACAGGCCGGAGTGGCGCTCTCCCTGCCGCTATCCGGCTCCGGCCGCCGGGCAGCGGAGGCCGCCGCCGGCCGCCGCGACGAGACGCTTGCCAGACTTGAGGAAGCGCGCCTGGGGCTCTCGGCCGCCGGCGCCGCGGCCCGGCTCCGCCTGGAGAAGAGGATGGCGGCCGCCGCCGCCCGCGGCTCCGAAGTCCTGCCGCAGGCCGAGCGGCTGGAGAGGGAAGCAGCCCTGGGCTATACCGAGGGCCGCCTGGGCGTTCCGGAACTCGTGGACGCGTTCAGGACCGCCCTGCGGGTCAGAGTGGCCCTGCTGGAAGCCGCCTACGAAGCGCGCCTGGCCTATATCGGCCTGAAGCTCGCCGGCGGCGAATGAAAACTATTTCGGGATGGAGGAGATATATGAACAAGTACGCTGAATTCACGCTGATAGCGGCCCTGCTGGCGGCCGCTCTGACGCTGTCCGGCTGCCACGGTCACGATACGCCGGGGCACGCCGACCACGCCGAGCCGTCTGCGGAGGCAGCGTTCGCCCTGACCAGGTGGACGGACAGGACGGAGCTGTTTATGGAATATAAGCCGCTCGTCGCCGGCAGAGAAGCCTCCTTCGCCGCTCACCTGACCGAGCTGGGCGGCTTTAAGCCCGTCAGGTCCGGCAAATTTACGCTGACCTTCACCGGCCTGGCCGGCGCGGCCGGGCGCAGAGCACCCGGCACCGACAGCGGACAAAGCCGCCCTGTTCCGGCCGGGAAAAGCTACGCCTGTTCCGCCGAAGGTCCTTCCAGTCCCGGTATTTTCCGTCCCGCCATCTCCATCCCGGAGCCCGGCCGCTACCGGCTGCGCGCCGAACTGGTTTCCGGGACTTTGCGCGACCGCTACGACGGCGGCGAAGTGGAGGTTTTCGCGGCCGCGGCGGCCGCCGCGGCCGCGGGCGCGGAGAAGGCGGATGACGGCGCCATAACTTTTCTCAAAGAACAGCAATGGCGCTTCGATTTTATGGTGGCCGCGGCCGAACGCCGCAGTCTCGCGGCGCGGTTCTCCGCCGCCGGCCTCGTCCGGGCGCCGGCCGGAATGCAGTCCGGGGTCCCGGCTCCGGCGGCCGGCACAGTGCTGCCGGGGAGCGCCGCCGTCCCGGGCGCCCTCGTCGCCGCCGGAGCGGCGCTGGCCGTAATACGCGGCGACGACGGGACGGAGACCGCCGTGCGTTCCCCGGTGGGCGGGGTGGTCAGCCTGGTCCAGGCGGCGGGCGGGGAGCGCGTGGAAAAAGGCTGGAAGCTCTTTGAGATAACCGACCTCTCCAAGGTCTGGGTGGAGGCGCGGATATACGAAACCGAGGCGGCCGCCCTGCCGGCGGTGGCTGGCGCGCTGGTCTATTCGCAGGCGCTTGAACGGCCGCTTAAATCCTCCCGCGTGGTAAGCGTCGGCGCCTCGCTGGACAGCGAGTCCGGCACCATCCCGCTGGTGCTGGAGGTGCCCAATCCGGGCGGGCGGCTGCGCATCGGCTCGCACGTTACTCTCTCGGTGGATTCCGGCCCGGCCCGGACGGCGCTGGCCGTGCCGGCCGGGGCGCTGGTGGACGAGGAGGGTTCGTTCGCCGTCTATGTGCAGGACGGGGGGGAGACTTTCTCCCGCCGTCTTGTCGAGACCGGCCTGCGCGACGGAGACCTGGTCGAGATAAAGAGCGGCCTGCGCGCCGGGGAGCGGGTGGTGACGCGCGGGGCCTACAAGGTGCGCCTGGCGGCCGCCTCTTCCGCGCTCCCGGCCCACGGCCACGCTCATTAAGGGTAGAGGGTATAAGGAACTATCATGATAGAGAAAATACTCAAGTGGTCTCTGGACAACCGGGCCCTCGTGCTGGCCCTCGGGGGAGCGATGCTGCTCTGGGGAGGGTGGACCGCCGCGCGGATGCCGGTGGACGTGTTCCCCGATCTCACGGCCCCTACCGTGACGGTGATGACCGAGGCGGCCGGCATGGCCCCGCAGGAGGTCGAGTCGCAGGTCACTTTCCCCATAGAGAGCGCCCTGAACGGCGCCCCGGGCGTGCGCAGGGTCCGCTCCTCCACGGCGGTAGGCATCTCGGTGGTCTGGACCGAGTTCGACTGGGGCACCGATATTTACGCCGCCCGGCAGGTAGTGGCCGAAAAACTGCAGCTGGCCGCCCAGTCGCTGCCGCCCGAGGCCGCGCGGCCGGTGATGACCCCCATCGCCAGCGTGATGGGGGAAGTGATGTTCCTCGCCCTCGACTCGGACGGTCATACCCCGATGGAGGTGCGCACCGAGGCCGACTGGACCGTGCGCCGCAGGCTCCTCTCCGTGCCGGGCGTGGCGCAGGTCACGGCCATCGGCGGCGAGGAGAAGCAGTATCAGGCCCTGCTGGACCCCGCCCGGATGGCGGCGCGCGGCGTCTCCGTGGCCGAGGCGGCCGCGGCCCTGGCCGGCGCCAACAGGAACGCCTCCGCCGGCTTCATAGTCGCCGGCGCGCAGGAATACCTGGTGCGCGGCGTCGGGCGGTTTACCTCCACCGCCGATATGGAGGAAACGGTCGTGGCGGTGCGCGGCGGGCAGCCGGTGCTGCTGCGGCATATCGGCCGGGCCGCCATAGGGCCGGCCCTCAAGCGGGGCGAGGGCTCTTTGAACGGAGCGCCCGCTGTTATATTATCGGTGCAGAAACAGCCCGGTTCCAACACGCTGGCGCTCACGCGCGACCTCGACAAGGCGCTTGATGACCTGCAGCGGACCCTGCCGGCCGGGATGCGCCTGGAGCGCAATATCTTCCGCCAGGCCGATTTCATAGAGGTGGCGGTGGGCAATGTCGTGGCGGCCCTGCGCGACGGCGCCGTCCTGGTGCTGATCGTGCTGCTGGTTTTCCTCGGC
The DNA here is from genome assembly GCA_009773155.1 of Elusimicrobiota bacterium. Lineage (GTDB taxonomy): Bacteria > Elusimicrobiota > Elusimicrobia > Elusimicrobiales > UBA9959 > UBA2231. The sequence continues at coordinate 57,511 of WOVA01000008.1, forward strand.
AGCGCCCGCGCGTCCGGCATCTCGATGATGGCCATACCGCTCTCGCTGGTGGCCGCCGTGCTGGCGCTTAAAGGCGCGGGCGCCACCATCAACACGATGACGCTGGGCGGGCTGGCCATAGCCATAGGCGCGCTTGTGGACGACGCCATCATCGACGTGGAGAATGTCATGCGCCGCCTGCGGCAGAACGCCGCCCTGGCGGGCGGGGGGAAGCCGGCGCTGTCGGTCATTCTCTCGGCAACCCTGGAGATACGGCCGTCCATAGTTTTCGCCACGCTCATAATCATGCTCGTCTTCCTGCCGCTCTTCTTCCTGACCGGCGTGGAAGGCCGCCTGATGCGCCCGCTGGGTTTCGCCTACGTGGTGGCCCTGTTCGCCTCGCTGATCGTCGCGCTGGTGATCACGCCGGCCATGTGCTGGTACCTGCTGCCTGGCTCGCGCGCCATGCGGCGCGGTGGTGAGAGCCGGGCGGTGGTGTGGCTCAAAGGGGTTTACCGGCCCGCGCTGCTCTGGTCGATGCGCCGCGCCGCGCTGCTGGCCTGGGTCTCCGCCGGGCTTTTCGCCGCCTCCGCCGCCGGCTGGTTTTACCTGGGGCGCGCTTTCCTGCCGGAATTCAACGAGGGCGCCCTCACCGTAAGCGCCGTCACTCTGCCCGGCACTTCGCTGGCCGAGTCGGATTCCCTGGGCCGCGCCGTCGAGCAGGTAATGCTCGCGCAGCCGGAGGTGGCGGCGGTGGCGCGGCGCACCGGGCGGGCGGAGCTCGACGAACATTCGATGGGCGTGGAGTCGGCGGAGCTCGACGTGAGGCTTGAAATGAAGGAGCGCTCCAGAGCCGAATTCCTCTCCGCCCTGCGCGCCGCCCTGGCCGCCGTGCCGGGCGTCAATATCGTGATCGGGCAGCCCATCTCCCACCGCATCGACCACATGCTTTCCGGCACGCGGGCCAGCCTGGCCGTCAAGATCTTCGGGCCGGACCTCTACGAGCTGCGGCGGACGGCCGCGCGCGTGCGCGATGCGGCGGCCGGCGTGCCCGGGATCGCCGATCTCGCCGTGGAACAGCAGTCCGATATTCCGGCGCTCAAAGTGCGCTTCGACCGGAAAGCCATGGCCGTCCACGGCCTGCGCGCGGCCGATATAGCGCCGGCGCTGGAGGCCGCTTTCAAGGGGCTCGTGGTCTCCAGGGTGCTGGAGGGGTCGAACTCCTTCGACCTGTCGCTGCGCTACGGCCGCGAATTGCAGCTGCACGAGGCCGGGGACCTGCTGATAGATACCCCGGCCGGGCGCCGCGTCCCGTTGAAGGCCCTCGCCGAGCTTTCCCGGGAGAGCGGGCCCAACTCCATAAGCAGGGAGAACGCGCAGCGCAAGATAGTGGTGATGGCCAACGCTTCCGGCCGGGCTATAGGGGACGTGGTCGGGGACGTCAGGCGCGCCGTGGAGGCGGAGGTGAGCCTGCCCGCCGGCTACCGGATAGAATACGGCGGACAGTTCGAGGCGGAGGCCGAGGCTTCGCGCGTGCTGGCCGCGCTGGGCGCCGCCGTCGTGCTGGGCATAGGGCTGCTGCTCTGGCTCGCGTTCCGCTCGTACAGGGACGCGCTGTTCATCATGCTCAACATGCCGCTGGCCCTGATAGGCGGCGTGGCGGGGGTGATCCTCTCCGGCGGCACGCTGTCGGTCGCTTCGCTGATAGGCTTCATCGCCCTTTTCGGCATCGCCGTGCGCAACGGCATCATGCTGATCTCGCATATCCGCCACCTGCACGAGAAGGAAGGCGAAGCCGACTTCACCCAGGCTGTGTTACGGGGCAGTATGGAGCGCCTGTCCCCCATACTGATGACGGCGCTCTGCGCCGGCCTGGCGCTGGTCCCCCTGGCCCTGGGCGGGGACAAGCCCGGCAGCGAGATACAGACGCCGATGGCACTCGTCATCCTGTCCGGCCTCGTGACTTCGACCGTGCTGAACATGCTGGTGGTGCCGGCGCTTTACGCGCGCCTGCGGGCGGCCGCGGCGGACTGAAGTCTCATTGTTCACGCGGAAGGCGTCAGCCGTTTTTCATTGCAATGGACGGAAATTATGGACGGAATCCCCGGATAGTGCAAGGCGGAGCCGATTTCAGGCTCATTATGCGCTGGATAATTCTGTTTCTGGCGGCGCCGCCGCATTTTATGATAGAGTCATACCGGACCTGGGCTCAGGCTTTCGCCCGACGGCCGGACAGCGGAATCAAAGCGAGGATAAAACCAAATGCAATTCGTTCCCAAAGAGATATTCCTGACCAAGGGCGTGGGCCGCCACCCCGAAAAGCTGGCGAGTTTCGAGGAAGCGCTGCGCGACGCCAAGATTGCCCGGTTCAACCTCGTGCACGTATCCAGCATCTTCCCGCCCAAGTGCAAGCTGATCTCCCCGGCCAGGGGCCTGGCGCATCTCAAGAGCGGCCAGATCGTCCACGCCGTGCTGGCCCGCAACGCCGTGCAGGAGAACCACCGCCTGGTGACCGCCTCCATAGGCATGGCCATCCCCAAGGACAGGAAGAACCACGGCTACATCTCCGAGCATCACAGCTGGGGCGAGACCGACAGCAAGGCCGGCGAATACGCCGAGGACCTGGCCGCGTTGATGTTGTCCACCACCCTGGGCATAGAATTCGATTGCGACGCCACCTGGGACAAGAAGGAAGAGGTCTGGGAGATGAGCGGCAAGATAGTGCGCACGCTCAACATGACCCAGAGCGCCATCGGCCGCGAAGGCATCTGGACCACCGTGGTCTCGGCCGCCGTCTTCGTCCGCTGAACTTCGATATCGTGTAAAGAAAGAGGCCGGCTCGTGAGAGCCGGCCTCTTTTGCGTTCGGACGCGGAGGGGTTATTTCTTCGCGGCTGCGGCCTCGGACATCTCCCGCATCTTCTCCACCTCGGCCTTGACCTGCCCGGGCAGTATCTTGGCGAAGAGGAGCGAGGCGTCGCCGCCCAGCGTCACGCCGTCCAGGCTTCCTTCGAAAGGCTTGAAGGCCGGGGCGCCTTCCGGAGCGGGCAGTCCCGCCTTGGCCAGTATCTTCAGCGCGGTGGAGGGCACGATCGGGTACAGCAGGACGGCCGCGTTGATTATCGCGCGCGAGGCCACGTTGAGCACGGTGCCGCAGCGGGCCATGTCGGTCTTGCGCAGCGCCCACGGCGCGGTGTCGTTGACGTACTTGTTGGCGGCTATGGCCAGCGCCATGGCGCGCGAGGCGGCCTGGCGCACCTTGTAGTCGCGGTAGAAACCGCCCGTCTCGGCGAAGGCGGGGGAGAAGAGGTCCATGAGGGCCTTGTCCTCGTCCTTGAGCTCTCCCTGGGCGGGGATCCGCCCGTCAAAATTCTTCTTCATGAAAGAGAAGCAACGGTTGACCAGGTTGCCCAGCGTGTCGGCCAGCTCGTTATTGGCCGCCTGGAAGCCCTCCCAGGTGAACTGCGAGTCGGCGGTCTCTGGCGCGTTGCTGGCTATGGCGTAGCGCAGCGCGTCCACGGAATATTTCGAGAAGAAGTCGGCCGTGTCTATGTACCAGCCCTCGGACTTGGAGAACTGCTTGCCTTCGAGATTGTAGAACTCGTTGCCCGGCACATTGTCGGGCAGTATGTACGGCTTGTCCTGCCCCATTATCAGCGCGGGCCAGATTATCGTGTGGAAAACGATATTGTCCTTGCCGATGAAGTGCACCAGTTTCGAGTTCTTGTCGAACCACCAGTCCTTCCAGGCCTCGGGCCTGCCGTTCTTCTCCGCCCATTCGATAGTGGCGGATATATAGCCGATAGGCGCCTCGAACCAGACATAGAGCACCTTGCCCTTCGCCTCGTCGAGCGGGACCGGCACGCCCCAGGTCAGGTCGCGGGTGATGGCGCGCCTGATGAGCCCCTCGTTTATCATCGACAGGGCCTTGTTGCGGACATTGGGCTTCCAGTCGGTCTTTGACTCCAGCCAGGCTTTCAGTTTCGGCTCGAAGGCGGGGAGGTCCAGGAAATACTGGGTGGCCGAACGTATCCCGGGCTTGGAGCCGCAGACCTTGCAGGAGGGGGAGATTATTTTGGACGGCTCCAGCCATTCGCCGCAGACCGTGCATTCATCGCCGCGCACATTGGGGGCGGAGCACTTGGGGCAGGAGCCCGAGACATAACGGTCGGCCAGGAAGCGGTCGCATTTTACGCAGAAGAACTGTTTCTCCACGGCCGCCGCGATATGGCCTTTCTTGTAGAGGTCGGTGAAGAATTCCTGCGCCAGCGGATAATGGGCGGGGATGGTAGTGCGTGAGAAATGGTCGAACTCGATGCCGAGCTTGTCGAAGAAGGCCTTTATCTCGGCGTGGTACTTGTCCACGTATTCCTTGTACGGGATCCCGGCCTTTTCGGCGTTTATCGTGATGGCCACCCCGTGCTCATCGGTGCCGCAGATATAGAGGGATTCGTCGCCGCTCTGGCGGAGGAAGCGGTTGAAGATGTCGGCCGGGAGATAGGCCCCCGCTATATGGCCGAAATGTATCGGCCCGTTGGCGTAGGGCAGCGCGCTTGTAATGAGGTATTTAGCCATGTGTAAATTATACAACTTCCCGGTTGGCTTCCCTGAGCCGGCGCCGGAAAGCCGGGACAGGCGGGTTTTTATTATAATCCTGGTGCATGGATATTGACCACGGCCCCGCCGGCGGCAGCTTCGCCGCAAGGATCGCGCTGCCCAGCGCGCTGGCGATAATCCTTTTCGTCGCCGCCACCTTCCTCTACATCATCCCTTCTTTCGAGCGGAACATGATGGACCGCAAGCGCGAGACCATCACGGAGCTGACCAAGTCCGCCCACAGCCTGCTGGCCCGGTTCCACGCCGAGGAAAAAGCCGGGCGCCTGACCGCAGCCCAGGCTAAAAAACAGGCCGCGGACGCCGTCCGCGCGCTCCGCTACGGCCCGGAGGAGAAGGACTATTTCTGGATAACCGACCTCGGCCCGCGGATGATCGTTCATCCCTACCGGCCCGACCTCGACGGCAAGGACCTGTCGGATTTCCGCGACTCGCACGGCAAGCTGATGTTCGTGGAATTCGCGGAGGTCTGCCGGCGCGAAGGCGCGGGCTACGTGGACTATATGTGGCAGTGGAAGGACGAGGCCGACCGGATAGTGCCCAAGCTCTCGTACGTGAAACTTTTCGAGCCCTGGGGCTGGGTCATAGGCACCGGCATCTACATAGAGGACGTGCTCGAAGAGATAAAGCGCCTCGAGGCCGATCTCATCAAGATCTCCCTGCTCATGGCTTTCATCATCGCCGGCATACTGGTCTATGTCAACCACCAGAGCCTGCGCGTGGAACGGTCCAGGCGCGAGGCCGAGAAGCGGCTGGCCGAATCCGAGGAGAAATACCGCAAGCTGGTCGAGGCCGCCACCGAGGGGATAATCATGGTCCTCGACGGGCGTCCCGCCTATTCCAACCGCATGGTCCTCGACATGCTCGGCTATTCCGCGGAGGAGCTCGAGCGGCTCGACCTCTCCGACCTGCTGCATCCCGAATCCTCCGCGACCGTGGAGTACCTGGCCGAACTGCTCGAGACCGGCGACGCTCCGCCGCAGATGGAGGCCCGCCTCCGCCGCCGCGACGGCGAGACGCTGCGCGCGCTGCTGACCGCGTCGGGGCTGGTCTTCGGAGGCCGCAAGGGCTTCATTCTTACCGTGAAAGATATAGACAGCCACAAGCGCACCGAGGAGGAGCTCAGCGCCAGCCGGGAGAGGTTCCGCCTGCTGACCGACAGCATCGACCTGGGCGTGCTGCGCGCCGACCTCGCCGCCGGCAAGGTGACCGAGGCCAATCCCGCCGCCTGCCGCATACTGGGCTACGCCGCGCCGGAGGGGCTGGCCGCCGCGGGCCGGTCGCCGCTGGCGCCGTTCGAGGAACTTTTCGAAGAAGCCTCCGCCGGCCGGACCATAAATGAAGCCAGGGTTTCGCTGCTTTCGGACACCGGCCCCCGCGCGCTGCTGGTCTCCATAACGGGCCTGCCCGGAGAAGGCGCGCAAGCCAGGGTCTTCGACTGCCTGCTGGAGGACGTGACCGTCCGGGAGCGCGCCGAGGCCGAGCGTGAGAAACTGCTCTCCGACCTGCAGCTCTCGCTGGGCTCGCTGAATCAGTCGGCCCGCGGCGTGGCGCGCCCGGCCCCGCGCTGCGGCCTCTCCGCCTCCGTAGGTAAAGCCGCTGAGATAATGACCGCCGCCGGGAGCAGCTCGGTTCTGGTCGAAAGCGAAGGCGAGGTCATCGGCATACTTACCGACCACGACCTGCGCGCCCGGGTCCTGGCCAGTCGCAGTGCTCGGAACAACGAGCCTCGGAACAGCGGCACTGCCGCCACAGGTGTCGGAGGCTATGCCGACGACCCGGCTCCACAGGTGCCGGGCGCTGTGTCGCCCGGCCCCGGCCCCGGCACCGACAGCGGCAAATGCCGCCCTGATCCGGCCGGCGGCGTTGGGGCCGAGTTGCCGGTGTCGCGCGTCATGAGCTCGCCGCTGGTCAGCGTGCCGGAGACCGCGCTGCTCTTCGAGGCCGTCCTGCTGATGCAGGAGAAGAATATCCGCCACCTGGCCGTGCGCGACGCGGCGGGCCGCGTGACCGGCGTTATAGACGAGAAGGAACTGCTGGCGCTCAAATGGTACTCGCCGGCTTCGCTTATGGAGGAATTCTCCCGCGCGGCCGACGTGGACGCGGTCATAGCGGTAAAAGGCCGGCTGCCGCGCCTGGTCAGGACCCTCTCCGACACCGGCGCCGACAGCGCCGGTATCACCCGCCTTATCACCGCCGCCGCCGACGCCGCGACGGCCAGGTTCGTGGAGTTCGCCGTTAACGAACTTGGCGAGCCGCCCGTCCCCTTCGCTTTCATGGCGCTGGGCAGCCAGGCCCGCCGCGAGCAGACGCTGGTGACCGATCAGGACAACGCCATAGTTTACGAGTATCCCCCCGGGGACATGCCGCGTGGTGTCCCCTCAGAGGCCGCCTGCGCGGAATATTTCCAGGCCCTGGGGACCAAAGTCTGCGCCTGGCTGGACGCGGCGGGATATCCCTTCTGCAAGGGCGGGGCCATGGCGTCCAACCCGAAATGGTGCCGACCCCTCAGGGACTGGAAGGCTTATTTCACCGGCTGGGCGGCGCTCACCGAGGCGCAGGCCCTGCTGGACGTCAATGTCTTCTTCGACTTCAGGCGCGCCTGGGGGGAAGAGTCGCTGGAAAAGGAACTGCGCGCCCATGTGCGCGCGGCGGTGAAGGACCGGACCATACTCTTCCTCAACCTCGCCAACAACGCGCTGCAGTTCAGGGTCCCGCTCGGTTTCCGCGGAGCGCTGGAGCTTGAGGGCGAGGGGGAACATAAGGGGACCTTCGACGCCAAGAAGCTGCTGCGCGTCTTCACCGACTTCGCCCGCGTCTACGCGCTCCGGGCCGACATACAGGCGCTGCCGACTCCCGCCCGGCTGGCCGCGCTGACCGAGGCGAACGTCCTGGACAGGGCGGAGAAGGAATCCTTCGCGCAGGCAGTGGACGCGCTGACCAGGCTGCGCCTCAAGCGGCAGGCCGCCCGGGCCGCGGCCGGCGGGGCGCCGGACAACCGCATAAGGCCCTCCGAACTCTCCCAGGCCGACCAGCAGGCCCTCCGGGAAACCGCCGCGGCGGCCGCCGCGGCTGTCAATAAACTGAAAGATTTGATAAAATTCAACATCGTTTAAAACGTTACGGACGTCCGCTGCTTGCGGGGCGCCCGTTTTTTAACAGGAGATTAAAAGAATGCTTCATGAACCCGCTTCGGAATGCGGACCCGACGCTTCCGCCGAATATAAGCAGCGCATAGGCGTCTGGATGTTCCTGCTCTACGCGTCCATCTACGCCGCGTTCGTCGCGATAAACCTGCTCCGCCCGCTCTGGATGGAGAAAGAAATAATGTTCGGCCTCAACCTGGCGGTGGTCTACGGTTTCGGGCTCATAGCCTTCGCCCTGGTGATGGCCCTCATCTACAATACGATGTGCGGCACGCACGAAGCGGACAATAAACCGGCCGGGGAGGGGAAATAGCATGGCAATAGCTATTTTCCTCGCCTTCGTCGGCCTCGTCCTGGGCCTCTCCTTCTACCTGGGCGCCAGGACCAAGTCCGCCAGCGGCTACTTCGCGGCCGGCGGCCAGATACACTGGGCGGTCAACGGCGTCGCCTTCGCCGGCGACTACCTCAGCGCGGCCTCGTTCCTGGGCATCTGCGGCATGATCGCGACGTCCGGCTACGACGGTTTCCTCTACTCCATCGGTTTCCTGGCCGGCTGGATAGTGGCGCTGTTCGTGGTTGCGGAACCCATGAAGCGCCTCGGCAAGTACACCTTCACCGACGCGCTCGACGCCAAGTTCAACTCGCGCGGCATCAAGCTGTTCGCGGCCATCAGCACGCTGGTGGCTGGTGGAGCCGCTCCTGGGCATCCCGCACTCCTGGGGGGTAGTCATGGTCGGCGCCATCGTCATCACCATCGTGGCCACCGCCGGCATGACCTCCACCACCTACGTGCAGTTCATCAAAGGCGCGATGCTCGTGGTGTTCTCCCTTGTCGTGACCGTGGCCGTGCTGTACCGCGGCCTCAGCACCCAGCCCGACCAGGGCGGCCGCGTGCCTTTCTACGAGTACAGGACCCTCGGCGCCATCGAGGCGAAGGGGCGGCTCTATACCGAGGACAAGGCCTACAAAGTGGCCGGCTCCCAGGCGGTCAAGGGCGAGACCTACGTCAAGCTCGAGAAGGGCGGCGTGGAGACCTGGTGGCTGCGCTCGGACAAGGACGGGAAAGTCTATCTGAAAGAGACCCAGTACGAGGCGAAGAAAGCCGACGGCTCCTCCATCGTCAACGGCCTGCCCGCCTCCAAGGATAATATCCTGCGCCAGAACGGCGGGCTCGAGTCCATAAAAGGGAAGAGCGGCCCCGAAGCGGACACCGGCCCGGTCGGGCCCTTCGAATTCCTCTCCATCCTGGGCGACCCGGAGACCGGCATCAACACCTGGAAGATCGTGAAGCTCTCTGACGGCGAGGATAAGGTGACCGTCTACGCCCCCAGCGTGAAGCCCGGCAATAAAATGATGCGCCCGGGCCTCAAGTTCAAGGTGGAAGGCACGCCGCTGCAGAAGCTGGACTTCCTGTCGCTGATGCTGGCGCTGTTCCTGGGCACCGCCGCGCTGCCGCATATCCTGATACGCTACTACACCGTGCCCAGTCCGGCCTGCGCGCGCAAGTCGACGATAGTGGCCATCGCCGCCATCGGCTTCTTCTACGTGCTGACCATGTATATGGGCCTCGGCGCGGTGGTCAACGCTGTCCTCAATCCCGTGACGGACAATATGTCGGCGCCGCTGCTGGCCCGGTCTTTCGGGACCTTCCTGTTCGCTATCATCTCGGCCGTCGCGTTCGCCACCGTGCTCGGCACGGTCAGCGGCCTCATCATAGCCGCCTCCGGCGCCGTCGCGCACGACCTGATGGACCGCTACCTGCAACTCGGCTACAACGAGAAGCAGAAGGTCCGCGCGGGCAAGATAGCGGCCTTCGTCGTCGGCATCATCGCGATAATCCTGGGCATCATCTTCCAGGGCATGAACGTGTCGTTCCTGGTGGGGCTGGCGTTCGCGGTGGCCGCCTCGGCCAACCTGCCGTCGATCGTCATGATCCTGTTCTGGAAGAAGACCACGGCCAGGGGCATAGCCGCCTCGATCGTGACCGGCATGGTCGCCGCCATCGGCATCATCATGTTCTCGCCGTCGATGTACGACAAGTTCGGCCTGGACCCGGCGACGGCGCCGTTCCCGCTGGACAACCCCGGCATCGTCTCGATACCCCTGAGCTTTATCGTGCTCGTGGTGGTCTCGCTGTTCACTCAGAAGAAGGAGCAGGCCGCCGTCTGAAAGTCATAGTTTTCACCGACGCGCACGCCAACCTGCCCGCCCTGCGGGCCTTCGCCAGCGCGGCCAAGCGGGAGGGCTACGACGCGGCGTTCCACACCGGCGACGCCGTCGGCATAGGCCCCTGGCCCGGCGAGACCGTCGATATGCTGGGGGAGATCCCGCGCCTGCACCTGCTCACCGGCAACCACGACGCCTGGCTCTGCGGCGGCCTGCCCGAGGGCTCGGCGCGCTGGCTGGCCGATCATTACGCCTGGATGAAGAAGCGGGTCATGCGCCGCCACATCAGCGCCGCCGCGGCCTGGCCCTACCTGACCGAGCATGAGTTCGACGGCGTGCGGGCGGCCTTCGTCCATTACGCCCTCGGCGACTCCGGCCGGCAGGTCAAGCTGGACATCGCCGAGAAGATAACCGCCGATCTCGACGGCCTCATCGGCCGCCATTCCTCGCTGATGGTCTTCCACGGCCACCGGCACAAGGCCTCCGACGTGAGGGGAAAGGTGCGCTACGTCAATCCCGGCTCGCTCGGCTGCTGGCACAAGCCGGCCGCGCGCTACGCCATAGTCCGCTTCCATAAGGGCAAGGCCTCCATACAGCACAAGGCCGTGCCTTACGACCGCGCGGAGCTCCTGGCCGGCTTCGCAGCCTGCGGCATGCCCGACGCCGAAAAGATACTGGGTTCTTACTTTTCTTCTTAAAAGGGGTCAGGTCTTTACTTTTGACGTCAAAAGTAAAGACCTGACCCCCTCCCCTATATAAATGAAAAAGGCCCGGCTCGCGGCCGGGCCTTTTTTATGGTGCGCGCGGCATGCGCGCACACTTGGGGGTGAAAGTCCCCTACGGGGGTTGATAGAACCTACCGTTAGCCAAAGGCAAGGGTGTCCGCCGT
>WOVA01000009.1 GCA_009773155.1 Elusimicrobiota bacterium
GGGCCCAGCGCTATGCGCGCCCGGCCCGACGAGGTGTATACCTCCCGAAGGGCGCCCGCTATGCGGGCGGAAAGTTGCAACTGCAACTTTCAGGTTAAGTTGTCCGGGACAAGGACGCGCGGGACGCAGCCGAAAATAGCGGAGGGCCCGTACGTGTGAGGCGATCCAGTCCGAAAAACGCAGAGGACGGGTATTACCTGGGGAAGTGGGAGTAGCGGAACTGGAACATGCCGAGCAGGTCCCAGCCGCCGTCGAACATCAGGTAGGAGAGCTGGAAGTTGAGCTTAAGCATGGTGCCGAGCTGCAGATTGATCAGCTTGGGGCTCATCGGGGCGCCCTGCGGTATTATTATTTCGGCCGCTATGGGGTTGTTGGGCCTGGGCAGCCAGATGAAGCCGGCGAACATCGCTCCCGTAGGCACCTCGCGCCCCGTGTAGCCGTTGAGCGACAGCGCCCGCTCCGACAGGAACTCGGAAAGCATATAGATGCTCTTGGAGAGGTCGCCGTCGGCGTAGCCCGCGTTGACCATGAACTTCGGGTGCAGGTGCTTGGTCAGGGCCAGGTAGGCCGTCGCGTAGGTGTTGGTGTTCTTGTCGTCGACGGAGATAGTGGGAACGCTGGCGTTGAGAGGGTTCTGTCTGGAGTCGCGGAAAGCGAAAGTGCCCTGCGCGCCGGCGGCCATCGCCGGCCTCCAGGCGCCCTCGGTCTGTATCAGCATCTTGCCGTCGGCGCTTATGAACCAGACGCCGAGCCGGTCGATGTAGCTCTTCTTCTCCAGCGTCCAGTCGAAAGAATTCTTGCCGTAGAGCCGGCCGATATAATAGGCGGCGTTGAAGTCCAGGCCGAGGCCTATTTCGTTCCTGCCCCGTCCGCGGTAGGCGGTGGGCGTCAGGACGATTCCGCTGATCGGCACGGCGGCCGGCGGGTAGACGCCCGGTGTACGCTTGGACTTCGAGGGAGCCATGCCCGGAAGGCCGGCCGAATCCGTTGAGACTGCGACCTCTCCCGCCGCGGGCGCAGACGGCACTGGGACACCAAGCGGCATGGTGTCCCCCGCTGATGCGGCCGCGGTGGCGCAGAGGGCGAAAAGAAAGGCTATTATCCCGGTATTCATAATACGAAGACGGTCACGAATCGCGCTATGACATTGGCGGCGATCCCGGCCATGAAGTCGTCCATAATTATACCAAAACCGCCCTGGAGGTTCTTTTCCGCGAAGCTGATGGGCCAGGGCTTGACCGTGTCGAGGAAGCGGAAGGCGACGAAGGCGGTTATGATCGGCACCGGTTCCAGCGGCAGGAAGGCCGCGGCGGTCCAGAAGCCCAGTATCTCGTCTATGACGATGCGCGGGTCGTCGTGACCTCCGTAGGCCGCGGAGGCCCGGCCGGCTATCCAGGCCGAGAAAGGGAAGAAGGCGGCCAGCAGCGCGGCGTAGGCCCACCCCGTCGGCAGCAGCGGCAGCGCGAGCAGGGCGAGAAGCGAGCCGAGCATGCCGGCCCCGGTGCATTTTTTGAAAGGGGTCAGTGTCTGGGGGAGCAGGCCGACGAAGCAGCCGGTGGCCAGGAATTCCGTCGCCTTCCTGGCGAGAGGAGAGCGGGACTGGGACACCATGAGGCATGGTGTCCCCCGCTGATATCCGCGCGGTTCAGCCATTCTTCTTTTCGCTCCACGACTTGCGGAGCAGTTCCCTGTGGTTGGCCAGGTAGATGACCCCGCTGATGAGCGTTACCACGGAGGCGATCACGGTCAGCCACCAGGAGGCGGGTGAGGCCCAGACGTCTACGGCGAGGAAAAATTTGTGGGTGCCGGGATGGTCTATCACCCAGACCCTGTTGAGCAGCAGGGCCATTATGGTGAAGCCGGCGATGAGCTGTATCGTGGTCTTGAACTTGCCGGAGGCCTCGGCCTTCATGACCGAGCCATGCAGCGCCGCGAGGACCCGCAGCGTGGAGATGGTGAGCTCGCGCAGCAGTATCAGGAAGATCGCCCAGAGCGGGACGTCGAGCAGCTTGACCGAGGCGAAGGCGATGAAGGCCGACATGACCAGGATCTTGTCGGCGAAGGGGTCCGCGATGGCGCCGAAAGAGGTGGTGGTCTGGGTGCGCCTGGCGATCATGCCGTCTATAGCGTCGGAAACGCTGGCGATTATCATGACGATCAGACCTATCAGTACGGTCACGAAGGTCTTCTGTATCACCAGGAAGAAGACGGCCAGGCTCAGGACCAGCCTCGTTAAGGTTATACGGTTTGCGAGGGTCATTTCTTGAAGTTTATTATCTCCGTGCCTTTGGGCGGCGTGAAGTCGAAAAGTTTCTCGTCCAGGCCGGCGTTGCGCTCGGTCTCGTCAAGGACGGTGCTGATCTTGGCGGATTCCACCACCAGGTCCGCCCTGGCCGGGAAATAATCCGTCGCGGAGAGCATCAGCGTAAGCGTGTAGAGTCCGCTGCGGTCTACGGGGGTGAGTATCAGTTTGACCATCCCCCCGGGGCCCGCCGGCGGCACGGCCGTCACCTTGTTGCGCGAGGCCAGCTCGGCATAGTTGCCGAAATCCATTATGCCGGAGAATCCGGAATTCTGCAGGTTCTTCCAGTCCTCCCAGCGCGTTTTCACGGCCTGGGAGTCGGCCGGCTTGTAGATCCAGATATCCTTTTTGTCCGTCACTATGATCTGGTGCGTCGGGGTCCGGTGCTCTATGCGCAGCCTGTCGGGCTTGAGATAGGAGAGAGTTCCTTCCACCTTCTGCTCCAGGCCCGCCTCCGAGAACAGTACGGTCTGTGTGAACCCGGCCTTCAGCGAGGTCAGGGCCGAGTCCCACTCCATCAGTTTCGCCAGGACCTGATCGGTGTAAGAAGGCGTCGCGGTAGACTTCTCCACTTCGGCCTTGACGGCCGGCCGCAGAGCTTCCGGCACCGACTGCGGCGAAAGCCGCCCTGATCCGGCCGGGGCCGCTTTTTTAACCGCCGCCTCCAGCGCCGACGGACAGGACAGGCAGGCCGCTATCGCCGCTATTAAAAATGCTCTCATTTTATCCCCTCCTGATCGGGGACACCATGCCGCATAGTGTCCCCATCCGGCTGCGCCGGGTCTGGCTGGTGATCTGCCAGGTGGCTCTCTATCTTGTCGAAGAAGATCTCCCAGCGGTTGGAGCCTTCCGGCTTGTGGATGAATTTGTTGACTTCCAGGATGCTGAGGATGTTGGTCGCGCGGGACGACGAGCCGAAATGGGCCTTGAGCAGGTCCTGCGAGACGCGGCGCCTCTCGTTTATGAGTTTCAGCGCGGCGACGAGTTCCTCGGAGGAACTGCCCTTGCCGCCGCCGGCGGTCTCGTCCTCCTCTACGAACATCGGGTAGTCCGGGCGGCCCTGCGTCTTGAGATAGTCCACCACGCGGTTGATCTCGGCCTCGCCGACGAAGGCGCCCTGTATGCGCAGCGGCTTGGGCGAGTCCTTGGTGAGATAGAGCAGGTCTCCTTTGCCTATCAGCGCCTCGGCGCCGGAGGTGTCGAGTATGACGCGGGAATTGACCTTGGAGGTGACCTGCAGCGCTATGCGCGACGGCAGGTTGGCCTTGATGACGCCGGTGATGACGTCCACCGACGGCTGCTGGGTGGCCAGCACCAGATGTATCCCGACGGCGCGGGCCATCTGGGCCAGGCGCTGTGTGTTCTCCTCCACCACGTTCTTGGCCTGCACCATCAGGTCGGCCAGTTCGTCGATGACTACGACGATGTAGTATTCGGGCTGCTCGTTGTTGGCCGCCGCCCAGCGGTTGTAGCCGGCTATGTTCTTGACGCGCGCTTTCTCGAACTTCTTGTAGCGCTGCATCATGACCTTGGTGAGGCAGATCAGGGTCTTGGCCGCGTCCTTGGCGTCGGTTATGACGGAGACGGAGTCCGGGAGTACCTTAGGGTCGTAGAGATAGGGTACGTCCTGGTAGAAGGAGAGCTCTAGCCGCTTGGGGTCTATCATCACGAACTTCACTTCGTCGGGCGTGTTGCGGAACATCAGGGAGAGTATCAGCGACTGCAGGAAGACGCTCTTGCCGGAGCCGGTGGAGCCCGCGATCAGCAGGTGAGGCATGTCCTCGAGGTTGGCCAGCGCGATGGAGCCTTCGGCGTGCCGGCCTATGCCGAAAGCCAGCGGTTCCTTGCGCTCGTTGAAAGCGGGGCTTTCCAGCACCTCGCGCAGGCCGACCTTGGCCCGCTTCTGGTTGGGTATCTCGAAGCCGATGGCCGACTTGCCCGGGATAGGGGCGATCACGCGTATGCCGGCGGCCTTCATCGCCAGGGCCACGTCGTTGGCCAGCGAAACGATAGAGCTGATCTTGACGCCGGGCGCCGGGGTCACCTCGTAACGGGTGATGACGGGCCCCGGGAAGATGTCGGCTACGTGCACGATTATATCGAAACTCCTGAAAGTTTCCTCGAGCTTGGTGCGGGCGGCCTCCATCTCGTCCCTCGACGGGCCGATGACGGTCTCCCGGGCCGGCGGGTCCAGCAGGTCGGCCGCGGGCAGCTTGAAATCCTTGAAGTGGGCCGTGTAGGTCTTGGGCTTCTTGTGGGACTTTACCTTTATGGCGGGGTTCTCCCGTTCTCTTTCCTTGACCGGCAGCGGGGGCGGGGCCTTCGGCTTCTCGTCCCCGGCCGGATGCGGAGCTGGGACACCATGCGGCATGGTGTCCCCCGCCGATGCCTCGGGTATCGGTTTGGCCTCGTATTTGGGTTCCGGGCCGTCCCTCTCCGATATCAGATTGAGCCTGGACCTGAGGTCGCGGCGGGCCTGGGACCAGCTGCGGTAGTCGTCGGCGATGGCGGACCAGGAGAATCTGAGCGCCTTGCCCCAGGAGATCTTGAACAGGAGCTGTGCGCCGACCAGGAAGAGGGCGAAGGAGAATACTCCCGCGCCGGCGGCGCCGAACATCTTCTCCAGGACGTGCTCCATGTAATAACCGATATGCCCGCCGTCGAAGCCGGCGGCGGGAAAAGCTATTTCCATCAACTGCAGGCCGGAGGAGAGTGCCCCGAGCATAAGGAGTATCCCGCCGGTCAGGGTCAGCAGGCCCTTATGCGGCTTGCCGAGCTTGAGCAGTATGGCCGCCAGGCCATAGAGGAATATAAAAGGAAAAAGGTAAGCCGACTGTCCGAGGAGCCCGTGCAGCGCGCCGGAGACGGACTCCCCCACCATTCCCTTGGAGCTGCTGCTGAAAGTCAGCCAGATCAGCCACAGGGCGAAGGCGAAGGAGAGTATCCAGTAAAGCGCCCCTATAAAGGGGGACGGGGCCCCCTTCTTGCCGGGCGCGGCGAAACTGCGTTTGAGCATCTTTTTTACCGCCTTACTGCTGGCCGGCGGCGGGGCGTATGGTGTAGTTGAGGTCCTTGGGGTAGAGCTGTATCCTGCCCTGCGACATGAGCCAGCCCAGGGCGAGGTACAGGGAGGAACTGGAAAGGTGCAGCTTGAGCTTTATGTCCCATGAGGTAGTCTCGCCGGAGGCCGTGATCACGTCCATGACCTGCTCCGCCGTGCCTTTTATGCCGTCGGTGAACTTGTTGTTGTCGCTCATTTTTATTTCTTCTTAATAAGGAAGAGGTCCTGGTTGGGCTCCACGGGCTTGCCGTTCTCCGTGAAGACCTTCAGAATGACGCAGTCCTCTTCGGCCTTGATCTCGTTGAAGACCTTCATGGCCTCGATGACGCAGATGACCTGGCCGTCCTTGACCGAGTCTCCTTCCCTGGCGTAGGGCGGGCTGGACGGGCTGGGGGAGCGGTAGAAGATGCCGGACATCGGCGCCTTTATCGTCTCTCCCTCGACCGCCGCGGGCCCGGCCGCGGGTCCGGCCGCTGGCTTCCCCTTGGAAGCCAGCGGCGCGGACTGCTGGGCCGCTCCGGGGGCGAAGACCGGTATGGGATGGAAGGTCTGCGAGTGCTTGCGGACGAGCTTAATGTAAGTCTCGTCCTTGGCGAACTCTATGACCTCGAGCTTATTGGCGCTCATGAACTGGTAGAACTTCTGTACCTGCTCGAATGCGCCGCCTGAAGCCATGTTTCCCGCTGGTTTCTTCTTGTTCATACCTTGGTCTCCGTTCTCCTGTTGCCTTTTATCTGCGTCCGCGTCCGCCGCCGCCACCGCCGCCGCGGGGACCGCCGCGTCCGCCGCCGCGCGGGGCGCTGTAGTCGCGTCCGGTGTCGCCGCCGGGCAGGAGCACCCGCCTGGAGAGGCGGATCTTGCCGACATTGTCCACGTCGACCACCTTGACCTCGACTTCGTCTCCCATGTTCAGCACGTCTTCGACGCGCTCGACGCGGTTGATGTCTATCTCGGAGATGTGCAGCAGGCCTTCCTTGCCGGGCAGTATCTCCAGGAAGGCGCCGAAGTCGACTATGGAGACGACCCGGCCCTTGTAGGTCTTGCCTACCTCGGCTTCCATGGTGAAGTACTCCACCATCTGGCGGGCGGCGTCGAGGCACTTGCGGTCGACGCTGGAGATGAAGATATTCCCGTCGTCGTCCACCTCGATGTCGGCGCCGGTCTTCTCGATGATGCCGCGGATGTTCTTGCCGCCGGGGCCTATGAACTGGCCGATCTTTTCCCTGGGGATGCTCAGCCTGGCCATGCCGGGCGCGTACTGCGAGACTTCGGCGCGCGGTTTGGGCAGGTGAGTCTCCATCAGGTCCAGGATGTGGTTGCGGCCCTTGGTGGCCTGCTCTATCGCTTCCTTAAGGATATTGAGCGGGATGCCGGAGGCCAGCTTGACGTCCATCTGGAAGGCCGTGATGCCCTTGCGGGTGCCGGCCAGCTTGAAGTCCATGTCGCCGTAATGGTCCTCGAGGCCCGCGATGTCGGAGAGCACCGCGGACCTGGAGCCGTCGGTGACCAGGCCCATCGCTATGCCCGCGCAGGCGGCCTTGAGCGGCACGCCGGCGTCGTACATGGCGAGTGACCCGCCGCAGACGGTCGCCATGGAAGACGAGCCGTTCGATTCCAGGATATCGGAAACTATCCGGATCGTGTACGGGAACTGTTCCTCGGAAGGCAGCAGCGGCAGCAATGCGCGCTTGGCCAGGGTGCCGTGGCCTATGTCGCGGCGGCTGGGGCCCCTGTCTATCCTCACTTCGCCTACGGAGAAGCTCGGGAAGTTGTAATGCAGCATGAACCTGTCGAAGGTCTTGCCTTCCAGGTCGTCGAGCATCTGCTTGTCGTCGGGCGTGCCCAGCGTGGCGACCGCCATGGCCTGCGTCTGTCCGCGCGTGAACAGCGCGGAGCCGTGCGTGCGGGCCAGGTAGCCGGCCTGCATGGTTATCTGGCGTATCTCGTCGGTCTTGCGGCCGTCGGCGCGCAGGCGCTTCTCCAGCAGTATCGAGCGGGAGACCTCGTGGACGATCTCCTCCATCAGCGTCTTGACCTGGTAGCTGGCGGTCTTTTCTGCCGGGAACCGCTCGGCGACCTCCTTGAGCAGGCCGTCCTTGATGGCGGAGATGGTGGACTCTATCACTTCTTTGGTCGGGAAGGAGTTGAGCAGTTTCGCCACCTCGGGCTTGGCCTTTTCTTCCACGATTTTCCTGATATCGGGGTTGAAGGCGGGCGCCTCTACCTTGGTCTTCTCTTTGCCGCAGAGCTCGCGCATCTCCAGCTGCATGTCGCAGAGCCTGTCGAGCTCGGGGCGCGCGGCCTCGAGAGCCGAGACCAGTTCAGTGTTCGGGATCTCTTTGCCGCCGCCTTCGACCATCAGTATGCCTTCGCGGGTGCCGGAGATCACCAGCTCCATTTCGGACGCCTCGCGCTGCTCGTTGGTCGGGTTGACCACGAACTGGCCGTCCAGCTTGCCCAGCCGTACGGCGGCCACGGGCCCGTTGAACGGGATGTCGGAGATCATCAGCGCCGCGCTGGCGGCGTTGATGGCGACGATATCGGCGGGGTTCTGGCTGTCGCTCGACATCACCATCGCCACGACCTGGGTTTCGGTATTGAAGTACTCGGGGAACAGGGGGCGCAGGGAACGGTCCACCAGGCGGGAGGTGAGTACCTCGCGCTCGCGGGCCTTGCCCTCGCGCTTGAAGAATCCGCCCGGGATCTTGCCTGCGGCGTAGGTGCGCTCCTTGTAGTCGACGCTGAGCGGCACGAACTCCGGCGGGTTCTCGCGGGGCTTCCTGGCCTGGACGGCGGCGGCGAGCACCTGCGTGTCGCCGATGCGGCCGAGGACGGAGCCGCCTGCCTGCCTGGCCAGGAGCCCGGTCTCGAAGGACATCATGGTATTGCCCACCTTGACTTCAAGGCGGGTGGGTTTAATGTTATTGGTCATCGGTTATTTCCTCAGCCCAAGAGCTTTGATCACTTTCTTGTACTCTTCCTTGTTATGCTTCTCTATGTAGGCGAGGAAGCGTTTGCGCTTGGCGACCAGTATGGACAGTCCGCGCTTGGTGGAATGGTCCTTCTTGGCGACGGCCTGGTGTTTGGAAAGGTACAGTATTCTTTCGGTGAGGAGAGCCACCTGTACGGAGGAAGAGCCCGTGTCCGTTGGTTTGGAGGCGAATTTCTCCACTATTTCTTTGGTTTTCGCTTTGGTCATTGCCATTTTCGTGTGTCACACTCTCTTTTTTTAGTTTCTTATCGTTCCCTTATTATATTATTTGCCCGCTCTCCCGGTCAACCGGGCAGCCGCCTCCGCGCGCCCCGGCCGCGCGTCACCGTCCGCGATGCGGACTGGAACGGTATTTTACCCCCGCCGAAAAGTTTGTAATATTAGTGCCGCATATAAGGAGAATAAAAATGGCCCCCGCACAGAAAATATATTCCAGCAGGATAGCCGCTTTCCTCAACAAGGAGCCGAGGGATTTCACCAGGAGGGACATCGTCCGCTACGTGAAAGCCAACGGGGTGAAACTGGTCAATTTCCGTTACGTCGCCGGCGACGGCCGGCTCAAGACGCTCAACTTCATGATCAGCGACGAGGCCTACCTCGACCGCATACTTTCGGCGGGCGAGCGGGTGGACGGCTCCAGCCTTTTCAAGGGGATGATAGACGCGGGCTCCAGCGATCTCTACGTGGTGCCGCGCTACCGCACCGCCTTCGTCAACCCTTTTTCCGCCATCCCTGCCGTGGACATCATGTGCTCCTTCTATACCGGCGACGGCAGCCCTTTCGCCGGCTCTCCCGGCGAGATACTGCGCAGGGCCGAGACGGAATTCACCAGGGTCACAGGCTGCGGGTTCCACGCGCTGGGCGAGCTCGAATACTACGTCATAGCGCCCAAGGATATACTCTACCCCGCAGCCGCCCAGCGCGGCTATCACGAGGCCCATCCCTTCGCCAAGTGGGAGGGACTGCGGACCGAGGCCATGGCGGCCATAGCCGAGGCGGGCGGGCGTATAAAGTACGGCCATTCCGAAGTGGGGCTGATACGCGGCGCCGACTCGGAGATGGCCCAGCAGGAGATAGAGTTCCTGCCGGTCCCGGCCTCCGAAGCCGCTGATCAGCTCGCCATGGCCAAGTGGATGCTTTCCGCCATCGGCCACAAGTACGGCGTCACGGTCTCCTTCGCTCCCAAGATCTCCATCGGCCACGCCGGTTCGGGCATGCATGTGCACACCTGCCTCATGAAGAACGGCAGGAACATAATGCAGGATAAGGGAGCGCTCTCCGTTCCGGCCCGCAAGCTCATCGCCGGCTTCATGGAGCTGGCCGCGCCCATGACCGCTTTCGGCAACACAGTGCCCACTTCCTACCTGCGGCTGGTGCCGCACCAGGAGGCGCCCACCACCGTCTGCTGGGCTTACCGCAACCGCTCGGCCCTGGTCCGCATCCCGCTGGGCTGGACGGACGCGGCCGGGATGATCAGGGACGCCAATCCGGGCTGCGAGGCCCCGAAGCTGGAGCCCGCGCAGACCGTGGAATTCCGCTCCGCCGACGGTTCCGCCAGCCTGCACTTCCTCATGGCCGGGCTCTGCGTCGCCGCCCGCCGCGGCTTCGAGCGGAAAGACGCTCTTGAATACGCCGACAAATTCTTCGTGGATAAGAATATCCACGACAGGGCTCATTCCGCGCTTATGGACAAGCTCCCCAAACTGCCCGCTTCCTGCGGCGAGTCTGCCGAGTGCCTGGAGAAGTCGCGCTCGGCTTTCGAGGAGCGCGGGGTCTTTACCCCGCAGGCCATAGACGGAATAGCCGCCCGCCTCAGGGCCTTCGATGACCGCAATCTCAGCGAGCGGCTGTTCGGCAAGGAAGAGGAGATAAGGAAACTCGTGGAAGAGTATCTCTACTGCTGATGAAGGGACTTGGAAGACGCGTGCGGCAGCTCGCCGCGAGGGTCGCGTACAGGGAGAGGGCCATAGCCGCTTTCGCTATCGCCGCGGCCGCCATGATCACGGCCGGGCTGTTCCTAGCCGGCAGGGGCTCGATCTTTCTCCCTTCCCCCCCGGTGTTCATCATTTCCAGCGGCCCCATAACGGGCATGCTCTCCTCCCACCTCTCGGCGGCCGGCCTCCCGGCGGCCGAGACCGCGGGCATATCCGCCGCGCTGCGGAAAAAGCTGAACCTGCGCAGGCTTTCCCCTTCCGACGAGTACGGGGTGGTCCTTTCCACCTCGGGAGTTCTGGTCAACGCCTATGTCCTCAAGGGTATATCCCGCTACCTGGTCCGCCCGGCCGACGGCGGCTACTCCCTTGAGGTATCCTCCCTCGCGGTGACGGAGGAGACCCTGCGCGTCAAAGGCGCGATAGCCTCCTCGCTCTGGGAGTCGATGAGCGCCTCGGGCGTGCCGGCCGCGACCATACTGGATTTCGCCGACATTTTCTCCTGGTCGATAGACTTCCTGACCGAAGTGCGCGAGGGAGATTCCTATGAGGTGGTCTACGAGCAGCGCACGGCGGAGAACGGCCGCAGCGCCGGCAGGCGGATACTGGCGGGGGTGTATGACGGAAAAGGGACGGGCCGTAAGCGCGCCTTCCGCCACGGCGCCGGCTATTACGACGAGAAGGGCGAGTCGCTGCGCAGCCTGTTCCTCCGCGCGCCGCTGCAGTACAGGCGCATCTCCTCCTATTTCACCCACGCGCGCCGCCACCCGATACTCAAGATAGTGCGTCCCCATCTCGGCATCGATTACGCCGCCCCGACGGGCACCCCGGTCTCTTCCGTCGCCGACGGCGTCGTTACCTTCGTCGGCTGGAAAGGCGGCTTCGGCCGCTATGTGGAAGTAAAACACGCGCTGGGTTATGTGACGATCTACGGTCATCTCCACCGCTACGCCGCCGGGCTGAAGCGGGGCAGGAGGGTAAAGCAGGGCGACGTGATAGCCTATGTCGGCTCCACCGGCCTCTCGACGGGACCCCATCTCGATTTCAGGATAAAGGCCAATGGCCGCTACGTCAATTTCCTCACGATGAAACACCGCTCTTCGGGCGGGCTTCCGGTAAAGGACAAGACGGCCTTCCTGGCCGAAGCCAGGCGCCTGCTGCCCTCCGAATTCGATTGATCCGCTGCCGCCTCAGCTTTTTTTGAGGATTTCCTCTATGGAGGCCCGGATCTCCTTCTCGAAGGAGGGGTCGTAGCCGGCCCAGAGATCGTGGACCTTGTGGTTCCTGTCGAGCAGGAAGAGGTAGGGCACGCCGCGTGTCTGGTAGGCGCGCGCCGTTGCGGCCGCGTCGTAGGCGACGGGGAAAGTTATGGCGAAATCCTTCACGAAGCGCGCGGCCGGGGCCGCTTCGCGCTCGTGCGCGGCCGCCACGACGGCGAGGCCCCGTCCGCCGTACTCGGCGTGTATGGACTGCACGAAGGGCGCGGCCTTGCGGCAGTAGGGGCAGGTCTCCGTGAAGAACTTTATCATAACGGGCTTGCCGGCGTAGGCCGCCAGGTCCAGCCTGCCGCCCTTGTGATCGGGCAGGTTGAACCAGGTGGGGCCTTTGACATAGCCCGGCGTCGCGGCCGATGGAGTCGCTTCAACGGCGGCTTCGGCGGCCTTCTGCATGGCGGCGCCCGGCTCCTGGCATTTGCCGCAGCCGGCGGCCAGCAGCGCGGCGGGAAGTATTATGGCGGCGAGCAGAAATCTCATTTGATTCCGATTCTCCTTAGAACGCGTCTTTGGCGGCACCGCGTCTATTCTATTATTTTTCCGAGCAGGTCAAACAGCCGGTTGGCGGAAGAGAGGCGTATGTGATCGCGCGTGCCTCTGAAGAAAGCCTTATGCGTGCCGACGCCCCGGGGCCCGCATATCCCGAAGAACACCGTGCCGACGGGCTTCTCCGGAGTTCCCCCTCCCGGGCCGGCGACGCCGGTGACCGAGCCCGCGTAATCGGAGCCGAAGGCGCGCCGTGCGCCCCTGGCCATCGCGGCGGCGCACCCGGCGGAGACCGCCCCGTGGCGTTCGAGGAGCGCCTGCGGGACCCCGAGCAGCCGGGTCTTGGAGGCGTTGGAATAAGCGACCGTTCCGCCCAGGAAGAGATCCGAACTGCCGGCCTCGTCGGTCATCAGCTTCGAGGCCAGGCCCCCCGTGCAGGACTCGGCCAGCGCCAGAGTCTTTCCCCCGGCCCTCAGAAGGCGCCCCAGCGCCTGATGCCGGCCTTCGCCCGTTTCCGAATAGACGGCCGCTCCCAGCGTCCGGCGCGCGGCTTTTTTCACTGCGGCCAGCTTCCTTATTGCCAGCGCGGGCGTGCGGCCGGAGACCGTGAAACCGAACTCGATCTCGTCGGCGCCGGCCAGTATGGTGAAATCGGCTCCCGGGAAGGCGCGCAGTACCGGGCGCAGCAGGCGCTCCGCCTGCACCTCCTTCAGCCCGGCGGCCTTCAGCCTTGCGGATAAAACGGTCCCGGGCTTGAGTCCGAAGAACGAGACTATCTCCTCCGCGAGTCCGTCGCCGAACATCGGTTCCCATTCGCGCAGCGGCCCGGGCAGCAGCGCCAGCATCCGGCGGCCGCGCCTGACCACCTGGCCGAAGGCCGTGCCGTTGCGGTTGCTTATGGCGCGGGCCCCCTCCAGGATGACCGCCTGGTCCGCCATGTTGGGCGGCAGCTTATCCAGCGCGTAGCGGCGGCGCAGTTCGGCGGCGCATTCGGGCGACGACCTTAGCCGGAGCCCTAGGGCCCGCGCCGCGGCCCGTCTCGTGAGGTCGTCGAAAGTGGGGCCCAGCCCGCCGCAGGTTATGACCAGCGGGCAGGATGCCATGGCTTCCCGGATGGAGCGTGTTATAAGAGGGAGGTCGTCGCGTAGCGACCTTTCGCCGCGCAGCGCGACGCCGAGTTCCCGGAGCCTGGCCGCGAACAGCGGCGAGTAAAGGTTGACCTTGGACGAGACCAGTTCGGATCCGGTGCAGAGAAGTTCGGCTTCGGCCCTCATGTTATCAACTCCCGCCCCGGCGGGGCGTTCCCGCGCGCTCCGGCCGGCCGGTCTCCCTTGCGCGCGAGAGTATTTTTCCCAGAAGCGCCGCCGCGGCCTCCGGACAGGGGACCCGGTGCGAAGCGGCTGTCTTCTTTCCGGCCGGTCCGACGAAGACCGTGACCGCCCTGCCGCGCAGCGCCCTGAAGGCGTCCTCGTCGGTCACGTCGTCGCCCATGTAGAAACCCGCCCCGCCGTTCCGGGCCAGTATCAGCCTGC
Organism: Elusimicrobiota bacterium; assembly: GCA_009773155.1. Taxonomy (GTDB): domain Bacteria; phylum Elusimicrobiota; class Elusimicrobia; order Elusimicrobiales; family UBA9959; genus UBA2231. The sequence continues at coordinate 13,579 of WOVA01000009.1, forward strand.
AGGCCGCGCCTTTGTGAAAATCCGCTTTCGCCCTGAGTTCCAGGACTTTCTTGCCCGCTCCGGTCCTGACGCCCGGCAGCCGCGAGAGACGCTCGAGGGCGCGCTTTGCCGGCGGGTAGAAGCGGGCTTTCTCCGGCATCGCCAGGGCCCTGTGCAGCGCTTCGGCGCACTGCTCGCGGTCGTACGGGTTCACGACCAGCGCGTCGGTGAGCTCGCGGGCCGCGCCCGTGAAGTCGCTCAGCATGAGGACGCCGGTGCCGTCGATCTTGGAAGAGACGAATTCCTTGGCCACGAGGTTCATGCCGTCGTGCAGAGAGGTCACCATACAGACGGAGGAAAGACGGTAGAGCGCGATTATCTCTTCGTAGGAGACATGGCGCCGGGTCAGCACCACGGGCGTCCAGTTCTCGGTGGAATGCTTCCAGTTGATGCGCTCCACGATAGCGTTTATTTCGTCGTTTACGTCCTTGTACTTCTGCACGTGGATGCGGCTGATCTCGCCTATCTGAAGGTAGTTGCCGAGCTTTTCCCGGACGAGGTTCTCGAGGTCGGCGGAAGTCCACATATCGTCCTCCAGGCGTTCCCGCGGAATCGCGCATCCGGTAAATTATAAATACTTAGCCGGGGCGGCGCAAGGAAAAGACCAATACTTGTATAATAATATCGGACTACAGGGGACGCCCATGTCGGCGCAGGCCAGGCTCAAAAGGATAATATCGGGGGACTTCCAATGAACAATCTTGACTGGCTGCTGGTTTTAACGGGCGTGTTCGCGGCGGGCGCGGCCTACGCCGGCGGGACGCGCCCGGCGCCGCCGAAGGCCGACAGGATCCCCCACCGCCTGGAGAAGCACGGCCATGTCCGGACGGACGATTATTTCTGGCTGCGCGACAGGGAGAACCCCGGGGTCCTGAAATACCTCAAAGCCGAGAACGCTTACGCGGACGCCGCCCTCGCCCACGTGAAGAAGCCCGCCGCTTCCCTGTTCAGGGAGATGAAATCCAGGATAAAGAAGGACGACTCGACCCCCCCGTTCAAGGACGGCCCGTACTATTACTATACCCGTTATAAAAAAGGCGCCGAATACCCGCTGTACTGCCGCCGCGCGGTATCGCCGCCGGGCAAAGAGGAGGTCCTTCTCGACGTGAACAAGGAAGCCGAAGGCCACGCCTTCTTCGACGCCCGGTTCCCGGTGATGAGCCCGGACCACAATATAATGGCCTGGGCCGCCGATACAAAAGGCCGCCGCTTTTACGATGTTCGTTTTAAGGACCTGCGCACCGGGAAGATCCTGCCCGACCGGCTGGAGAGCGTGACTCCCAACCTCGCCTGGGCGGAGGACGGCCGGACGCTCTTCTACGCGAAGCAGCACCCGGAGACCCTGCGCTGGGAAAGGGTATTCAGGCATGAGCTCGGTTCCTCCGCAGATGCCGAGGTCTATTACGAGCCCGACGAGACTTTCACCGCCTTCGTCGCCAGGTCGCGCAGCCGGAAATACCTTTTCATAGGTTCTCAGGCCACGCTTACCACCGAGTACAGGTATCTCGACGCCTCCTCGCCGGCAGGCGAATGGAAGCTGTTCCTGCCGCGCGAGCGGGGCCTGGAATACGCGCCGGAGCACGCCGGCGACAGGTTCTATGTCCTGCATAACCGGAACGCCAGGAATTTCATGCTCTCCGAAGCCGCCGACCTGCCGGCCGGCCCCGGGCCGTGGCGGGACTTCCTTCCCCACCGCGAGGACACTCTCATAGAGGACGTGAACGCCTTCAGGGACTGGCTGGTCGTGTCCGAAAGGCGCGGCGGCCTGCCGTGGATCCGGATAATGAGCCGTTCGGGCGCGGGGGAGCATTACCTGGAATTCGACGATCCCGCCTACCTCGCCTCCTTCGGGGTCAACGCGGAATACGGTTCGGGACTGCTGCGCTTCGATTACGAGTCGCTGACTACGCCGGACTCCGTCTACGACTACGATATGGCTTCGCGCGGGCGGAAGCTCCTCAAGCGGCAGGAAGTCCTGGGCGGGTTCAGGCCGGAGGATTATGTCTCGGAGCGCGTCTGGGCGCCGGCCAGGGACGGGGCGAAGATCCCGGTCTCGCTGGTCTACCGGAAGGATCTCCGTAGAGAGGCCGGTACGCCGATGCATATCTATTCCTACGGCTCATACGGCTCCAATTCAGACCCCTATTTCAGCTCGGTCAGGCTCTCGCTGCTCGACCGGGGTTTCGTCTGCGCCATACCGCATGTCCGCGGCGGTTCCGAGCTGGGACGCGGCTGGTACGAGGACGGCCGCCAGCGGAAGAAGATGAATACTTTCAACGACTTCATCGACGCCACGGAGTACCTGGTGAAGGCGGGCTACGCCTCCCGCGGCCGCGTGCACGCGGAGGGAGGCTCCGCCGGCGGACTGCTGGTCGGGGCGGTCCTTAACATGGCCCCGGAAGGGCTCTATAAGTCGGCGATAGCCGAAGTCCCGTTCGTAGATATTGTCACGACCATGAGCGACGACAGCATCCCGCTTACCGCCGGGGAATACGACGAATGGGGCGATCCCGGCGTCAAAGAGGATTACGAGTATATGCTCTCCTACTCCCCTTACGACAATGTCCGCGCCCGCGCCTACCCGAACATTTTTATCACCGCCGGCCTGCACGATTCCCAGGTGCAGTACTGGGAGCCGGCCAAGTGGGCGGCCAGTCTGCGAGCAATGAAGACCGACGACAACCTCCTGGTCCTCAAGACCGACATGGAGGTCGGCCACGGCGGCAAGTCCGGCCGGTTCGAGGTCCTTAAACTGGTCGCGCTGCAGTACGCCTTCATGCTGGACCTGGAGGGCATAAGGAAGTGAAATGGTAAGTTATAAAGCGAAGATCCTGGCCGTAGACGACGACCCGACGATGGTGGAACTCATCGCCTCGGGGCTCTCAAGGCACGGCTACCTTATAGTCCGGGCCCATTCGGGCGAGGAGGCCGCGGAGAAGGCCTCCGCCGAGCGGTTCGATATAGCCGTCCTGGACATCATGATGCCGGGCTGGGACGGCATCAGGACGCTGGGCGAGCTCAAGAAGATCGACCCCGAGATAGAGGTCATCATGGCCACCGGCCACGGGTCCGTCGGCACCGCGGTGCAGAGCCTGCGCAAGGGAGCCTTCGACTATATAAGCAAGCCTTTCCTCCTCAAGGAGCTCGAGGCCGTAGTTGAAAAGGCCCTGGAGAAGCGCAAGTTCTCGGAGCTGGCCCGCGCGATCTTCTCCACGCTGGACCCCGACGAGCTGCTGCGCATCGTCCTGGATTCGGCCGCCCGCATCCTCAAGGCCGACGACTCCGCCCTGGCCCTGACCGGTCCCGGCGGGGAGATAAAGCTTTCCGCGGTCGACGGCCTGGAGGACGAGGGCCGCAGGGCCTGCAGGCTGGAACTGTGCGCCCGCGCCCTCTCGAGCCTGCGCGGCGAGGGCGCCTGGCGCCTTGTAGTGGTAGAGTCGCCCGCGTCCGACCGCCGCTTCGCCGGGGTGGCCCGCGCGGAAGAAATTAAGCACTCAATGTTCATGCCGCTGACCTCGGGCGACAGGCCGGCGGGGCTCATAAACCTAAATCGCACCGCTTTCGACGAGCCTTTTTCGGAGAACGACATGCAGCGGGCCCGCATCTTCGGCTCGCTGGTGAGCCTGTCGCTCAAGAACGCCGACCTCTACGGCCGACTGAAGGAGACGCAGTCCAAACTGGTCCAGGCCGAGAAGATGTCGGCGCTGGGCCAGCTGGCCGGCGGCATCGCCCACGAGATAAACAACCCGCTCTCCGGCATCCTGGGCCTCGCCCAGCTTGTCCTGGAAAAGACGGAGCCCGGCAGCCAGAGCGAGCGGGACCTTAAGGAGATAGAGAAAGAGGTTTTCCGCTGCAAGAAGATAATAACTTCGCTCCTTTCTTTCGCCCGTCAGCGCCCTTCGGTTCTTGAGCCGACGGACCTTAACGCCGCCGTTGAGGAGACGCTGGTCCTCTGCGCGCGCCAGCTGGAGCTCAGGAATATTGCGGTGGAGAAATCCCTGTCCGCCGGGATCCCCCCGGTAAAGGCCGATTTTCAGCAGCTGATGCAGGTGTTCCTCAATCTCTTCAATAACGCCATGGACGCGATGCCCGACGGCGGAAAGCTCAGGGTCGTCACGCGTCCCGGCTTTTCCCCTTCGGGCCGCCCGTCCGTGCTGGCGCAGGTGGAGGACAGCGGCCCCGGGATACCGTCCGACACGCTGGGCAAGGTCTTCGATCCTTTCTTCACCACCAAGCCCGTCGGCAAGGGGACGGGGCTCGGTCTTTCGGTCTGTCACGGGATAGTAGAAAGGCATGACGGCGTCATAGAGGCCGAGTCGCTGCCGGCCGGCGGCACCGTCTTCACCGTCTATCTCCCGGTCTGACCTCCGGGTTTTTTACCACCTCACCTGAGCCCGCATTCGTCGGCCGCCCGCCGCTCGTCTTCGGCCAGCTCCGCGAGCCTTCCCTTCTCCCCGTCCGTAAGCGGCGCCGCGGTCCCGGAGCGGTAGTACGACTTCAGGGTCCCGTAGAAAGCTTTCCTGAGCTCCGGGTCCGGGATCTCGGCCCCCGGATTCCGGGTGAGCCTGACCCTGGCGAACCCGGGCTCGCGCATCTTCAGCGCCCAGAAACGGGCTTTCTGGTGCAGAAGGGCCGTCTGCCTGGCGATCAGCCGCCCGTACAAGCCTTCGCAACGGTCCGCGGAGTCGGGGCCGGGGGCGTCCCTGAAAGTGCCGGGGTAGACGGCGATATCCTTGAAATCCAGATCGAGACGCTCTATGTCAGGCAGCGGCACCAGGAACTGCATGACCTCCGGCAGCAGGTCCCAGTGCCTGTCCGTCTCCCCCTCGAGCGCGTGCAGGATCTCGCCGCTGCGGGGGTTGACCAGGCGGGCCGTTATCCTGAGCTTCTCTCCCGTCCCGAAGATCGTGCCGGTTATGACGGCTTCCACTGCCGCCAGTCCGCCGGGCTTCCCGTTCTCTTCTGCGGCGCCGGAATGACCGAGGCGCTGTTCGCGCAGCAGGGACTCCAGGCGGCTGCGCTCGAAGACGCTGGCCTTGCCCGCGCGCGAGAGATGCTCGGTCAGTTTCTCGGCGGCGTATTCGCTCTCCTCTTCGGTGGCGCGCGCGCGCCGGCTGAAGCCGGCCATGGCCACCGTCTTTATCTTTTTAGCCGTCATGGACGAGGAGAACTCGGCCGCCATCCTGCGGTATACCTCGTCGGGGGCCGGGGCCGCGGAGAGGGGCCGGGAGTGGAGGAGGAGGAGCGCGGTCAATAAGGCCGAAAGATAAATGCCCATTTTCATACCCCCTCCTTTGTGGGGATATTATACGGGGAGGATGTAAGGGAATTTCCCGGAAAACGTCAAATCTTATTCAAATTTGTAGCCGTGACCGGTGACGCTGGTTATGCGCGCGCCGGCTTCCGCCCCCAGCTTCTTGCGAAGGGAGGAGACGTGCACCCCGACGGTGTGAGGGTCATTGTAGGAGGCCGGGTCGTAGCCCCAGACCGTCTCGAGGAGGTAGGGGACGGCGAGTATTCTCCCGGCCTCTCCCACCAGCAGCGCGAGCAGGTCGAACTCCTTGCGCGTCAGCCTGACCGGGCCGCCGCCGACGGAGACCGTCCTGGCGGAGGGGTCTATCGATATGTTCCCGTTCTCCAGTTTGCCGCCCCTGCCGCGGGCCGCGGCGTAGCGCTTGAGCACGGCTTTTATCTTGGCCAGCAGTACCGGCAGCGAGACCGGCTTGAGGACATAGTCGTCGGCGCCGCGCTCGTACCCCTCTACGATGTCCTCGTCCTGCACCTTGCGCCCGGAGATTATTATGACCGGGGTCGAGGCGAGTTCGGGCGTCTCTTTTATTATCCGGCACAGGGCGAAGCCGTCGAGACCGGCCATCTCCGCGTCGGTCACCACCAGGTCGGGGCGGGACTCCCTGGCCATGATGACGGCCTCGGAGCCGTTGTCCGTGAAGATCACCTGGTAACCTTTGCCCTCGAGGTAGCGCCTCGCGGAATCGATTATCACCTTTTCGTCGTCCACCAGCAGTATTTTCTCGGACATGGGTAAATGAGATTACAATTTTGACGCGCGCCGGGCAAGCAGGCGCATCAGTCCCAGCGCCTGTTTCAGCCCGGCTATGTCCTGGACGGCGCGCCTGACCTGGGCCGGAGACTTGCCGCCGCCGGTGCGCTCGAGGAAGGCCGCTATCTCTTCGGCCGCGGCCTCGAGTTCACGCGGGGACGCCTCCGGCTTCTCCCGCCCGGCGGCCCCGCGCGTCGCGCCCGCGTCCCTCCCCGCCAGCTCATAGCAGACCACGGCCACGGCGTGCCCCAGGTTCATCGAGGGCTGCGCGTCATCGGTAGGGACCGCTATGATGGCCCGGCAATGCGAGAGGTCAGCTTCCGTCAGGCCGTGTTTCTCCGGCCCGAATACTAGCGCGGTCCGCCCGCCGCCAGAGTTCTTCCTTATATATCGCGCGGCCAGCGGCAGCGGTATGACTTCCCTGTCCGGGCTGCGCCTGTTGAGCGCGGAAGTCCCCAGCACCAGCGAACAGCCATCCGCCGCGGAAGGGATGGACCCGGATACAGCCGCCCGCTCCAGTAGATGTCCGGCCCCGACCGCCGCCCGGTTCTCAGTCAGCGCCTCTTTCCAGACCGGCGGGTGGGGCGCGGCCACTGCCAGGTCCGACAGGCCGAAGTTAGCCATGGCCCTGGCCACGGCCCCGATATTTATAGGGTTCCGCGGGCGGGCCAGTATTATCCTTAGAGGGATCGCTTTTGGGGTCACGTTATATTCTACCAAACGAGCCGGCACAGGTGGGGTCAAAGGGCCTATGGACGCATAGGACCTTTGGTCCTTGCGAAATAGGGCTTTTGTCCATAAGGTATATCTGCCGTGTGTAATCCCCGGGATAGGCCGGGGAGTATCCACCTCCGGACCTTAATCCGGATTCACCACTCGGCGCGGAATACCAGGCGTTGTAAGTCTTGCTGAGGTGGATATATGGCCCGTTCAGCGTCGAATCGTGTCGCGGCAGTCCTGAAGTCCGTTATCGCATCGTTCCTCCTTTCCGTGTTCCTTTATGCCCCGGCGCGTGCCGGCGAAGCTTTCGATTCGCTGGTTGCCCTGACCGCGGCGTCCGAAGCCTCCGCTTTCCTTTCACCCCTGCCGGAGACGGAACTTCCCGAAGCCACGCTGCTCCGCCTTGCCCCGGGCCTCAGCGTCTATTTCGTGAGCGTCGGCCAGGGCGACGCCATATACATGGAGTTCCCCGACGGGAAGAACGCCCTGATAGACGGCGGCCCCGCTTCTTCTTCCTCCGGTCCGCTGGCGCTCTTCCTTAAAGAGCGCGGCGTGTCTTCCATAGACCACGTCGTACTGACCCACCCGCACGCCGATCACTACAAGGGGCTGCAGCACGTCTTCTCCAACTATACCGTGGGAGCCTTCTACGACACCCGCGTCGACAATTCCGGCGCTACCGGCGACGACACTCTCAGGTCGGCGGTGGCGGCGCTGGGAGTCACGACCTACCACCCCGCGCCGGGCGACACCCTCGACTGGTCCGCGGGCGCGGAGATCGAAGTGCTCAACTCCTGCCACGAGCCTTTCTCCAGCAAGAACAGCGAGACGCTCAATGACTGCTCTATTGTGCTGCGCCTGGCCTACGGCGAGGCCTCCCTCCTCTTCACCGGCGACGCCGGGGAGAAGGTGGAGGAGCGGCTGGTGGAGGAGTACGGCGACGCTCTCCGCTCCAGGGTGCTTAAAGTCGGCCATCACGGCAGCAGGTATTCGTCCACCTCCGCTTTCCTCGCGGCCGTGCGGCCGGAGCTGGCCTATATCAGTGTCGGCAAGAATAACTACGACCATCCCCATGCCGATGCCCGCTCCCGCCTGCTGGAGGCCGGCGCCGAGATCTTCCGCACCGACCTCTCCGGGACGCAGGAGTTCCTGGCTCCCCTTCCTCTTCTTTGCATGGCCGAAGCCGCCGAATAGCGCGGTCATATATAAAGTGTAGACGGGGGGCGCGACAACGTAGTGTCGCACCCCCCGCCCTTATTTCCCCTTCTTTAAAAGCGATTTTAAAGCGTTTCTATGGTTTCCGCTTCGGCGTAGAAGGCCGCGTGGTCCGAAAGGTTGCGCCAGGCGCCGGCGTGCAGGGCGCTCGCTTCCAGCACCCGCAGCCCCCGCAGGTATATCCTGTCCAGGGGGAAGCAGGGGAAGGCGCAGGGGAAGGTGCGCAGCTTGGCCCCGTGCAGTTCATATCCGGCGTCGCTCATCCCCAGCCTGGTCTCCAGTTCGTCGCGCTTCTTCTTGCGCCATTCGTTGAAGTCGCCCGCCACCACCAGCGGCTCGCCCGGGGGCACGTGCTTCTCCAGGTAGCCGGCTATCAGCGAGAGCTGCTTGACCCGCGAGACGCGCAGCAGCCCCAGGTGCACGCAGAGCGTGTGCAGCGTCCGGCCGCCGGGCAGCTCCAGCGCCGCGTAGAGCGAGCCGCGCTTCTCCAGCCGGTTGGTGGAGATGTCGGTCCGTTCGGTGAGCAGTATCGGGAACCTTGAAACGATCGCGTTGCCGTGATGGCCCGCGGCGTAGACCGCGTTGCGGCCGTAGACATGGTCGAAGCCGGCGGCCCCGGCCAGGTACTCGTGCTGGGGCCGGGAGGGCCAATGGGCGTATTTCGCCGCCTTGCGCACGTTCTCCCCCACCGCCTCCTGCAGGAAGATCACGTCCGCCCCGGTGGCGTGGATGCATTTTTCCAGCGCCGGCAGCGAAAAACGGCGGTTGAGCGGCGAGAAGCCCTTGTGCAGGTTTATAGTCAGGAATTTCAGTCGCATTTTCCTCTCCCCATCCCCAGATTATACCCCCCAAGGCCGTGATTGTCCACCGGTATAAGGATTTAGTATCATATAAGCAAGGTCCCCCAAGGACCGGGCCGGCCAAACCGGCCAATCCAGAGTATCCAGGAGCACACCGAACATGCCCAAAACGGCCGTTATGAAAAAACCAGCGCAGAAAGTCAGCAAGTCTTCTCTTTCCAAGAAACTCGTGTACTTTTTCGGCGGCGGCAAAGCCGACGGCAAAGAGTCCATGAAGAACCTGCTCGGCGGCAAGGGCGCCAACCTCGCCGAGATGGCCGGCCACCCGGCCCTTAAGCTCCCCGTTCCCCCGGGCTTCACCATCACCACCGAGCTCTGCGCCTACTACTGGGCCAACAAGCGCGCCTACCCCAGGCAGCTCAAGGCCGAGGTCGAGAAGAACCTGCGCCGCATCGAGGAACTGACCGGCAAGAAGTTCGGCGACCCCAAAAACCCGCTGCTCGTCTCCGTGCGCTCCGGCGCCCGAAAGTCGATGCCGGGCATGATGGAGACCATACTCAACTGCGGTCTCACCGAAGCGACGATCCCCGGCCTCATAGAGCTCACCAAGAACCCCCGCTTCGTCTACGATTCCTACCGCCGCCTGATCATGATGTACTCCGACGTCGTCATGGAGAAGGGCGCGGGCATCGAGGCCGAGGATAATAACGGCATCCGCAAGCAGCTCGAGCGCGTCATGGACGCCATGAAGCAGAAGCGCGGCGCCAAGTCCGACACCGACCTCAAGGCCGGGGACCTCAAGGAGCTCACCGTCCTCTTCAAGGCGAAGATCAAGGAAGTTCTGGGCAAGGAATTCCCGGACGACCACATGGCCCAGCTCTGGGGCTCGATCGGCGCCGTGTTCGCCTCCTGGATGGGCAACAAGGCCGTGCAGTACCGCAAGATCGAGAAGATCCCCGCCGAGTGGGGCACCGCCGTCAACGTGCAGTCGATGGTGTTCGGCAACATGGGCGACACCTCCGCCACCGGCGTGGCCTTCACCCGCGACCCCGGCACCGGCGAGAACTACTTCTACGGCGAGTTCCTGGAGAACGCGCAGGGCGAGGACGTCGTGGCCGGCATCCGCACCCCGCACCCGGTCAACAGCCAGAGCCGCAACGAGAAGTCCAGGCATCTCAAGACCATGGAAGAGATGATGCCCGCCTGCTACAGGGAGCTGGCCGCCATCCGCGCCAAGCTCGAGAAGCATTACCGGGACATGCTCGACGTCGAATTCACCGTCGAGAACGGCCGCCTCTGGATGCTGCAGTGCCGCGTGGGCAAGCGCAACGGCCCGGCCGCCGTACGCATGGCGCTCGACATGTACAGGGAGAAGCTGGCCACCCGCGACGAGGTGTTGCACCGCGTCACCGGCGACCAGCTCAACGAGCTCCTGCTCCCCATCATAGACCCCAAGGCCGAGGCGACCACCCGGCCGCTGGGCAAGGGCCTCCCGGCCGGCCCCGGCGGAGCCGTGGGTATGGTGGTCTTCAACGCCGCCGACGCCGTGAAGTGGAATAAAGAAGGCAAGAAGGTCATCCTCGTCCGCGAGGAGACCAACCCCGAGGACGTCGAGGGCATGAGGGCCGCCGAGGCCATACTGACCGCCCGCGGCGGCATGACCAGCCACGCGGCGCTCGTAGCCCGCGGCTGGGGCAAGTGCTGCGTGGTAGGCTGCGACGCCATCGAGCTAGAACACGGCACCAAGGCCTTCAAGATCGGCTCCGAGACCGTGAAAGAGGGCGACTGGGTCTCGCTCAACGGTTCCAAGGGCACCATCTACAAGGGCAAGATGCCGCTGGTCGAGCCCGGCGCCGAGACCAAGAAGACCCTGGGCGAATTCCTGAAGCTCTGCAACCAGGTGCGCGCGCTGAAAGTCTGGACCAACGCGGACACCCCCGCGGATTCCGCGCAGGCCCGCGAGTACGGCGCCGAGGGCATCGGCCTGTTCCGCATAGAGCACATGTTCTACGGCAAGGGCTCCGACGCGGCGCTGTTCCAGCTGCGCAAGATGATCATGTCGAAGACTCTCGAGGAGCGCAAGGCCGCCCTCAACGACCTCTTCCCGTACATGAAGAACGACCTCAAGGCTACCTTCAAGGTGATGGAAGGCATGCACGTGACGGTCCGCCTGATGGACCCGCCGCTGCATGAGTTCGTCCCCCACCAGAAGGAGAAGCTGCAGGAGCTGGGCCAGGCGCTGGGCATCTCCTACGAGGAGCTCGAGACGCGCGCCACCGCGCTGCGCGAGTCCAACCCGATGATGGGCCACCGCGGCGTGCGCCTGGGCGTCACCTATCCCGAGATCACCGAGATGCAGACCCGCGCCATACTGGAAGCGGCCGCCGAGCTGATCAAGGAAGGCGTCAAGGTGTACCCGGATATCATGATCCCGGTCGTCTCCCTCGAGAACGAGGTGACGGACCAGACCGCGATCATCCACCGCACCTACGCCGAGGTCTACAAGAAGCACGGCGTGAAGGTGAACTACATGGTCGGCACGATGATAGAGATCCCGCGCGCCTGCCTGCTGGCCGGCCGCCTGGCCGAGACCATGGAGTTCTTCTCCTTCGGCACCAACGACCTCACGCAGATGACGTTCGGTTATTCCCGCGACGACTCGGGGTACTTCCTTAAGGAGTACATCGACAAGAAGATCATCCCGGTCGATCCGTTCCAGACGATAGACCAGGACGGCGTGGGCGAGCTGATCAAGATCACGGTCGAGCGCGGCCGCAAGACCCGCAAGGACCTCAAGATCGGCATCTGCGGCGAGCAGGGCGGCGAGCCGGTTTCCGTGGAGTTCTGCCACAAGGCCGGGCTCAACTACGTGAGCTGCTCCCCGTTCCGCGTTCCGATAGCCATACTGTCGGCCGCGCAGGCGCAGTTGAGGTTCCCCCGGAAGAACAAGTAGTCTTCGCGGGTCAGCAGCAGGGGCCGGCCGGCCCTGTCGGGCGGCCGGCCCCCTCGATTTTGAAGGGACAGTGAAGAAGAACGGACAGAAATATTTCCCCCTCGTGGTCTCCGCCCCTTCCGGCGGCGGCAAGTCCACGGTCAGGACGGAACTGCTCAAGCGCGATCCCCGCTTCGGCTTCAGCATCACCTGCACCACCCGCGCCCCCCGGCCGGGAGAGAAGGACGGGCGGGACTATTATTTCGTGAGCGCGCGAGAGTTCGACAACCTGAGGAAGGACGGCAAGCTGCTGGAGTGGGCCAATGTGCACGGCAATCTTTACGGCACGCCGGTCAAGTCGGTGCGCGACGTGCTGGCCGGCGGCCGCATCCCGGTCATGACCATAGACGTGAAGGGCGCGCGCTCGGTGCGCCGCCTCTTCCCCGAGGCCGTGACGGTCTTCCTGCTGCCGCCCTCCCTGGATACGCTGCGCCGCCGGCTGGCCGGGCGCGGCGAGGCGCCGGAGAGCATCAGCGTGCGCATGCGCACGGCCGCGGCCGAGCTGAGCGAGGCGCGTAGCTTCGGCTACATCGTCTACAACGACACGCTGGAGAAGGCCGTCGAGGACGTGATAGGCATCGCCGACGCGGAGTGCCGCCGGGCCCGCCTCAACATGGACGCCGTTAAAAGATTCGAAACAGACCTGAAGAAACTTAATTCCCCGCGACGGAGGAAAAAATGACCATTGAAAAGATCAGCGATACCGAGCTCCTCGAGAAGAAGATCTGCGACTACGGGACCTCGAAGTACAAGGACCTGGTGGTGGCGATGACATGGGCGCGCGTCATAAAGCGCCAGGAGGAGAACCGGACCCTTCCGATGGCGCAGCTCATAGAAAAAGCGCTGCTGGATATAGTCGACAATCGCATTACCCCCGAGCATGTGGAAGAAGCCACGGTCAAGCAGGCCGCCGACGCCGCCGCGCGCGACTCCGCCCCCCGGCGCCGCGAGCCCCGCATCTCCGTCGATTGAGGCCGCGCGATGAAGAAAGCGCTGGCCCGCGACCTCGCCGCCCATATCAGGCGCATCGACGAGGAACTGCATCTCTCACCGCATGAGCTGCCCGGCGGGGCCGCCGCCCGGCCCCTCAAGAAACCCGCCGCCCGTCGGCCCGCCGCCGCGGCGTCCGCGCCGGCCTCCGCGCCGGTCCCGGCCTCCTCTTTCGGCGAGCTGGAGAAGGAAGTGAAGTCCTGCCGCCGCTGCGCGCTGGGCAGCCACCGTCTCAACGCCGTGTTCGGCGTGGGCTCGCCTAAGGCGAGGGTGATGTTCGTCGGCGAGGGCCCCGGCTTCCAGGAAGACCACCAGGGCGAGCCTTTCGTGGGCCGCTCCGGCCAGCTGCTCGACAAGATACTCGATACCGTCCTGGGCCTGAAGCGTTCCGAAGTCTACATCGCCAATATAGTCAAGTGCCACCCGATGGTCAACCCGGACAACCCGGAGAGCCACGGCAACGACCGCCCCCCGTCGCCCGAGGAGATAGCGGTATGCCGTCCCTACCTGGAGCGTCAGATCGCGCTGATCAAGCCGGGCTGCATAGTGACGCTCGGCTCGGTGGCGACCAAGGTCCTGCTGGGCGTGGAGGAAGGTATCTCCAAGATCCGGGGCAAGTGGTACGTCTATCCCCGGAACCTGTTCGGCGGCGACGCCGATATAAAGCTTCTGCCTACCTATCATCCCGCCGCGCTACTGCGCAATCCCAAACTTAAGCTGGATACCTGGGAGGACATGAAAATGCTCAAGTCTTTCCTGGAGTCCGAAGCCGGCGGAGGCGCCGGCCCCATGGCCGGCTGACCCGCCGGTTTCTTCCGCAGTCCTCCGGAGCGATGCCCATGATACTCGACGTAGCTTTCCCGGTGCCGCTCAGGAGGACTTTCTATTACTCCGAGCCGCCCGGCGCCGCGATACAGCCCGGCACCCGCGTGCTGGCCCCTTTCGGCGCCAGCCGCCGCGTGGGCGTTGTCGTCGGACGCCTTGAGGAAAAGGACGCCGACCTCACGGGCTTCGCCACGCTCAAGACCGTCGAGGCCGCGCTGGACCCCTTCCCGCTGCTGGGTCCTGAAACGATGGCTTTCTGCCGCTGGATGGCCGCCCGCTGGGACGCCCCGCTGGGCTCCGCCATCGGCTTGTTCACCGTGCCCGGCAAGGATTTTCCCCTGCCCCCGCCGGAGGACGGCGGCGCGGGGATACTTCCGCCTCCCCCTCCCGAAGGACTGGACGCCCTGGCCGATTCACTGCTGGACCCGGCCGCGCCGCCCGGGCCCGCTCTGATAGCGGGGCTGCATTCCAGGGAGCGCGACGCTTTCTACGCCCATGTCCTCGCCCGGGCCTCGGCCGGCGGACAGGCGCTTCTGCTGCTGCCGGACCTGGCCCTGGCGGCCTCTCTCATCGGCCGCCTGCGCGGGCTGCTCCCCGAAGGCGCGATAACCCTCTGGCACAGCCGCCTCACTCCCAAGCAGCGCCGCGAGGCCTGGACCGGCGCCTGGTCGGGCCGGGCCCGCATCGTGGCCGGCACACGCTCCGCCCTTTTTCTCCCTTTCAGGAATCTTTCCTTCGCGCTTATGGATTCCGAGGAAGACGACCTGTACAAGCAGGAGGAGCAGGAGCCGCGCTTCCATACCCGCGACGCGCTGCTCAAGCTGGTGGAACTGCGCGGCGCGCGCGCCGCGCTGGCCGGACTGATGCCCGCAGTCGAGAGCCGCATCAAGGGGGGACACCATGCGGCATGGCGTCCCGGTACGCTACGCCTGCTGGAGCGGCCGGCGCTTCTCTCCGACCCGCCGCCCCCGCGCGTGGAACTTGTGAACCTAAACGCCACGCCCGGCGTCATCTCCGAGCCGATGCTGGCCGGCCTGCGTGAAGCGGTCGCGGCCGGCGGCAAGGCCCTGCTGGTGGTAAACCGCAGGGGCGTTTCTCTGCGCGAGATCTGCGCTAAATGCGGCTGGACCAAGCGCTGCCGGCGCTGCGAGATACCGATGGCCACCGTGCCCGGACCGGGCGGCGATGGCCTGCAGTTCCTCTGCAAAGGCTGCGGGATAAAGGACCCTTTCAACGGCGTCTGTCCCGCCTGCGGCGGCCGCCTGTTCCGCGACAAAGGCGTCGGTACGCAGAAGCTGGCCGGCGCCGCCCGCCGCGAGCTGCCGTCGGTGCCGGTGCATGTTTTCGACGGGGACCTGGTGCGCGCCTCCCTGAACAGGACCATGGACGCGCTGGAGGAGTTCGCCCGGCCCGGCCCCGCGATACTGGTCAGCACCCGGCTGGCCCTGCGCGGCCACGATTTCCCCGCGCTGGCGCTGGCGGGCTTTGCCGACGCCGATTACGACCTCTCGCCCGAGGATTTCCGCTCGTCGGAAGAGGTGTTCCGCATGTTCGTAGCCGCGGCCGACTGCCTGGACCCGGCGGGACCGCGCAGGCTGATCATACAGACCCGCCAGCCCGGCCATCACGCCTTCGAGCGCGCGCGCCAGTGGGACCCGGCGGCCTTCGCCGCCGACGAGGAGGTCTCGCGCCGCACTTTCGCCTACCCCCCCTTCGTCTATCTCCTGCGCATCAACTTCTCCTCGTTCGACCGCCGCGCGCTGGACGAGGCCCTGCGCGACATGGACGCCAGGCTGGAGGAGGCCTGCGGGCCGGGCTCGCAGGCCCTCGGTCCCGTCGAGCGCCCGCCGGCCGCCGGCCGTAAGAGGCTTTCCGCCTATTTTATAGTGAAAATGCCGCCGGACAGTCTAGCCGGCCCGGCCGGCGACAAGGTGCGCGCCATGCGCCTGCCGGCGGGAGTGGAGCTGGGGCTGGAGGCGGACCCCTATACTTTCCGCTGACTGCCGGCCTTTTTCCTTTAACAGGACGGCCAAAAATAATAAAATTATGCTATCGCAGATTTATATATGAATACCAATACCATAATGCAGACCCTCAAGCGCGGCATAGTCGATCTTGTCAGCGACGAGGAGCTTCTCAAAAAAATATCCTCCGGAAAAAAACTCAGGATAAAACTGGGCGTCGATCCCACCAGCCGCGACCTGCACCTGGGCCACAGCGTGGTGCTCGGCCTCCTGCGCCGTTTCCAGGACCTGGGCCATACGGCCGTCCTGATCATAGGCGATTTCACCGCCCAGGTGGGCGATCCCTCCGGCCGCGACTCCACCCGCCCCGTCATCGACCATGACACGGTGAAGAAGAACGCCGAGACCTATACGACGCAGGCCTTCAAGGTGCTCGACAGGGCCAGGACCGAGGTCCGGTTCAACAGCGAATGGCTCAAGCCTTTCACCGCCGCCCCGGCGGACGGGGTCGCCGAGCTCATCACCACGGCCAAGAGCGTGACCGTCTCGCGGCTGCTGGAGCGCGAGGACTTCAAGTCCCGCATGAAGGCCGGCAGCCCGGTAAGCCTGCTGGAGCTGCTCTACCCGGTATTCCAGGGCTACGACTCCGTCGCCGTAAAGGCGGATATCGAGATAGGCGGCCAGGACCAGATCTTCAACCTGCTGATGGGCCGCGACCTGCAGAAGAACTACGGGCAGGTGCCGCAGGTGGTCATGACCGTGCCGCTGCTGGTCGGGACCGACGGCGAGAAGAAGATGGGCAAGTCCTACAACAACTACGTGGCTTTCAACGACCATCCCAACGACATGTTCGGCAAGATGATGTCGGTGCCGGACGAGCTGATGTACGCCTATTACGGCCTTCTTACCGAAGAGAACGTGGACGAAGTGCGCGGTCAGCACCCCATGGAGGCCAAGAAGCGGCTGGCCGGGCTCATAGTGGCCAAGTACCACAGCGACGACGAGGCCAGCCTGGCGCGGCAGCATTTCGAGACCGTCTTCTCCAAAAAGGAGATGCCCTCCGAGATGGAGACCCATCGCGTGGAGAAGGCGGGCCGCCTCTCCTACCTGCTGGTGACTTCAGGTCTCTGCAAGGGCACCAACGAGGCCCGCCGTATGCTGGCCCAGGGCGCCGTGCGCCTGGACGGAGAGACCGTCAAGGACGATATAGTGTTCGAGCCCAAGGAATGCGTGCTGCAGGTGGGCAGGCGCCAGTTCCGCAAACTGCTGGTTTAGGGGGTTCCGATGTTCCCTGCAAAGCTGGTTTTTCTGCCGATACTCGCCTTTTTCGCCGCAGTTCCCTGCTCGGCGCAGAGCCCGGACGAGTACCGGAAGATGCTGGACGACGCCATGAAATCGGGCGGCCCCTCGGGCGGCCAGTCGGTGCAGTGGGACGCGCGGCTTAAGAAGATATCCGGAGAGGTCCTGCTCAAATCTTCGGAGGCCGCCGAGTGGGTTGCCATCGACGCGGCCGAGGTCCCCCTGGACCCGGACGACCTGGTAAAGACCGGCGCGTCGGGCGCCGCCGAAATATATATCGAGAACCAGGGCGTGATAGCGCTTGGCCGCAACACCGAGCTCGAGATCAGGAACATGGAGAAAGAGGATTCCGAGCTTAAGCTGCTGCTGGGCAGCATCGTCGCCAAGATAGAGAAATTCGCGATGAATAAGCGGAAGCTGTCGGTGCGCACTCCGTCGGCGGTCTGCGCCGTGAGAGGCACCGAGTTCGCGGTGGAGCATTCCCGTTTCAACAACGAGACCGCCGCGGCCGTTTTCGAAGAGGGCAGCGTCTCCTTCATGCCGCTGGACAAGGACGGGAAGGAACTGGGCGAATATGTGCTGGAGCCCAACACCGAGATCTTCGCCTCGGCGCAGATAAAGCGCCACAAGGCTGTGCGGCTCTCCCGCATGATGAAGCACCGCGGGCAGATCGCCAGGAACAGGGAGCGCGTGCGCGCCCTGCGCAAGAACTGGAAGCCGCTTTCGATGGAAAGGCGCGACGCCGTCAGGAGAGCCGCGCTGCGCAAGAATATCATGCGTCCCGAGCTGGATGGTCCGGTGAAGAAAAAGGTTCGCCCTGCCCGGGCGAAAACGAAGCCCGCGCGGACGGGCCGCTGAGGCTATGCGCGTCTTCGCGGCCGCGGCCATGGAGCTGCCCCGCGGCCTGCCGGAAGATCTCGCCCGGACGGTGCGCGCGGAGCTGGGGCCGGCGGCCCGTCCCGTCGGACCGGGCGCGATGCATCTTACTCTGGCTTTCCTCGGGGAGATCCCCGCGGAGCGGGTGGAGGCCGCCGGCGGGTGCCTGGAAGCGCTTTCGGGCTTCGGGTCTTTCACGGCCGTTCCGGACGAGGCGGGGTTCTTTCCCTCCCCGGACAAGCCGGGGGTTTTCTGGCTGGGTTTCGGCGCCGGCGGCGCCCGCCTCTCGGAGGCGGCGGCCAAACTTTCAGCGGCGCTGCGTGCCGGGGGCTTCGTTCTGGAGGAGCGGTCTTTCATCCCGCACCTTACCCTGGCCCGGCTGAAGGGAAGTGTTCCCCCCGCCGCCGCCGGAAGGGCCGCGGCGGCCGCGCGGGACCTGTGCCGCGGGAGGAGTTTTCCCGTTACCGGCGCCGTTCTTTTTTCGAGCGAGCTGTCGCCCGGCGGGCCCAGATACTCGGAGTTGAAGAAAATAGATTTCTGAAGGTCTGATATGGCAAAAAAAATATTACTCATCGTGGCCGCGCCCCTGCTGCTCCTGTCGCTCTATTTTTTCTGGCCCGGCGACCAGGTCGGCGTTGTCATAAAGGAAGGCTCCGGCGCCTCGCAGGTCGCGGAACAGTTGAAGTCGTCCGGGGCCATACGCAGCGCCACCTGGTTCAAGGTGCTGGTGCGCCTTACCGGCACCGACAAGCGCATAATGCCGGGAGAATACTCTTTCCGCCGCGGCTCTTCGTCGGAGGAGGTCCTTTGGCGGCTGGTCACCACGACTTATATAGCGGACATAAGGGTCGTCATCCCGGAAGGCTGGAGGCTGGAGCAGACCGCCGAGCGCCTGGAGGCCAGCGGCATCACCTCGAAGGACGAGTTCATACGGCTCGCCCGTGAGCAGGAGCTGGAGGGCTATCTGTTTCCCTCGACCTATCATTTCAAGAAGGACCGCCCTGCTCAGGAAGTTATTAATTTGCTAAAATCTGAGTTCGACAGGCAGATGAGGCCTTTGTTCTCTGAAGGGTTTCCGCCTGGTCTGGACGAAAAGAAAGTCCTGATCATCGCCTCCATCGTGGAGCGCGAGGCGGTAGTGACCAGCGAGCGCCCCCTGATAGCCGCGGTGTACCTGAACCGCATAAAGAAGAGGATGCCGCTGGAAGCCGACCCGACCACGCAGTACGCGCTGGGCTACTGGAAGAAGAGAATTACCTACAAAGACCTCCGGACCCCGTCGCCGTACAACACGTATTACGCCAAGGGCCTGCCGCCTGGACCGATATGCAGCCCCGGCAAAGCCTCGGTGGAGGCGGTGCTGAAACCGGCCAATATAGACGCCCTCTATTTCGTGGCCGACAGGATGGGCAAGCACGTGTTCAACGTGAGCTTCCAGGAGCACCTGAAGGCCAAGAAGCGCGTGGAAGCAGCGGCCAAAGAGGCCGGCATAGACTGGTAGTCGCCTATTTCGGGCGTGTAGCTCAGTTGGGAGAGCGCCTCGTTCGCAACGAGGAGGTCGCAGGTTCGATCCCTGTCACGTCCAAAAAATTTAGCCCCGCAAGGGGCTATTTTTTTTGGACGTGAAGCGAGCCATGGTATGGCTCGCTTCAGGGATCGAAAGCCGGAGCCGCGAGCCGGCAGGCGGCAGCGGCGGGCCATGGTATGGCCCGCGTAGGGGCGGTACGTAACTTTGTTATTTCGGTGCTTTAACCCGCGATAATTTGTAAAATTATACCCGGATAAAAAAGCCGCGCACAGGAGAATCTATGGCCGATTATTTCCCTTTAAAAGAGAACGTCCGCTACGAGTACCGCTACAAGAGCACCGAGTTCGAAGGCGCGGCGAAAGTTTTCATAGACATACTCAAAGTGGCGAAGAAGCCCGGCAAGACCGTAGCCCAGGCCCGCATGACCTTCGAACTGCGGGACACCCACGTCACCGAGTACGCTATCACCCGCGACGCCAAGTGGATGACCACGGCCGACGGCGTCATCATCGGCGGCCGCCGCGAGTTTCCCCTCCCGCCCAAAGAAGGCGCCAAATGGAACGAGCACCCGGACGCCAACGAGATAGTCTCGCTCTCCGACAAGGTCTCCATAAAGGCCGGAAAATTCGAGAAGTGCATGAAGGTGGTCTCCCAGCTCTCGGGCGGAGACTCCGGCAAAGCCGTCCGCTATTACGCCCCCGGCACGGGTTATATCCTTGAGGAGTACTCCGCCGAGGACAAGACCTGCGAACTGGAGCTGGTCTCCGTCGGCAAGGTCCCGCCGCCCCCGGTAAAGAAGAAGAAGTAAGGATGAGGACCCCCACCGTAAAGCAGCTCCTGTCCTCCGATTCCCCCCGCCCGGGCGCGGCCGCCCAGGGCTGGATAAAGACCCGCAGAGATTCCAAGGCCCTCTCTTTCGCCGAACTCAACGACGGCTCCTGCCGCGCCAGCCTGCAGCTGCTCATCGAGCCGTCTGTGCCGGGCCTGGCCGAGCTGCTGCCCCGCCTGACAGTGGGCGCCGCCGTGCGCGCCGAGGGCGACCTGGTCGCCTCGCCGGGCGCCGGCCAGCAGTACGAGCTCAAGGTCTCGAAGCTGGAGATCTACGGCGACTGCGACGCCGATAAGTATCCCATACAGAAGAAAAAGACCTCCGACGAGTTCCTGCGCACCGTCGCGCACCTGCGCCCGCGCACCAACAAGTACGCCGCCATGCTGCGCGTCCGCTCGGAACTCTCTTTCGCCATACATAACTATTTCCGCGACAACGGCTTCTTCTACGTCCATACGCCCATCATTACCTCTTCCGACGGCGAAGGCGCCGGGGCCATGTTCAACGTGACCAGCATGGACCTGTCCGATCCGGCCGCGCTGCCGCGTACCGAGGCTGGCAAGACCGATTTTTCGAAGGAGCTTTTCGGCCGGCGGACCTACCTGACGGTGACCGGCCAGCTCGAAGGAGAGACTCTGGCGATGGGCCTGGGAAAGATCTACACCTTCGGCCCCACCTTCCGCGCCGAGAACTCCAACACTTACCGCCACGCCTCCGAGTTCTGGATGGTCGAGCCCGAGATGGCCTTCTACGACCTCTACGACGATATGGAGCTGGGCGAGGATTTCCTTAAGTCCATCACCAGGGACGTCATGGCCAAATGCGCCTCCGACCTGGAGCTTTTCGGCAAGTTCGTCGAGCCCGCGCTGATGGACAACCTGAAGAACATCACCGAGAACAAGTTCGAGCGCCTGCCCTACACCGACGCCGTGAGGATACTCGAGCCCGAGAACGCCCGTTTCGAGACGAAGGTCTCCTGGGGCGTGGACCTGGCCTCCGAGCACGAGCGCTTCCTGGTCGAACAGTATTTCAAGAAGCCGGTCATCCTCTACAACAAGCCCAAGGGCGTGGCTGCCTTCTACATGAAGCTCAACGACGACGACAGGACGGTGCGCGGCATGGACGTGCTGGTGCCCAGGATAGGCGAGGTCATCGGCGGCAGCGAGCGCGAGAACCGGCTGGACGTACTTGAGAGGAAGCTGGCCGAGGCCGGCATAGACCCCGCGCCCTACTGGTGGTACCTGGACCTGCGCCGCTTCGGCAGTGTGCCGCACGCCGGCTTCGGCATGGGCTTCGAGCGGATGATGATGCTGATCACCGGCATAGCCAATATCCGCGATGTGACCGCCTACCCGCGCGTTCCCGGCTACGCCGATTTCTGAATAAAATACCCGTCAGACCGACCCTGAAAGTCCCCGCTCTATCTTATGGGCGAGGGCCAGGGTCGCGCCGTTGTCTATCAGCGCGAACCCCACTACCGGCTTGACCAGCAGGCTCGCCTCGGTCCGTCCGCCGTCGTCGCGGATATCCATCTTCACCGTGATGCCGAAGGTGTGCAGCGACATCGGCGCCCTGGCTATTATCAGGCCTTTCTCCCTGTCGTTGAACTCCAGGACCAGTCCGGCCTGCTCGGTAAGGAAACGCAGTGCCAGGTCGTGGGCCTGCCCCGCCGGCAAGTTCATCCCGAACGCGCGCTCCCGCCGCAGCGAGGCGAAGTCCTCGTCGCGCCAGCCCGGCACGCTCTTGACCGCCAGCGACTGCATTTTTCCCCCCGCCAGCGATACCAGCGCTCCGAAAAAGAGCGCGTAGAAGGCCGAGCCCCCCGCCGCCTCCCAAAAGTCGCGCGAATACGCCCAGGTCAGCGCGAACCCGGCCGTAAAGACGGCCGTGAACATGTAAAGGAACAATCTGACGTAAAATTTTCTTTCCATATTCACCCCCTGCTCCTATTTAAACAATATCAGGCCGTCTTTTCAATAGAGGCCGCTGCAGAGTCCGCTGTCATCCTTCGGCGGCGGAGCGAGGTGAAGACGCCCGCGCCGGCCATGACGGCGAAGAGCACCACGGCCAGGCGCATGGACGTCAGCAGGCCCTCGGCGTCGCCGGGGCCCAGGCGCGTCTTGCCCAGTACTATCGAGAAGATGAGCAGCACCACCGCCATGCTGAACATCTGGCCGGTCAGGCGCATGGTGGACAGGGCGGCGTAGGCGACCGAGTAACAGCGGGGCTCCACTGCGCTCATGGCGGCGTTGGTATTGGGCGAGGAGAAAAGAGCCAGTCCGAAGCCCAGCACTGCCAGCGCCAGCGCCAGGTAGGGCACCGGCGTGGACGGGCCGGCTACGATGAACATGAGTATTCCGGCGGCGGTGACGCCCATGCCGGCCGAGGCTATTCCCCCGGCGTCGCGGCGGTCGGAGAGCCGCCCGGCCAGCGGCGAGAAGACGGCCATGAACACCGGCTGCACGGCCAGCAGCAGCGGCCCGGTGGCCGAGAGGGCGCAGAGTATGGAGGCGAGGGTAAAAACATAATAGCCGATGATGAAGACGCGGCGGCGTCCGTAGATATCGGCGGCGCGGCCCGCCGGGATCAGGAGGGCGCAGGCGGCCAGCAGGAAGGACAGCGACACCCAGCCCATCTGTGCCGCGCTAAGACCCAGGTCCAGCGCCATGGCGGGAAGGGCGATATTGATGGCCCCCAGCGTGAAAGGAGTGGCGAACGCGGCGATCATCGTCATGAAGAGCACGTCGCGGCGCGCGTCGGGGCTGTGACCGGTCATGGCATATATTTTATAATTTATCGTCGGTATTAAGGAGAGACCATGAACAGGGAAGAAGCTTTGACGCTCCTGCGTGAGCACGTTAAGAACGAGAACATGATAAAGCATTGCCTGGCTTCCGAAGCCGTGCTGCGCGCGCTGGCCGCGCGCCTGGGCCAGGACCCGGAGAAATGGGCGCTGGCGGGCCTGCTGCACGACATAGACGTGGAACTGACCGGCGGCGATATGCTGCGCCACACGCACGAGGCCGCGCGCCTGCTCAAAGAACAGGGCCTCCCCGACGACCTGGTGGAGGCCGTGCTGCTGCACAACGAGACCGCCCATCCCGGCAGGTCCCGCACCGACGCTTTCCATACCGCGCTGGCCGCCGGCGAGACTATAACCGGCCTGATAATGGCCACCGCCATGGTCTATCCCGACAAGAAGGTCGCCTCGGTGAAGCCGTCCTCTATCGTAAAGAGGATGAAGGACAAGCGCTTCGCCGCCTCCGTCAACCGCGACACCATCCGCGAGTGCGAGAAACTGGGGCTCACCCTGGAGCAGTTCGTGGAACTCTCGCTCGACGCGATGAAGGGCGTCTCGGCCGAACTGGGGCTCTGAGCGCCGCATGAAAGGCCCGCGCCGCCTCCTGCCGGTACTCTTCCTGCTGCTGCCCGCCGCGGCGGCCGCGGATAAAGTCGTCGTCTACCATACCAGCGACGTTCACGGCTGGTATTCCGCCCGTCCCGCCGAGTGGGACAACGACAACCCGTCCCGCCTCATCGGCGGTTTCGCCGCGCTGTCGGCGCGCGTGAAAAAAGAGAAGCGCCCCGTCCTGCTGCTGGATTCCGGCGACATGTTCCAGGGCACGCCCGAGGGCATACTCACGCGCGGCCTGGCCAGCGTGGAGCTGATGAACGCGCTGGGCTACGCGGCGACGGTGCCGGGCAACCACGAGTACGATTACGGCGAGGGGCAGTTGAAGGTCCTGGCCTCCAGCGCGTCCTTTCCCGTGCTGGGCGCTAACATCTATCTGAAAGAGACGGGCGCGGTGCCCGCTCACCTGAAGCCCTATACGATAGTGGAGCGAGGAGGCAAAAAGATCGCCGTGCTCGGCCTGGCCGGCCGGCATACGGCCACTTCTACGCTGCCGCAAAACGTCGCTCACCTGGATTTCCGCGACGAGGCCGCCGAGGCGGCCCGCTGGCTTACCGAGATACGCCGGAGCAGCCCGGCCGCCGTGGTGCTGCTGATACACCTGGGCCTGGACGAGCGGCTCAGTCTCCGGCGGGTGGATATCTCCACCTGGACCTTCGCCGCGGCACCTCCAGGCACGCTCCGCGTGGCGCGGTCGGCGCCGGGCTTCGACCTGGTGCTGGGCGGGCATAACCATACCGCGCTGCTGAATGGATACCGTGACCCGGTCACGGGTACGGTGTTCGGCGAGAGCGGCTACGGCCTTTCCTATACCACCCGGGCCGAGCTGGACTTCGACGACACCACCGGCGAATTGAAGAGCGTAGAGGCGGCGCTGGTGCCGCTCTGGACGGACGAGACCGGCGAGGACGCCGCCGTGCTGGAGATGATAGCCGGCTTCAGGGCGGACGTGGAGCGCGAGATGGGCCGCGTTCTGGGCCGGGCGGCCGATGACCTGCCGCAGGATCCCGGCTGGCTGGATTCGCCCGTCGGCAATCTCCTCTGCGACCTGACGCGCGCCGCCGCGGGCGCGGACATCGCCCTGCATAATACCAAGGCGATACGGGCGCCCATACGCAAAGGCGAAGTGCGCCTGCGCGACCTGCAGCAGTCGCTGCCGTTCGAGAATACGATAGTGACGATGAGGCTTTACGGGTCGGACCTCAAGCGCATCATGGCCGACAATATCAGACACGGCCGCAGTTTCATGCAGGTCTCGGGCCTCGAAGTCGAGTTCCGCTCCGGCGAAGGTCCCCGCCCGGCGGTGATGCGCCTGCTGAGCGGCGGCCGCGAGATAAAGGACGGCGACGACTTCCTGGTGGCCACCAACAGTTACCTCTCCGGCGGCGGCGACCACGCGGCCGGTTTCGCGGCGGGCAGGGAAGTCGCGGATACGATGAAGCCGGTCCGGGGCGTTATCGAGGACGCCCTGGCCAGGGGGCCGCTTAAGGCTCCGGCCGGAGGCAGGATCAGGCGCCTGAAATAACGCCTGCCGCGCGCCGCCGCAAATAAAAAGGCCCGCCGGTCGCCCGGCGGGCCTTTTCATTTGGGCTGTCGCCCGTCTTACTGGTAGAAGTACATGTTGAGGAGGTAGTTGTAGGTCGTCTCCCCGACGGTGAAGGGCTCGGTCAGCTTGTGGGTCCTGGAGCCGAGGAACTCTTTGTCGTTCTCTACGAGGAACTTCCTGTATTCCTCCAGCTTCTGCGCGGCGGCGGCCTCGTCGGTCGCGACCTTGGACTTGAAGCCCAGCTCCTTGCCGATGTAGAGCATGGTGAAGGAGTTGTCCCTGCGGATTATGTTGACGCCGGCGGTCTCGAGCAGGTCGTAGTCGATATCCTCGCCCTTCTTGAGTATGCGCATCTGCTTCTCATGGTCGTCGTTCTCGTCGCCCCTGGTTACGTAGTAGAGCACGAAGGTCGGGCGCAGCGCGTCGGACTTGACGTAGAAGGACGCTTTCACGGGGAGGCCGTTCTTTTCAAGGGCGGCTTCCATCGACGTCTTCAGGTTGTGCATCTCGGTAGGGTTGAGCGCGTCGTAGTTGAGTTTGTCGGCTATGAGGCGGCGCAGTACCAGGCCTTTGGGCGAGGTGTAATTGACTATGCCCATCTGTATGTCGGCCTTGTAGGTGACCTCGCCGACGACCATGCCCGCGGCCTGCAGTATCGGGTTCCACATCGCGGTGAATTCGGCGAACTCGGCCTCGGTCTTCGCGTAGGAGATCAGGCGGCTCTTGAGCGCCTGGGGCATGAGGTGAAGGCTGGTGAGGACGCCGGACTTGTCCAGCGCGGTCTCCGGCTCCTGCGCCTCGGGCAACGCGAACTCGGCGGCGGTCACGTCTTTGACGGTGACGGCGTCGAGCTGAAAGCTGGCGGCCTGAAGCGGCGCGGAAAACAGTACTAGGGCGGCTGCTATTTTGAACATTTATTCCCCTCCGTAACTTGGCTTACCTGTATATTTTACATTAAAGGCCCCGGCGGTTTAAGGGCTTTAGGACCCATGCTCCGGCCGGGACTAAAGACCCATAAGGGCAGTCAGGTTCTTGCGGCCCGCTCCTGGTTTTCCCAGGGGCCGAAGGCCCGGCCGGTGGACGAGAGCGAGCCGATGAACTTCCGGGTCCGCGGCGTGATCGGCGGCGGCTCGCTGGCGGCCAGCGGCGTGCCGGGCAGCGGCATGAAGGAATGAGCGTGGATCTTTGCCCCCAGCGGCAGCAGCGCTTCTATGAGGGATATGGTCGCTTTTTCGTCCGCCGGGGTTTCATCGGGCAGGCCGAAGATGAAGTCCACCACCGGCTTTATGCCGCTCGCGGCGCAGAGGCGGGCGGCCCGCAGCACGGCGCCCGCGTCATGGCCGCGGCCCAGCTTCTCCAGCAGCCGGTCGCTGCCCGTCTGCGCGCCTATCACCAGCGCCCGGTTGTCGGCGTAGGCCTTGAGCAGCATGAGGGTCTCGGGCGTGACATGGTCGGGCCTCACCTCGGACGGAAAAGAGCCGAAGAAAATACGCCCGCCGGGACCGGCCGCCTCGCGCGCGGACCTGAGGAGGTTCTCCAGCGCCGTCAGGTTCAGCCTCTTCCCGTCGGGAGAACCGTAGGAGAAAGCGTCGGGGCTGATGAAGCGGTGGTCGCGCATCTCGAGGGCGCTCATCGCCTCCAGCCAGCTCCGTATCTTGCCGACCGAGCGGTGGCGTTGCCCGGCGCCGAACAGGAAGGAGGTCTGGCAGTAGGCGCAGGCGTAGGGACAGCCGCGGGTTATCTCCACCGGCGAGAACCGGCCCCAGCGCAGAGAGCCCGGCGGGAAGGAGTCCAGGTCCGCCGGAGAGGAGGCCGTTATCACCCGGCCGTCGGGGATATCCCCCCGGGCCAGCGAGCGGACGAAGGCCGGCAGCGTAGCCTCGGCCTCTCCGCGGAAAACGAAGTCGAAGCCGGCCTCCAGCGTGCCGCCCGGGTCCCCGGACGGATGCGGCCCGCCGGCGATAAGGACGACCTTTTTCCCGAAGGTTTCGTCCAGCGCCGCGGCCGCGGAGGCGGCGGCCGGCGCGGACAGCGTGGAGAAGGAAAGGGCGGCGACCGCGGTCTCGCCGGCGGCCAGCGCAGCGGCGGTCTCGAAGAGCAGCGAGGGGACGTCTTGGGCGAAGCGGACGCTGAATCCTTCGGCTGGCAGCGATTCCAGCGCGCCGGAGAGTGCCGCCAGGCTGTATATGTTCTCCCTGGCCGAGAGGAAGACGAGCGTGACCGGCTTCATTCTTCCGCCGGCGGTTCCTGGTCTTCCGCCTCTTCCCCGGCGTCGTCCGCCGCCGTCAGGCGGGGCCGGTCGGCCCGGTCCTTGAGTCTGCAATAGGCGATGGCCGCGGCGCAGTTGAGCCAGGGGATGAAGACGAAATTCTTGAGCGCGTGGCCGGCCACGTCCCAGAAGCCGGTCTTGAACGTCACCGACGGGGCCTTGACGGAGCCTAGGTCTATCATAGACGGGGCGAAGACCTCTATGAGCACCATCAGCCCGAGCACCGGCAGCAGGTCCGTCCGGTGCCCCTGCGTTATCGCGGCGCTGCGCAGGAAACATTCCCTGACCGGCAGGTTTTCGTCCACCAGCGCGTACTCGCCGAAGGAGTAGGCCAGCATGATGAGTATGCCGGGCACTATCAGCAGCATGAACCCGCCCAGCAGCATCATCGAGAATATGAGGGTGAAGGCCAGGGCCCTAAAATATATCGAGAAGCCGTAGAATATGTCGCGCAGCGATTCCCGGCCCCTGGCGGCCTTTATGTAGAAAAGGGCCACGCCCGCTTCGATGGGTATTATGACCGCCGTCATCCACGCGTAGGCGGGCCAGACGCTGCCGAACCTGTCGGCGAGGAAATAGACCGGCACGGAGAGCAGCGGCACGGCCAGTATGGCCGGGACCAGCCGGGGCAGCATCCCCGCATAGAAATCCCAGCCGTCCGCCAGCCAGGCCAGGCCGCTGTTGCCGCGGCCCCGCCCCGCCGGGACATTTTCAGGAGTTTCCATTGCGGAGTAATTCTAATAAATACGGAACGCCCGTGACAGAGGCCCCAGGAATAAATAAAATGGGGATATGAATACCATCGCAACGATAGTCGCCTGCTCTCTTTTCCTGATCTCCTCTCTGCCAGCCTCCGCGGAGATCACTTCCGGAAGGGTGAAACTCCTCGATAAACCCGGAGGCAAGGTCATCGTTAAGCTCAGGAAGAATACCTTTGTTGAATGCGCCCCGGTTTCGGGCGGCTGGCAGCTGACCGGGCTGGTCTCGCTGATAGACAAGGGCGACTATAACCCTTTCACCGGCCTGATACGAGCGAAGAGCCCCCTCTATAACGAGGAGAGCGCGAAGATAGGCGAGGTCCTGACCGATGTGCGCGCCTGGCTGATAGAGGAGAAGAGCGGCCGCGCTATGCTGAGCTTCACGGGCTTCCTGAAGGAGGGCGAAATACGCCGGGATTCCCGGGTCGAGTACGCCCTGTCGAAGCTGGCGGAGGGCGCGCGGCGCGGGCTCACCCAGGAGGATTTCCGGGGGCACTTCGAGGATTTTTCTTACGAGGCCTGGGCGGGCCGGGGCTCGCTGCGCAGCTGGATGCTGAAGGACCACTGGATGGGCAGGGCGGCGCCCGGGCCGCGCATGATACTGATCTTCGACGGCGAGCGGCTGAGCGCCGCCATACATTCCCGCCCGCTGGACACCAGGAAGTTCAGGCCCGGCGAGGGTCCGCGCGGCTATCACATGACCTGGTTCGAGGGCATGCCCGAGACCGCCAAGGCCCGCATCCGCGACTTCTACTACCCCCTCGCCGAGAAATAAGGAACAGCCTGGGAGTAGAGCCGGCCGGCGCGGTAGGAGCTGCGCACGAGCGGGCCGGCCAGGGCGGCCCTGAAGCCGAGCTCGACGGCCCGGCGCTGCCAGGCCTCGAACTCCATGGGTGTGTAATACCGTTTTACTTCGAAGTGTCCCTTTGACGGCGCCAGGTACTGCCCCAGCGTCACCAGGTCGCAGCCGGCGGAGACCGCGTCCCTTAGCGCCGCCTCCAGTTCCGCGTCCGTCTCGCCTAATCCCAGCATGAAGCCGGTCTTGACCAGCGAGGCCGGCCTGTACTTTTTCGCGTCCGAGAGGAACTCCAGCGAGCGGCGGTAATCGGCGCCCTTGCGCACGGCGTAGAGCGACGGCACGGTCTCCAGGTTGTGTCCCAGCACGTCGGGGCCGGCGTCCAGCACCGTCCTGAGCGCGACGCCGTCGCCGCCGAAGTCGGGTATCAGCGGCTCGGTCTTAACGCCCGGCGCGGACTTTTTAAGCGCCGCCAGCGTCGCCGCGAAATGGGACGCGCCGCCGTCGGGCAGGTCGTCGCGGGTGGGAGAGGTGAAGACGACATAGTTGAGCGCCCAGCGCCGCGCCAGTTCCCCCACCCGCGCAGGCTCGCCCGGGTCCGGCGCCAGCGGCTTCTTCTTGGACACAGCGCAGAAAGCGCAGGCGCGTGTGCAGATATCTCCGAGTAAGAGGAAAGTGGCTTCGCCCTCGGCGAAACATTTTCCCTTGTTGGGGCAGAGCGCCGAATCGCAGACGGTGTGCAGCCGCGCGCCGGCCAGGTCGCCGGCGGTGTCGCGGGCCGGCGCGCCGCGGAGCCCGGATTTGCTCTTCCGGACTTCCGCGACGATCCAGTCGGGGTAGACTCCCATCTTATTGCGTTATCTTGAGGTGAAGCTCTTTGAGCTGACGCTCGTCTATCGCGGAGGGCGCGTCGCTCATCAGGCAGGAGCCGCTGGCCGTCTTGGGGAAGGCTATGACGTCGCGTATCGAGTCGGTGCCGCAGAGTATGCCGATGAGCCGGTCGAAGCCGATGCCTATCCCGCCGTGCGGCGGCGCGCCGAAGTCCAGCGCGTTCACTATCATGCCGAAGCGGCGCTGTACCTCTTCTTTCGAATAGCCCATCAGGCCGAAGATCTTTTCCTGCACGGCCCGGCTGTGGTTGCGCACGGAGCCGGAGCCTAGCTCTACGCCGTTGAGGACCAGGTCGTACTGGCAGGAGCGCATGCCGCCGGGGTCGGTGTCGAGCATCGGCAGTTCCTCGGTCAGCGGCGCGGTGAACGGGTTGTGCGTGAAAGTCCAATGACCGCTCTCGGCGTCCTTTTCGAGCAGCGGGAAGTGGCGCACCCACAGGAAGGCCCATTTGCGGGCCTGGGCGGGCTTGAGTTTCTTTATCAGTTCATTGCGCACCAGCCCGAGCTGCGGCGCGGCCTGGGCCGCGGGGCCGGTCACCATGAAGACGATGTCCCCCTCCTTCATATCGAAGAAGTCCTTCACGGACGAGGTCTCGGCCTCGGAGAGGAATTTAAGCGCCGGGGATTCGAGCTTTCCGTCCTTGAGCCTGAACCAGAGCAGGCCCTTCGCCCCGGCCTTCTTGACGGTCTCGGTGAGCTTGTCTGTCTCGCCTCGAGAATAGACGGCCGCGCCGCCTTCGCCTTTGACGCCGCGCACCACGCCGCCCGCGGCCAGCGCCTCGGCGAATACCTTGAAGCCGGAAGCCTTGAAGAGCTGCGAACAATCCTGTATCTCCAGCTCGTAACGCAGGTCGGGCTTGTCCGAGCCGTAGCGCAGCATGGCGTCGGCGAACTCCATCTCCGGGAAAGGCGTCTCTATGTTTTCGCCCAGTCCGGAGAAGACGGCGCCGAGCATGTCCTCCACTACTGCGGCTACGTCCCGCTCGGTCACGAAGGACATCTCCACGTCTATCTGAGTGTGCTCGGGCTGGCGGTCGGCGCGCAGGTCCTCGTCTCGCAGCGCGCGGGCCAGCTGGAAGTAGCGGTCCATGCCGGCCACCATCAGCAGCTGCTTGAACACCTGCGGGGACTGGGGCAGGGCGTAGAAATGGCCCGGGTTCATGCGCGACGGCACGACATAGTCGCGCGCGCCCTCCGGCGTGGACCTGGTCAGCATAGGGGTCTCTATCTCGTTGAAGCCTTTGGCGAGCAGGTTGGAGCGGACCAGGCCGGCCACCTTGCTGCGCAGGACGAGGTTGCGGGCGACCTTGCCGCGGCGCAGGTCCAGGTAGCGGTACTTGAGGCGCGTGTCCTCCAGGACGCCGGCGTGCTCGCCGAGGTCGAAAGGCAGCGGCTGCGAAATATTGAGCGTCTCTATCTTTTCGGCGACCAGCTCTATCCCGCCGGTGGGCATCTTCGGGTTGACCATACCCTGCGGCCGCGGCGTCACTTTGCCGGTCACGCGCAGAACATATTCCGCCTTGGACTCCTCGGCCGCCTGGAAGGCCGCCGTGCCGGGGTTGGCCACGACCTGGGTGACGCCGTAGAGGTCGCGCAGGCTGATGAACAGCACTCCGCCGTGATTGCGCTTGGAGTCCATCCAGCCGCAGAGGGTCGCCGTCTTTCCGGCGTCGGCGTCACGCAGGGCGCCGCAGTCATGGGTGCGCAGATTCGTCTTGTTATGGTCGGGTCCGGTGGTCATAGCTCTCCTGGGACGGCTGCTTCGCCGTTTTCAGACGGGTTTGGCGGTCAGCCTGGAGGCGAGGCCCGCGAAAGGAACGCTCTCCTGTCCGGCCTGTCCTTTGAGGGGTTTGAGCGAACAGGCGCCGGCCTTCAGTTCGTCCTCGCCGATGATGACGGCGAAGTCGGCCCCGCTCCTGTCGGCGGAGCGCATCTGGGATTTAAGGCTGAGGTCGAAATTGGAATAATCGGCGGCGATGCCGACCGCGCGCAGGTCCGACATCAGCCGGAAGGCCTCGAGGCCGGCCTCTTTGCCGGAGGCGACGAAGAAGGCCGCGGGACCGTTCTCCTCGGGCGCGGCTCCGGCCGACCTGATGACCAGCGCGGCGCGGTCCAGGCCCATGGCCCAGCCCACCGACGGGGCGGCGGGGCCGCCCATGGATTTTATCAGGTCGTCGTAGCGGCCGCCGCCGGCCACCGCGTCCTGGGCGCCCAGCGCGCCGGCCTTAACCTCGAAGACCGTGCGGGTGTAATAGTCCAGCCCGCGCACCATCGTACGGTTGACCTTGTAGTCCACCCCGGCGGCTTTGAGCAGCGCCTGGGTGCGGTCGAAATGCTCCACGCAGCCGGGACAGAGATCCATGCGCGGCGCCTTGTCGGCCAGCCAGGGACCGTCCACCTTGCAGTCCAGCGCGCGCATCGGGTTGCGGTCCACGCGGCGCTTGCACGCCTCGCATAGGGCCTCCGTGTTGAGCTTGAGATAGCCCAGCAGCGTCTCGCGGTAGGCCCGGCGGCATTCAGAGCAGCCCAGGGTGTTGAGCTCCACCGTGCAGCCCGGCGCGCCGGCTTTTTCGAGGACCTTTACCAACAGGGCGATGGATTCCGCGTCGGCCGAAGGCGAAGCGTTGCCGATGCACTCCACTCCTATCTGGGTGAACTCGCGGTAGCGCCCGGCCTGGGGCCGCTCGGCGCGGAACATCGGGCCGATATAAAAAAGCTTGGCGTTGCGCCCGCCCTGCGACAGGTTCTGCTCTATGTAGGCGCGGGCAACGCCGGGGGTGCCCTCGGGCCGCATCGCCACTTCGCGCCCGCCGCCGTCGGTGAAGGCGTACATTTCCTTCTCGACTATGTCGGTGGTATCGCCGGTGGATTTTACGAAGAGCTCTTTTGTTTCCAGCGTGGGGATGCGTATCTCCCGGTAGCCGTGCAGGCGGAAGACCTCCCGCGCCGCCGCCTCGATGGCGGAGAAAAGCTCGGAGTCGGGCGGCAGTATGTCCCGGAAGCCGCGCAGCGTACGGCTCATCCGCGCGCCATGGCGGCCATGGACTGCAGCCTGGCCTTGCTCTTTACAAGGATGCGTCCGCGCTGGTAGTCTATGATCCCGCTGCGCTTGAGCGAGTTGACGGCCCGGCAGACCGGCACGCGGGTGGTGCCCAGGTATTCGGCCAGTTCGCCCTGGCCGATGGCCACGGTCAGCGGGCCCGCCTTGGACTTGGCTTCGAGCTCGAGTATCGCCGAGGCCAGCCGTCCCAGGATATTGTGGAACAGCATGGACTCCACTTCTTTATTGGCCTTGTCAAGGCGCTCTACCAGGGTGCGGATGATCTTCATGCTGAAGTCGGCGTGGCGCATGACAAGTTTTCCGAAGTTCTGCTTGGAGATTACCAGCAGTTCCGTGTCCTCGACGGCCTGGGCCGAGGCGGAACGGATCTTGCCGCCCAGCAGCGACATCTCGCCGAAGAAATCCCCTTTGCCCAGGAAGGCGAACGTCTTTTTCTTGCCCCCGCCGAGCGAGGTGAAGATCTTTATCTTTCCGGCGTTGAGGATGAAGAAGTTCTTCCCCACCTCTTCCTTGTTGAAGACCATGTCCCCGGCCTTGTAGCGCCGCACGGTGGCTATCTTTACGATGTGGTTAAGGTCGGGCCTGCCGAGCCCCTTGAGGAAGGTTACTCTCTCGAGCGCCTTGTGCAGTGTCATTTCTTTTCCTTCATCTCCATACCGCACTTGGGGCATTTACCGGGCTTGTCCGACTCGGCGCAATTCATGGGGCAGGCGTACTTTGCGGCGGCTTTCTCGCCAGATTTCGCCGGCTTTTCCTTGGCGTGGTCTCCGGCGCACTTGTGGCCTCCGGCCGCGTACTTCACCTGCATCGCCTTTACGGTCTCCGGCTTCTTGGACGCGAGGACGATCTTCACGCCCGCGGGGGTGTTAGCGAATTTGGCCGTGGCGTCCTTGGGCAGGCAGGAGCAGTTGCCGCCGGCGTAGTGCACCGCGGTCAGTTCCTGCAGCCTGGCTATCGCTTCCTTGCCCTTGGCGGCCAGCGTCAGTTCAACGCCGTCTTTCGTGTTCTTCACGGTCTTCGCGACGCCTTCCATCTGCTTGGGGCAGGCGGCCTTGGACTCCTTGCCCTTGCCGCAGTCGTGGCCCTTTTCGTCTTTCATCCCGGGGCAATCGTGCTTCTTCCCGGCTTCGGCCTTTGCGCCGGGACAGTCGTGCTTGGCTCCCTCGGCGGCCTGCTTGGCCATGGGGCATTCGACTTTGGCGGCGGCTTTGGTTTCTCCGGCCTTCTTGTCCCCCGGGCATTTGCCGCAATGGGCGTAGGCGGTCATCGCGACCGCGAAAAATATAATACCCGCAAGTAAGTCTTTCTTCATGGTAAGCTCCCTGTTCTTCGTTAGTCGTTTCAATGGCGGCAATGGCCGCGCGATAATTATATAAATTTAATAAGGTGTGTGGTTTGAAAAAGGCCGGGACCGGCGCGGCGGGGTGCCGCCCGGGGTTGACAAATATGCGGCGTATGTAAGATAATGATAACCGTTATCATATGGCGAGAAAGAAACCCGAAGTCAATTCATGCGACTGCCAGGGCGCCCGCAAAAGCCGGCGCCGCGACGCGGTGCTGGACGCCGTAGCGTCCAGCGACGGCCATCTCAGCGCCGAGGAAGTCCACCGCGAGGCTAAAAAGCGGCTTCCCGGCATCGGGATAGCCACGGTGTACCGCTCGCTCAAATGCCTGTGCGGCTGCGGCAAGGTCTCCGAGTTCATCCCCCCGGACGGCGTGGCCCGCTACGAAGCTGCCGGCTCCAGGGGCCATCACGACCACCTGGTCTGCACGGCCTGCGGCTGTTTCGTGGAGGCGGTGGACCCGGAAATAGAGCGGCTTCAGGAGCGCCTGGCCGCCAGGCACGGCTTCCGCCTGGAAGGTCACCGGCTGGAGATATACGGCCTCTGCGCCTGCTGCGCGCGAAAGAAGTAGGTATATATTTTTTAGTTTCAATATGATAATGATTCTCATAATCATATGATAAGAAAGCGAAAAGGAGACGAAAGACGACATGAAAAAGAACACGCAGTGAGCTGTAATAGCGGCCATGCTGGCCGCCCTGATGACGACGGCGGCGGCGGGGCCGGCTAAGGCCGACCCGCGCACCTTCGTCTGGACCTACGAGTACATGACGATGCACGCGGGAAAGGCGGAGCTGGGGTACTACGCGACCGCCGAAGTGGCGGACACCTCCGTCCCCGAGAACTCCACCTGGAAGCACAGGGTGGAGCTGGAATACGGCCTGACCGACAGGACAGACCTGTCGCTCTACCAGATGTTCAGCCAGGCCAGCACGGCGACTACAAATACGTTCCGCTACGACGGGATGAAGCTGCGCGCGCGCCATCGCCTGGCCGAGAAGGGCGAGCTGCCCCTGGACACGCTGCTCTACGCCGAGTACAAGCGCGGCACCGACCTCTCGGCCCAGGGCTCCCTGGAAGCCAAGCTGATACTCGCAAAGGACCTGGGCAGGCTGAGGCTGGCCTATAACCAGGTGGCGGAGTTCCCCCTCGAGCGGCCTTCGGACGCGGAACACCGCTTCTCGGCCGGAGCCGGATGGAAATTCACGGACACCGTCAGGGCCGGCCTGGAGGCGACCGGCGTCTACGGGGCGGATAAGTACAATCTGGGCCCTACCGTCAACTTCAGGGCTCCCGACATGAAGGGCTGGGTCAGCCTGGGCCAGCTCTACGGTCTGAACCCGGGCAGCAAGGACTCGCAGACGCGGCTGCTGCTGGGCGTGCCGTTCTGATATACAGCCCGGCAGGGCCCCGTCCGGGACCCTGCCGGGCATACCGACGGATATGAAATATCTCCTGGACCTTTACGTTTTCGAAATTCTCGGCGTCCTCGCGGTCCTGTCGCTGGCGTCGGAGGCCGCCGGGAGAAGAGGCGCCGGCTCCGCCCGGATAAAGCTCGCCTGGAACTGGTTCCTTCTGATATCCTTCGCCGCCTGCGTACTGACGGGATTCGGACTTTTTATCCCGATGGCGAAAGAGACCTCCAGGCTGGTTTTCAAGTTCCATCTCTGGACCGGCGCGGCCTGCGCCTGGGCCGGGCTTTATCACACGGCCCTGCGCACGAAGGGGATGCTCCCCTCCCCGGCCGCC
This sequence comes from Elusimicrobiota bacterium, assembly GCA_009773155.1. Classification (GTDB taxonomy): domain Bacteria; phylum Elusimicrobiota; class Elusimicrobia; order Elusimicrobiales; family UBA9959; genus UBA2231. The sequence continues at coordinate 49,541 of WOVA01000009.1, forward strand.
GGTCGCGGACTGGCGAGAACCGCGAAGAAGTAAGGCGTGCAGTGCCAGTTGCGGATGGAATATTCCGCGTTATTTCTTCTCCTTCATGTCCATGCCGCACTTGGGGCAGCGGCCGGGCTTTTCGGACTGCACGCAGCCCATAGGGCAGGAGTATTTTTTCGCGGCAGGCTGTTCCTTCTTCTTCTCCACCAGGTCCATGCCGCACTTGGGGCAGCGGCCGGGCTTATCGGATTCCGCGCAGCCCATGGGGCAGACATACTTCTTCTTGACGGCCTTTTCCTTTACCGCGTATTTTTCCGGTTCCGCGGCGAAGGATCCGTCGCAGCCGGGGCAGCAGAAATAATAGACCCTGTCCTTGTATGACATGGAGATAGTGTCTTTGTCCACCTTGACCTTCTCCCCCGTTACCGGGCAGACGGCGCTTTTGCCTATCTCCGCCCTGGTCACCTTCCTGTAGGCGGCCTCCGCTTTTTTGGCGGCGGCGGCCGCTTTCCCGGCCTTGGCCGGCGCCTCTTTTTTGACGGCCTGGTGCTTGTGGCCCTCATGACCGCTATGGTCGTGCTGGGCGTAGGCCGCCCCCGCCAGCAGCAGCGGCGTCAGCAGCGCTGTTATCATCATGTTCCGTTTCATGCTTCCTCCTTATCCCGATCCCGGCAGCAGCCGCCTTCGGCGGCCTGTTCCTGCCCGTAAAGCTCTTCGGCCCGGCAGCAGATGCGCTCTTTGTCGGCCGCCACCCTGCCGCAGCCGGGACAGATATACCTGGCGTTCCTGGCCGCTTCTTTCAATTCCCCGAACAGTTCTTTCTTGTCCGCCATCTCGCATAGATGCGCTTTCTTTTCCATACTCGCCCTCCTCCTAATACCGCGTCAGCGTTCTGTCTATCCTCCCGGACCAGGCGTCCAGGCCGCCTTCCAGCACGGAAACGTCCGTAAAGCCCCCGGCCTTAAGGGCGCGCCAGGCCGCGACGGCCTTGCTCCGGCCCTTGCAGTAGAGGACTATCTCCTCCTGTTGTCCTAAGCCGGCTCCGGTCCTAAGCAGTTCTTCGTGGTCCACCCACTCGTCGCCGGCGATATGGACCAGGTCGTGCTCCCATTCATAGCGCAGGTCCAGCAGGCGGGGCGGGCGCGGGCCGGACAGTTTGTCCCTGAGCGCTTCGGGCGTGATATAGTCCGGTTCGACGGACTTCAGGAACGCGCGATCGGCGGAAGCTCTGGCGCCGCAGACCGGGCAATCCTCCCTGCGCTTCAGTTCGGCGACGGTGAAGCCGCCGAGGCGGAAGTCCAGCATGACGAACCTGTCCCTGAGCGTCTCGAAGCCGAGTATCAGTTTCAGCACTTCCAGCGCCTGCATGGAGGCTACGGCGCCCGCCGCCGGCCCCATCACGCCCGCTTCCGCGCAGACCTGGGCCTCGGCGTCCTCCGTCCGGGGGCATAGGCAGGCCAGGCAGGCCCCGCGGCCCGGTGAGAAGACGGTCAACTGCCCTTCGAACTGGTAGACGGCCGCGTGCACATAGGTCTTCCCGAGCTCCAGGCAGGCCCGGTTTATGGCCGCGCGCGCCGTGAAATTGTCGGTGCAGTCGGCGATGTAATCATAGCCGGCCAGCGCGCCGCTCATGTTCCCGGATGTCAGCAGGCCCTCCCGGGTGTTGACCCTGATCCCCGGGTTTATTTCCGCCAGTTTCCGCGCGGCCAGCCCGGTCTTGAGCTTTCCCACGTCGTCCGTGCCGTAAACGAACTGGCGGTGCAGGTTGGACAGTTCGACGGGGCCGAAGTCGAAGACGCCTATCTCCCCCACGCCCGCGCCGGCCAGGTATGCCATGACTATATTCCCCAGGCCGCCGGCGCCGACCACGGCCACCCTGGCGGCTTTGAGCCTTTCCTGCCCCTCCGGCCCCACGCCCGGTATCACCAGCTGGCGGGAATAGCGTATGAGTTCTTCCTTCGACAGGGTCATATCATTTCAAGGCCCGCGCCAGGTCCTCCAGCAGGTCGTCGGAATTCTCGATGCCCGCGGAGAGGCGGACCAGGCCCGCGGTTATCCCGCGCTTGAGGCGGTCGCGCTCCGGTATCGCGGCGTGCGTCATCGCCGCCGGGTAGCAGGCGAGCGACTCCACGCCGCCGAGACTCTCGGCCAGCGAGAAGATCTTCAACCGCCTGAAGAAGCTCTCCGCCGCCGGCCGTCCCCCTTTGAGTTCGAAGCCGACCATGCCGCCGCAGCCGTCCATCTGGCGGCCGGCCAGCTCATGCCCCGGGTGGCTTTCCAGGCCGGGATAATAGACCTTCGACACCGCGGGATGGCGCGAGAGCGCCGCCGCGATCGCGAAGGCGTTGGCTTCGTGCGCCTTCATGCGCACGGACAAAGTCTTGATGCCGCGCAGCGTCAGCCAGGCGTCCCACGGCCCGGGTACCGCGCCGGCGGCGTTCTGGTAGAACTTCACCGCCTCGAAAACGCACTTGTCTTTGATCGCCAGCAGGCCGCCTATCACGTCGCTGTGGCCGCCGAGGTACTTGGTGGAACTGTGCACCACTATGTCGGCGCCCAGTTCCGCGGGCCGCTGGAAATACGGGGTGGCGAAGGTATTGTCCACGGCGAGCAGCGCTTTTCCTTTGCGGGCCGTCTCCGCTACGGCCGCTATGTCGGTGATATTGAGCAGCGGGTTGGTGGGTGTTTCCACCCAGACCAGGCGCGTACTGCGGCGCATGGCCCTTTTGAACGAGGCGGGGTCTTTGGAGTCGGCGTAGGATATCTCCAGCCCCCAGTGCCGGAAGACCTTCTCAAAGAGCCGGTATGTCCCGCCGTAGAGGTCGTCGCCGGCCACAACATGGTCGCCCTTCTTCAGCAGGCCGCCCAGCACGGCCGTTTCGGCCGCCAGGCCCGAAGCGAAAGCCAGGCCGTATTTAACCCCTTCCAGCGCCGCTATGCAGTCCTCCAGCGCCTTCCTCGTCGGGTTGCCGGTGCGGGAGTATTCCCAGCCCCGGTCGCGCCCGATGCCGTCCTGCTTATAAGTGGAGGTCTGGTATACCGGCACGCTGACCGAACCGGTCTGCCTGTCGGCCGCCTGGCCCGCGTGTATCAGCGCCGTCTCGAAGTTCATATAACGGTCTCCCTGGGCAGGCCGCGGCCGGCCAGCCAATCGTCGTCGTACATTTTTGAAAGATACTTGTTGCCGGTGTCGCAGACGAATGTGACTACGCGTTTGGGCGTTTTACTCTCCCGGCAGTAACGCAGGGCCGCCGCCAGCAGCGTTCCCGAAGAGGAGCCGGCCAGCACGCCCTCGGCGCGCAGCAGTTCCCGCGCGGCGGCGAAACTCTCGGCATCGGTCACCGTATAGGCCCCGGCCACGCGCGACAGGTCGGCTATCGGAGGAATGAAGTCCTCGCCTATGCCTTCCACCAGCCAGGAGCCGGCCTTTCCCGTCGTTCCGTCCCTGACGTAGCCGGCCAGCACCGAGCCCGCCGGGTCGGCCAGGACGAATTCGGCGGCGGGCGATACGCGCGAGAAATAGCGGGAGAGGCCGGTCATGGTGCCGCCGGAACCTACTCCGCATACGATGGCGTCGACCTTATGGTCCATCTGTTCCCATATCTCCGGGCCCGTAGTCTTTTCGTGCGCGTCCGGGTTGGCGGGATTGGCGAACTGGTTGATGTAGAAGCTGTCCGGAGTTTCCCCGGCTATGCGCTCCGCCATTTCCTGGTAGTACTCGGGGTGGCCCTTCTCCACGTCGGAGCGGGTAACCACTATCCGGGCGCCGAGCGCGCGCAGGTGGGAGATCTTCTCCCGGCTCATCTTGTCGGGGATCACGAGGGTAAGGTTGTAGCCCTTCTGCGCGGCCACCAGCGCCAGGCCCAGGCCCGTGTTGCCCGCGGTGGCCTCCACCAGCGTGGAGCCGGGGCGCAGTTTCCCTTCCTTCTCGGCGGCGGTGATCATGGAGAGCGCTATCCGGTCCTTAATGGAGCCGCCGGGGTTCTGGCACTCCAGTTTCAGGAAAAGTTCGCACCTGCCCGCGTCCAGCTTCCGCGCCTTCAGCAGCGGCGTATTCCCTATCAGGTCGAGCACGGTGCCGGTATTTCTGGTTTCTTCCATGACGGTTCTCCCGTACTACAACTTCAGCTTTCTGAGGCGCAGGGAGTTGACGACAACGGAAACGGAACTCATCGCCATGGCTCCCCCCGCGAAGTAAGGCGGTATCAACAGCCCCCAGACGGGATACAGGACGCCGGCGGCCAGGGGCACGAGCGCCGCGTTATAGGCGAAGGCCCAGACGAGGTTCTGCGTTATATTGCGCCTGATCGCTTTTGCGAGTTTTAAAGCCTGCGCCACGCCCGCTATGCCGTTGTGCATGAGGGTGATGTCGCTGGCCTTGACGGCTATGTCCGCGCCTGACCTGAGGGCTATTCCTATGTCCGCTTCCGAAAGGGCGGCGGCATCGTTGAAACCGTCCCCCACAAACGCCACCTTCGCGCCCAGGGCTTTGTGGCGCATGATTATGCCGCTCTTCTCTTCCGGGAAGATCTCGGCGTAAAATTCTTCGATCCCCAGGGTCCCGGCCAGGGCCTCCACGGCGGCCCGCCTGTCGCCGGAAGCTATTACCGGCTTTATGCCCATAGCGGTCAGTCCGGCCACCAGCCCGGCGGCTTCCGGCCTGAGCGTGTCGGAAAGTTCGGCGTAGCCCCTGAAGATCCCGTTCTCCGCGAGCAGCAGCAGAGAGCCGGCGGAAGCCTTTATCTCCGCCGCCGCCTCGTCCGGCACCGGCACGCCAAGTTCGGCGAACCACTTGGCGCTGCCGGCCATGATCTCGCCGCCGCCAGCCTTCACTTTAATTCCCTTGCCCGGCACCGCTTCAACGGAGTCCGGTTTCCGATGGACAATATGGCGTTCCCGGGCGTATAGCCGCACCGCCTCGGCGAAGGGATGTTCGGAGCTCTCTTCCGCGCTCAGCAGGAGCGACAGGAACTGCGGCTCGCTTATCGCCCGCGGGCGCACGGCGGAGACTTTCATGCGCCCTTCCGTAAGCGTTCCGGTCTTGTCGAAGATGATAACGTCTATTTTCGGAATGCGTTCAAGCGCTTCCGCGTTATTGATCAGCATCCCGAGTTCCGCCGCCCGGCCGAAGCCCACGGACACCGCCATCGGCACCGCCAGGCCCATGGCGCAGGGGCAGGCCACGGCCAGTACCGCCGCGAAAACGCCGACGGCGCGCGGGAGGTCGGCGTAATGAAGCCACACTCCGCCCGCGCCAAGGGCCAGCAGGATAACGGCCGGCACGAAATACGACGAGATGCGGTCCACCAGCCGCTGCACGGAGTTCTTGCCCGCCTGGCTTTCTTCCACGGCCTTGATGATCTTCATCAGCGCCATGTCCTCTCCCACGCCGGTGGCGGTGAACTCCAGCGCGCCGGTCTTGTTTATGGTCCCGGCGTAGAGCTTCGCCCCCGGCGCCTTGTCCTGCGGCACCGGCTCGCCGGTCAGCAGAGCCTCGTCCACGCTGGAGAAACCGCCGAGGACGGCGCCGTCCACCGGCACCTGCTCGCCGGGGCGCAGGCGTATGACGTCCCCGGGCAGAATGCTTTCCGCCGGCACCACTTCCTCGGCGCCGTCCTTAAGGCGCCTGGCGGTTTTCGGCGCTAATTTAAAAAGCCCGGACACGGCCTCCGCGGCTTTGCTTTTGGAGCGCGCCTCCAGCCAGCGTCCGAGGTTTATAAAAGTTATCAGCATGGCCACTTCATGCCATTGGGCGTGCTGGTGCGCGCCGGCGAGGCGCGGGAAGAAGGTTATGGCCAGACCGTAGAAAAATATGACGCTGGTGCTCAGGGAAACCAGCGTGTTCATGTCGGCGGTGCGGGCTTTAAGCGCCCGCAGCAGGCCTGCGTGGAAATGGGAGCCGCACCAGCCCCAGGCCAGGGCCGCCGCCGCCATGACCGTATACGGCGGCAGGTCCGCGGCGAGTTCCAGCAGTGTGTAGCCGGTCAGGGCCAGCGCGGCCAGGAATTTTACCCGGAACAGGCGTTTCTCCTCTTCCAGGCCGGCCGTGGCGATATTCTCCGCCTTGGCCGGCGACTCCAGGACGCCCAGGGCTTTATAGCCCAGTTCGGCTATCCGGTCCGCGAGCTGCGCCGGTCCGACCCCGGCGGGGTCGTATAGAATAAAGGCGGTTCTGGAGGGCAGGTTTACGGATACCCGTTTCATGCCCGGAACTTTTTCCAGGCCTGTTTCGATGCGGCTTACGCAGCTGGCGCAATGTACGCCTTCGAGCGGGATCACCGCTTTTTTCAGGTTTTCTTCCGGGCTGACGAGGCGCTTCATAAATTGATTCCCGCTCCCTCTCTGGTCAAGTATACTGCCGCATCTCGTCGGACGCCCCTGTTTCGCGCTTCTTCCACAGGTAGAACACCACCGGGTAGACCAGCAGTTCAAGCGCGAAGCTGGTGAACAGGCCGCCTATCATCGGCGCGGCTATGCGCTTCATCACGTCGGCCCCCGTGCCCAGCGACCACATTATGGGGATAAGTCCCATGAAGGCGGTCATCACGGTCATCATCTTGGGCCGCACGCGCTTGACCGCGCCGTGCACGACGGCTTCCTGGAGGTTTTTCAGCGTGAACGGGCGCCCGCTCTTGCGGAGTTCCTCGTAAGCGAGGTCCAGGTAGAGCAGCATGAACATGCCGGTCTCGGCGTCTAGGCCCATCAGGGCGATCATGCCCACCCAGACCGCTATCGACATGTTATAGTCGAGCAGCCAGACGAACCACACGGCCCCGATGAGCGAGAACGGCACGGCCAGCAGGACGATGCCGGTCTTGACCGCCGACTTCGTGTTCATGTAGATCAGCAGGCAGATAAGGAAGAGAGTGAGCGGCAGCACGAACGTCAGGCGCTCGCGCACGCGGAGCATGTTCTCGTACTGCCCGCTCCATTGCAGCGAATATCCCGGCGGCAGCTTCACGTGGCCGGCCACCATGCGCTTGGCGTTCTTCACGTAGGTCCCCACGTCCACGCCCGCGATGTCCACGTAGACGTAGCCGGAGAGCAGGCCGTTCTCGTTGCGTATCATCGCGGGGCCCGAGCGGAAGACGATGTCGGCCAGCTGGCCCAGCGGCACGTTCACCCCGTTCTCCGCCGTAACCAGCACGCGCCTGAGCTTGTCGACGTCGTCGCGGAAATCCCGGGCGTAGCGCACGTTGACGGAGTAGCGCTCCCGGCCCTCCACCGTGGTGGTCAGGTTCTGGCCGCCGATGGCGGTCATCAGCGCCATCTGCGCCTCTTTCACGGTAAGGCCGTAGCGGGCGAGCTGGTCGCGCCGCAGCTCGAAGTCGAGGAAGTAGCCGCCGGCGGTGCGCTCGGCGTAGACGCTGCGGGTGCCCTTGACCTGGCGCACGATCCGCTCCACCTCCAGGCCGGTCTCCTCTATGGTCTTGAGGTCCGAGCCGAAGATCTTGATGCCCACGGGGGTGCGCACGCCGGTGCTGAGCATGTCGATGCGGGCTTTTATCGGCATGGTCCAGGCGTTGGATACCCCGGGGAACCGCATTTTCGAATCTATTTCGTCTATCAGTTCGTCCCAGGTCATCCTGTCGTACCAGACCCGGCGCAGCGCCGCTTTAAGGAACTCCGGCGCCCAGGACGAGTACCAGCGGTCCTTGCCGCGCCACTGGTCCATCGGCTTGAGCACCGCGACCGTCTCCATCATCGAGAACGGCGCGGGGTCGGTGGAGGTGTCCGCGCGGCCCGCCTTGCCGTGGACGCGCTCCACTTCCGGGATGGATTTGAGTATCCTGTCCTGCGCCTGCATAAGCCGCTGCGCCTCGGTGATCGAGATGCCGGGCAGGGTGGTCGGCATATAGAGGATAGTGCCTTCGTTGAGCGGGGGCATGAACTCGGAGCCGATCTTAAGATAGACGGGTATAGTGGTGAGCACCAGGACCAGCGCTCCCGCCAGCACCTTTCGCGGGTGTTCCAGCGTCCAGCGGCAGACGGGCTCGTAGACCCTGAAGAGCCGCCGCGAGACCGGGTGCTTTTCCTCGGGATAATATTTCCCTACGGTGACGGCGTTGACCAGGCCGGAGAGCCAGGCCGGACGGAAATGGACATAGTCCATGCGGGTGAACATCATGCGCAGCGCCGGGTCCAGCGTTATGGCCAGTATGGCGGCGACGAACATCGTCAGGTTCTTGGTGTAGGCCAGCGGCTTGAAGAGGCGGCCTTCCTGGTCCACAAGGGTGAAGATCGGCAGGAAAGCCACGGCTATCACCAGCAGGGCGTAGAAGACCGACGGGCCCACCTCCTGCAGCGCCTCCAGGCGCACGGCGTGGAAGTCGCCTTTGCGCCCCCCGGCCTCCCAGTGTTCCAGTTTCTTGTAGGCGTTCTCCACCTCGACTATGGCGCCGTCCACCAGCACGCCTATGGAGATGGCTATGCCGGCCAGCGACATGATGTTGGAACTGATGCCGGCCAGGTACATCGGGATGAAGGCCAGCAGGACCGCCACCGGGATGGTCACGATGGGTATTATCGCCGAGGGGATGTGCCAGAGGAAGAAAAGTATGACAAGGCTGACTATTATCATCTCCACCGTGAGCTGGCTTTTGAGCGTGGCGATGGCGCGCTTGATGAGGTCGGAGCGGTCGTACGTGGTCAGTATCTCCATCCCTTCCGGCAGCGAGGTCTTTATTTCCTCCAGGCGTTCCTTGACGCGCTCTATCACGGTGAGCGCGTTCTCGCCGTGGCGCATGACCACTATGCCGCCCACGGCGTCCCCCTCGCCGTCGAGGTCCCCGAGGCCGCGGCGCATTTCCGGCGCGGCCGTCACCTTCGCCACGCTTTTGACCAGGACGGGGGTGCCGCCGGGGCCGCGGGCGGCCACCACTATCTCCTCTATGTCCCTTATGGATTTGGCGTAGCCCCTGCCGCGGATCATGTACTCGGCGCCGGCGTACTCTATCAGGCGGGCGCCGGTCTCCTCGTTCCCCTCCTGTACGGCCTTCATGACCGCGCCGATCGAAATTCCGTGGGCGGCCAGCGCGTCCGGATCGAGGTTGACCTGGTACTGCTTCTGGAAGCCGCCGAAAGCCGCCACCTCGGCCACGCCCGGCACCGACTGCAGCTGGTAGCGCAGGTTCCAGTCCTGGAAGGAACGCAGTTCGGCCAGGTCGTGGCGGCCGGTCCTGTCCACGAGGGCGTACTGGTAGATCCAGCCCACGCCGGTGGCGTCGGGGCCCAGCTCGGTCCTGACGCCGTCGGGCAGCTGCGGCAGGATCTTGCTGAGGTATTCCAGCACGCGCGAGCGCGCCCAGTAGATGTCGGTGCCGTCCTCGAAGATGACGTAGACGTAGGAGAAGCCGAAATCGGAGAAGCCGCGGATGGTCTTCACGCCGGGCAGGCCGAGCAGGGAGGCAATGACCGGGTAGGTGACCTGGTCCTCGATGACGTCCGGCGAGCGGTCCCACCGGGAGTAGACGATGACCTGCGTGTCGGAGAGGTCCGGTATGGCGTCGAGACTGATGTTCTTTACGGAGTAGACGCCCGCCGCGACCGCGGCCAGCGCTATTATCAGCACCAGTACCCGGTTATTGGCGGAGAAAGATATGATGTTCCGTATCATAAGCCTGTCAGTCCCCCAGGGCCGCCCGCATCCTGGACTCCGAGTCTATCAGGAAGTTGGCCGAGGTCACTACCTTCTCTCCGGCGGAGACGCCCGAGCGCACCTCCACGTAGTCCCCGCCCCGCCTGCCGGTGCGGACCTCGCGCGGCTCGAAGACGCCGCCGTCCTTCATAACGAAGACCAGCTCCTTCTCGCCCGTGTCGAGCACGGCGCCGGCGGGCACCGTCAGCGCCGTGCCGAGGCCGGCCTCTATGCGGACCTCCACGTACATCTCCGGGCGCAGTTCCAGGGCCGGGTTCTCCGTTTCTATCCTGGCGCGCAGGGTGCGCGTCTCCCCGGAAAGTACCGGGTCCAGCGAGCGCACGACGCCGTAAAAATCCCTGCCCGGCCAGGCGCGGGACCGTATGGCGGCCTTCTGGCCCGGCTTCACGGCCGCGGAGTCGTATTCGTAGACCTGCGCGTAAACCCAGGCCCGCTCGCGCGGCAGCAGCAGGTTCTCGAAACTCGCGGAGTCCCCTTCGGCCTCCGCCAGCTGGCCTTCGTCGAGGCCGAGCTGCAGCAGCCGCAGCCTGGCGGCGTCAGCCAGCGCGGCCGCCCGTTCCCTGGCGTCCGGCCAGCCGCTCCGCTTCATGCGGTCGCGCGCGGCCGCGGCCTCGCGGTATTCGGTCACGGCGCTGTAGAGAGCGGGATCGTACGCGACCTTTCCGGTGGCGCTGATCGTCCTGGCCAGGCCGCGCCAGGCGGCGACGCCGGTCTTGAGGCCTATCAGCTGCTGTTTTTCCGGCGTGAGCGTGACCATGCCGTGCCCCGGAACCTGCGACTTGCGCTCCCCGCCGGCCGCGGCTTCCTTTTTGACGAGGTGCATGTTGCAGATCGGGCAGTCGCCCGGCCTGTCCGAGGTAACGTCCGGGTGCATCGGGCAGTAGTACAGATCCGCCGGCGGCGCGGGAGCCTCTTTCTTTACCAGATGCATATTGCAGATCGGGCAGTCTCCCGGACTGTCGGAGGTGACGTCCGGGTGCATCGGGCAGTAGTACAGTTCGGCCTGCGTGTGAGCGCGGCCGCCGTCGTAGTGCTTCCAGGCGGCGTAGCCGCCTCCGAGCAGCAGCGCCGCTCCCAGCGCGGCGGCGGCGAGTCTTGACCTGGAAATCATAAGCCTTCTCCTGTTATGGACATTTTGCGGGCCCGCCAATAGGCGTACTCGGCCCGGGACCGGTAAGATTCGCGTTGTACTTCCAGCAGCGCGCGGCCGGCCTCGATGAGTTCGAGGAAAGATGTCTGCCCGGCCTCGTAAGAAGTCCGGGATGCCTTGAGCGCCTGTTCGGCCTGCAGGACGGCGGAGTCATAGATATGGATGAGGTTGGCGCAGCAGTCCAGCTCCAGCACCGCGGACTTGAGCTCCAGCAGCAGCGCGTTGCGGGCGGCGTTGTATTCCGCCTCGGCCATGGCCCGCTCCGCCTTGGCCTCCCGCAGTTCCGCCTTGTTGCGGCCGAACCATAAGGGCAAGGTCAACCCCAGCGACATGTCGTAAGTGCCGTCCATCGCGGCGCTGTCGGCGGAGCGGCGCCGCAGCCCCACCATGAAGTCCGGCGCGTAGCCGGCCTTGGCCCGCGTCACTTTGCTGTCGTAAGCCCCGACCCTGGCCCTGAGCGCCTTGAGCAGGGGATTGTCGGCCAGCGCCGCCGCTTCCAGGGCGGCGTAATCGGCGGGTTCCGGCGAGAAATCCTCCTCCTCCGGAGCGCCGACGGCGGCGGCCGGCGGGCGGTTGCGCAGCGCGTTGAGCCGCGCCGCCGCGATTCCCTTTTTCTGTGTCGCTTCCAGCAGCAGTCCCTGCGCCTTTGAAAGCTCGACCTGCGCTTTCAGCGCGTCGGCCTGGGAGCCCCGCCCGGCCGCGTAGCGGCTTTCGGCGGCCCGCGCGAAGCCGCGCAGGAGCTCCAGGTTCTCCGTGTAAAGGCGCTCTGTGCGGGTCGACAGCAGGTAGTTGTGAAAGGCTTCCACCGCCTCCGCCAGCACCTTGTTGGCGCGTTCCCCGGAGAGCCCCTTGTAATATGAGCTTTCGCCCAGCGCGGCGTTCCTCGCCAGCCGGGACTTGTAGGGATTCCTGAATTCCTGCCGCACGGCGATCGTCCGCTCCGCGGCGCCGGCCCCCAGCGGGCCGTCGGCGTACATGCGCTCGAATTCAAGGACAGGGTCCATCGGCAGCCAGGACTGGCGTACCCGGGCGGCGGCGGCTTTTGAGAGGCCGGCCGCGGCGGCTATCTCCGGGTTGGCGGCCCTGACCTCCTCCAGGAACGACTGGAGGGCAAGGCGCGGCCCCTCCCCAGCGCAGAGTGTTGGCGTTAAAAATAAAAAAAACGCGACGATCGGTTTCATAACTCCCTCATCTCAGCCTGGCCGCCAGGGCGTTGAGCCCGGGCAGATGGTAAAGCACGACTCCGGCCAGCACCAGCAGGTAGGCGAGACCGGTCAGGACAGCGGCCTTCGCGAGCTTCCGTCCCCGGTCCGTGATGGACGGGTCTTTAAGCGCCAGCACGCCGAAGGCCACTGCCATAGCGGCTTTCTCCACCCCGAAAAAATGAATAAAAGAGAATACCCCCATTGTAAGGGCGGCCAGGGCCAGTTTAGTGGACATAAGTTTTCTCCATAGCGCAGGACTTGCACGGGCAAAGATGGCCCTTCCCGGCTTCGCGCATGCAGCCGCACAGATAGGCGGAGCATTCGTTGCAGAGCCTGGCCACCGCCACGGGGTTGATGATGCTGGAGGGCCGGAGCATCTGCGCCACGGTCTTTTTCGCCAGTTCCCCGCGCTGAACGCTTTCAAGGGCGCCGGCGTTGAGCGCGAAAGTAAGGGCGTTGAGCAGTATGAACGCCGAGAGCGCGACGGCGGCGGGGGCCGGCAGCCGCAGGAAGCGCAGCAGGGAGGACCGTTCCCGCTCCAGCGCCGCGGCGGCCGCGGCTACTCGCGCGGCGAAGAAAGGAGGCGGCTCCGCGGCCGGCAGGGCCCGCAGGCCGCTTTCGGCCGTCCGCATCCGGTCAAGGGCGGCGGCGCAGGAGGGGCAGCCTTTGAGATGTTCTTCCAGCCGGCCCGCTCCGGCCGGTGTAAGCTCGCCGTCCATATAGGCCGACAGGTTCCGCAGGTGTCCGCAGTTTTTCTGGTCGGGCATAGATTTGTCCTCTACGCCTTTCAACGCAGGAACGGCCGGAAACTTGCGGCCTATCTTTTGAGTTTTTTCGCCAGGGTCTGCCTGGCGCGGAAAAGAAGCGATTCTACCGAAGGAACTGTTAGGTTCATTATCTCGGCTATCTCCGCGTAGGAGCGGTCCTCGTAGACCCGCAGAAGAATGGCGGTGCGCTGCGAATCCGGCAGGGCGCCCAGCGCCGCGGCCGCCGCCTCTTCGCCCTGGGCCTTCTCCATAAGCTGTTCGGGCGAAGCGTCGCCCGCGGGGTCAAGGCCGCGCTCCGACGCGGCGTCCAGGCTGGAGACGGGAGCGCGGGCGTACCGGGAGGCGGCGCGCCTGCCGCTGTCGACGGCCAGGTTGTAGGCGAAGCGGAAGATAATGGTGGAGAGGGCGGCCCTGGGTTCCAGGGCGGGCGAAGCCCGGTAAAGGCGGAGGAAGGTTTCCTGCGCCAGGTCCTCGGCCGTCCCGCGGTCGCGTGTGTAGCGGTAGAGGAAATTTATCAGCCTGCCGGCATACTTCTCCACGATGCGCGCGAAGGCGGACTCGTCGCCTCCGTTGAAGGCGGCGATCAGGTCGAAATCCTCCGGCAGGTCCGGCTTCCGCTCTTCGCTCATTAGACTATTCTACTTTATCGGGCCGCCGACCGAGGCCGTTGGTTCGGCCGCTTACTTCACGCCCCTCCTGAAATTGAACGCGCACGAATTACCGAAGTTCCTGCCGTTCTCGCAGGCGGCCAGCAGTTCCGCCAGGAACCTCCCGTCGGGCTTTATGCGGCTGAGGTCCACGCAGAATTCGTTCACCCCGGCGCTTTTGAGTCTTTCCTTCGCGTCGAAAAGCATTACGGGGATTTTGCCGACCAGCACGCTCAGTTCCCCCTCCATGCTCTGGTCCAGTTCCACCCCGGTCTCTTCGGAGCGGACCGTGCCGTAATCGTGCTCTCTGGTCAGCATCCGTGACCGGGCTATCACGGGCCTGCCGAACAGCGTGACGATCAGCGGGAATTTCAGCCGCTGGATATTCGAGGAGTCGTCTTCCCATGAGGCGAAGAATTTTTCCACCCCCAGGTCCTTGAGCGCCCTGGCCGCGTACGCGTTCCAGGCGTAGAGGAACGGCCCGGCGATCTTTGCGGCGCTCGCGGGGACTATGCCGAAGTGGGAGATATTGTTGAGGACATATCCGTCCGCGCGTATCCGCCTGTAGTCGCCGAGTTCCCTTTCGGCGATGAAAGGAGGCAGTTCTACCGTGGCGGCCGCGGGGAGATGCCGCAGGTTCGTCTGATCGACCGCGAAGATGAGGTTTTCGGGCGGCAGCAGTTCAAGCCATGCCGGATCTTTTATCCTGAACCACAGCCTTTCTTTTTGCGGCGCGGGTTTGGGCCAGACCCTGGCGACCAGGCTGGTGTACTGGTTCGCCGGTATTCCCGCGGGACTTGCCTTGCTCCGGTAGGCGGCGTAGATGGCGTCCAGTTCTTTGGCCAGCGAATCGCCTTCGAAATCCCTGGACCCCGAAAGATAGACGGGATCTCCTTTTTTGAAGCCGGTGAGGTCCGGTTTTTCCACCCCGTACTTGAAGACGCAGCTGCGGTCGGTTTTCGGGTCCACCACGCGCACCCGGTCCCCCGCCCTGGCTTTGAAGTGCGGGAACTCCCCGATCTTCACGCCGAGGCACTGTTCTTTTTCGGGTTCGAAAAGTTTTTCGTCGCGTCCGGAAAAGAGGCAGGCGGTCTTTCTGCGCCCCAGGTCCTCGGTCTTCCGGCCGGTCTTGTACTGCGACACGGCCCTGAACACGTATTCGCTGCTCCGCATCCTTCCCTCTATCTTAAGGGAAGAGACCCCGGTCCTGCCTAGCTTTTCAAGGTGGTCTATCAGCTCGAGGTCTTTGGGCGAGAACAGGTAGCCCGCGTTTTTTTTGCCGCGCCAGAGCCTGCGGCAGGGCTGCGCGCAGCGGCCGCGGTTGCCGCTGTTGCCGCTCATCAGCGAGGAGAAAAGGCACATCCCCGATATCGAGAAGCAGAGCGCCCCGTGCACGAAGATCTCGTACTCGATGGACTTGCTCGAGGCCGTTATCAGCCTGATCTCGGAGAGGGTCAGTTCCCTGGCCAGCACGACGCGCCTGAACCCGAGCCCCGCCAGCGCTTTCGCGCCGGAAGAATTATGACAGGCCAGCTGCGTGCTGGCGTGAAGCCTCAGTCCGGGGAAATAGTCCTTTACTATCCTCGCCAGGCCCAGGTCCTGCACGATGACGGCGTCCACTCCCGTCTTCGAAACGCGGGAGAGCAGCCGCACGGCGTCGTTCATCTCGTCGTGCTTTATGAGAATGTTGAGTACGAAATAGACCTTCACCTTCCGGGAATGGGCGTAGTCCGTCAGTACCGCCAGGTCGTGATAGTCCAGGTTCGGGGCGCTTTGACGCGCGTTGAATTCCTTGAGCCCGACATAGACGGAGTCCGCGCCCGCTTTGATGGCGGCGAGGAACGATTCTTTGGAACCGGCCGGCGCAAGTATCTCCATGGGAGCGCGCGGCGGTCCGCCGCTATTCCCCCCCGGCCGGCCCGGCGCCGGCCGCCAGTTTTTCCAGCACCCGGGCCAGTTGGTCGGAGCAGGAGGTGGGCTTGCCGCCGCATTTGATGCCCTTGAGCTTGCGCGCGGCTTCCTTCATGGGCATTCCCTCCAGCAGCAGGGCCATGGCCCGGAGATTGCCCGGGCAGCCCTTGTAGAATTTCACGCCTTTGAGTTTTCCCCCGACTACGCGGAATGAGACGGACTCGGCGCATACGCCCTCAAGCTCGTGTTTCATCTTTTAACACCGATTTTCGCAGAGCCCTAATTCTCATGCCAATATAACATCGGATACTCTGGGTGGAGTTGCACTCTCCAGCGGGCTGTAGCCCGAGACG